>JBGTCQ010000112.1:0-54070 GCA_041748755.1 Chroococcidiopsidaceae cyanobacterium | reverse complement strand
CAGCGCGGTTCAAACCATCGGCAAAAATCATCGACATGGCAAAACAAGGCTTCTAGACTAAGCATAGGGTGGTCAGATGCGTTGAGAATTAGGTACTTTCAACTGTATCTGCTCCACCCCTCCTTATCCCGAACTCAGGTTTTTTTAAGTGCATCCTAAAATTTAGGGCATTAATTCAAGAACGTTAATATAATAATGCCACTAAAATCATTGTTAATCATTTACTAGACTTGAAATCAGGGCTTTGATGAATCAGGTTTTTGTTCAAAGCTAGGGGCGTAAGCTTGGAGTAAGGTACTAACATTCTTGAGCAGCTCATTGCCAGTGTTTTTAGTGATTGCTTGGCGTTCCGGAAAAAATTCAGGTCGATCCAAGTTACGAGCGATCGCTTCATCAACTTGTTGAGCAAGCAATTCGTGTAGTTCTTCCCTAGCCCTCTGGCTTTGGTAGTTTGCCCCTTCTTCTGTAGTGGCATATAACGGGGGAAGGCGATTTAAGGCGTAAGCGGCAATATCTCCGACATCCAAGGTGTGACCGCTAGTGATTTCAATTTCTGCCACGCGGGCGATCGCTTCCGTCAATACCAACTCTTCCATAACGTTGATGAACTGTTTGCGGGGTAGCGCTACCACATCTCCGGTCAACAGCGCCCCCATAAGCTTGTCCAGCGCCATATACTCTTCAACTGAAAGTTCAGAGGCATTGTCACAAATCCGACCCACCTCGGCTTCCATAGCTGGTGTAAGATGACCATCGTGGAGAGCTTGTTCAACGATTTTTTGGATACTCATAACACCTTTATACTCTACGGCACTCTCTTTTGTGGGTTTAGTACCCCTGCAATGATTTTTCCCTAATTTCACAGGAAAATCATCAAAAGAGATTTAAATAAAATTAAGTTTCCTGAGAATAACTTAATCTTTTGTGAAGTGCTGCGGAAGTTTGATTTTGCTTATTTATTGACGGATAGCTCTCTAAAAAAGGATTACTTTTTTTCAGTCTTCTGTTTGCCCAATTCTAGAAGAAGTGTAATTTGCGTAAATATGCTTAAACAAACTAAAAATATCTTCCAGATAGAAAAAGCCGTTTGAGTCATGAGTAGTTTAGCTGGAATGAGTACCTATTTGAATTTATTATTTCGCCAGGGTACTGGGTCAACAGATTGTCCTTGAACATATAGACCCCAGTGCAAGTGAGGCCCAGTTACAGCCCCCGTTGCCCCCACCGCACCAATAACTTGACCAGGTTGGACAAAATCTCCCTCTTGGACACTAATCTGACTCAGGTGCAAATAAGCGCTAGTTACTCCTTGTCCGTGGTCAATACCAACTATATTGCCGTGAATTCGGAACCCTTGCGACACTCTTCCCACTAAGGCGACCCGCCCAGCGGCTGGGGCAATCACAGGCGAACCCACTGCACCTGCGTAGTCAACGCCACGATGGTAATAATCTTTGGCAAATTTACCGTTATAGTAGCGGCGCACCCCATAAATTGTCGTAATCGCACCTTTGTTTGGTTTAAGGAAGGAACCATTCCAGAACTTTTGTGGTGTTACTAGCTGCTTGAAAGCTGCCACACGCTCGAGTTCATGTTTTGTTGCATCTAGTCCTGCCTTACCCGGAGGGAGAGTAATGCGTTGCACGGGAAAAGTGCGATCGCTTACCCACAGCGCCAAGTTCCTCACTTCACCTGCATCCTTTACCTGAATTTGCCTTTTTCCAGCCCGCTCTAAAGGCGTTGTTGGCATCAAGGCACGAAACTGATTCGGGGCTATTTTAAACGTCGGGTAAGTCTTCTGGTTCAACGTTACAGATGGGCTGCTATTAACCGGATTATCCTGCTGAACTACTACAGACAGCGTATCTCCTAGCTGAGGTTTGGCTGGAGTTATCTGTACTTGTAAAGCGCCGACAGGAATTACAAAGGCAACGGGGACAGTAAGTATTCCCACCGCTAGAGGCATTACCAGGTGATTTAATTTGGAACTGTTGGCAATCGGCATTGTTTCTCGCAAATCTCTCTCAGAATAGTAGTTCGATTGGTCGTCATCAGACTAAAAAACCCTTACTTTTATTGACACAAAGACTAGCGTTTTGTCGATAGCGTTACAATCCTAACTGCTGTTTTTAGCACAACAAATATCTGGAAACGCCTTTCCTTCAAGACTGAAAACTCTGTATGCTGAACTTCATATACCTTAATAGTCTTTTAATAAGAAATTGTGCAAGAAGATTTTAGGTTGATTGTTGACTTAGTGTTAGTTCTCGCCGCCGCCGCAGGTGGAGGACTTTTGGCAGTGCTATGTCGTCAACCAGTAATACTTGGTTACCTGATTGGTGGGATGGTCGTTGGTCCAGCTGGACTGGGACTGATCAAAGAATTAATCCAAGTAGAAACACTGGCACAGTTTGGCGTTGCCTTTTTATTATTTGCTCTGGGAGTTGAATTTTCCTTTACAGAACTTAAAAAAGTTCAGGTAATCAGTTTAGGGGGCGGCGGACTGCAAATTGCCCTCACTATCTTGGTAACAACGCTGATATCGCTGAGCGTCGGCTGGGTAAGTTCCCCTGCTCAGGGCGTGTTTTTAGGAGCAATTCTGTCTTTGTCGTCCACAGCAGTTGTACTTAAGTGCTTGATGGAGCGTAACGAAACAGAAACACCCCACGGACAGATAATGCTGGGAATTTTGGTGGTTCAGGATCTGGCGCTGGGACTAATGCTAGCAGTGTTACCAACCCTCGACCAACCAGTTGAATCTATTGGTATGGCTGTACTTACAGCACTATTGCGGATTGGTTTATTTGCTGCGGGGGCTATTGCTGCTGGAATTTGGGTTATCCCAACATTGTTACGGCTGTTGGCTCGAACTGAGAGCAGGGAGCTATTTTTACTGGGCGTGGTTGCTCTATGTTTGGGCATTGCGCTATTGACAGAGCATTTGGGGCTTTCTATTGAAATGGGAGCATTTGTTGCTGGGCTGATGATTTCGGAGGTGGAGTATGCCGACCAAACCCTAACTTATGTCGAGCCGTTGCGGGATATTTTTGCCACTTTGTTTTTTGTCTCAATTGGGATGCTGATTGACCCAGTGTTTTTGTGGAACAACCTGGAGTTAATTTTAGGACTGGTAGCGCTGGTATTGATAGGCAAGTTTTTGATTGTCACACCTCTAGTTAAAGGGTTTGGCTATCCGCTGAAAACTGCCTTAATTGTTGGTTTAGGACTAGCTCAGATTGGGGAATTCTCGTTTGTTTTAGCTAGTGAGGGGCAAGCACTGGGGCTGGTTTCGCACCGAGTATATCTGTTGATTTTGGGAACAACGGCAGTGACGCTGGTGCTTACGCCTTTTGTGCTGCGGCTGGTTCCCCATTTGTTGGAGCTACCTTGGTTGAAGCCATTTTTAGACTCCTCTAGTAAGCCGTTGGCAGTGGCAACTGATCTACCAATGCAAAATCATGTGGTGGTATGTGGCTATGGGGGGGTAGGGCGTAATTTGGTACGACTGGTGCAGTCACACGGGCTACCTGTAGTAGTGATCGATCAGTCTGAAAGTAAGATTCAACAGTTACGCGAGGCTAAAGTGCCTTATGTATACGGCAATGCCGCGAGTTTGCACGTATTAGAAACCGCTGGCGTAGATAAGGCGCGTAGCTTAGTGATCGCTCTTCCTGACCCTATGAGTATCCGCCTTTGTCTCAAACGTGCCTTGGAGTTGTCCCCAGAATTAGATTCAGTTGTCCATGCCAAACAGGACAAAGATATTGAGTTGCTGTACCAGCTGGGAGCGCGAGAAGTGGTGCAACCGCAGTTTGAAGCTAGTTTGGAATTGGCAACCCATCTGTTGACTTGCATGGGTGTGTCGCTATCCTCTATTCAACAGGAGATACAGCAAATCCGCAGTCACCATTATCTGGAATTGCGTCCGACGCGATCAGCATTTCAAGTCTCACGTGAACTCAAACTGGCAGTTGGGGAGATGAATAGCCGCTGGTATCGTCTGCCACAGAGATCTCCCCTTACCGGAATGATTTTAGAAGAAGTGGATCTGCGCTATTTAACTGGGGTAAGTTTGATCGCGATTCGTCGCGCTGACGGTGAGGAAGTCGCTTATCCTAATGCTCAGACAGTTCTGCAAGACGGCGATCGCTTGTTGTTGGTAGGAACATTTGCGGAACTGGCTGCTTTTAATGGACTAGCTAAGGGTGAGGCGGCTGTTCCAGATGAAAATATGCTTTGTCACTGGCTGATGATTAGCGCTGATAGTCCCGCGATCGCTCAAATACTCTCAAAATTGGATATCCAGCACTGCTATGGAGTGCAGGTACAAGCAATTCGGCGGGATGGGAAGTTCTTTTGGTTTCCCAACGGCATGATGGACTTACAAGCTGGTGATCTGCTACTGTTGTGCGGTAGCTACTCAAATCTAAATCAACTGGAACAATGGCTTGCTCCCACAACCCAAACTAAGGCAGTTCCCATGCCAGTTGTTCCTATTGAAGCTGAACCACTGCTTTGATTTGCTAAAGTGCTAGATTAGCAAGTCCAGGGTTAATTCTTTAGCTTTAGATAGGCGATCGCGTGTCGCCAGACCATAATCGGCTGATTGTTCTCATCAAGAAGAGAAAGGCAATTTTGATCCTGCCAGCTAATTTTTCCAGTAAGCAGGTCGCCAGTTACAAGTTTCAACTGCACGAGGCTTGCTTCTTTAATTAGTGTTTGCATTTGGCGAATGCTAGGTAGGGCAGTATCAAATTCGCTAGGCATAATTTCAAGTTTATTCTTCCTATATAGAGGTTCCAGTAAATTCCTCAGATTCAACTTACTGCTGTAGTTACCTTACCGCTGTTGGTCTACTTCTGAAAATATTTGAAAAAGGTTAAATTCAACCAACATCAATGTCTAGAAGAGGTTCTACATTACCTGCTATGTCAGGGATTAAATAATTGATGATTAAATTACGTTGGAGAAGCTGGAATCTTTAATAGCATTGTGTAGTTTGTCAGCGCAGCAAAGCTGATGCATAAAGAAGATTTGACTAGATGACATTAAGGGCGATCGCCGAACCAAATCTACTGCCACAGAGAAACCAGCGTCAAAACAAATCCTTGCCAGAAGCATGACAGTCATTTTATATAGCTAACTGGGACAGTAACTTATCCGTTGGTAGGCTTAGTAGTAGGGAGTCATCATTAACACCAGTACACCAACGCTGCTACTACCTTCTGCGTTAAGTTCACTAATATATTGAGAGTAGCAATTTTAGATCCAGAGAATGTAACTAGACACGAAAATTAAAGACTGAAACAGGAGAAATCACTTGTCTATTGAGTTTGCTAAGTATCACGGACTGGGGAATGATTTCATTCTAATTGACAATCGCTCGTCATCAGAAACCGTAGTAACGCCAGAACAAGCCGTTAAGTTGTGCGATCGCAATTTTGGCATTGGTGCAGATGGCGTAATCTTCGCCCTACCCGGACAAAATGACACCGACTACACGATGCGGATTTTTAATTCCGATGGCTCAGAATCAGAAATGTGCGGCAATGGTATTCGCTGTTTAGCGGTGTTTTTAGCTGATTTAGAGAATGATTCAAGTCAAAACGGCACATATCGCATTCATACACTTGCTGGCACTATGACACTCCAGATAACTTCTAACGCTCAAGTTAGAGTCGATATGGGTGTACCAAAGCTACTGTCCGCTGAAATTCCCACCACACTATGCCTAAATAACGAGAAAGTAATTGACCAACCGCTGGAAGTAGCAGGTCAATCTTGGTCTGTCACCTGTGTCAGCATGGGTAATCCCCACTGTATTACCTTTGTGGCAGACGTAGCAGCTGTGCCCCTGGAAATTATTGGTCCTCAGTTTGAGCATCATCCAGTTTTCCCGCAACGCACAAATACAGAATTTATCCAAGTGGTGCGGCGTAATTATCTGAAAATGCGGGTATGGGAACGAGGCGCTGGAGCAACACTAGCCTGTGGTACGGGCGCTTGTGCAGCGTTAGTTGCTGGAGTATTGACGGGTAAATGCGATCGCACTGCTACTGTGGAACTGCCAGGTGGCTGCTTAGAAATTGAATGGTCATTAGACCAACGGCTTTACATGACAGGACCAGCAGTGCGAGTATTTACAGGTCAGATTTAGGATTACCGTATACCAGCTTATTGACTAGAAGGACTAAAATCAGAGCGGACTAACAAAGGAGAATTACAAACCATGTCTGACTTAGACCGGGGAATTATGAAATTTAAGGGAGCCGATAGCCCCAAAGCAGTTAGTATCTCAACTGTGCTGGTGTTGGGTTCAATCGCCGCTCTAATTTTTTGGGCGCTGCGAGTGGCATATGCGGCTAGTTAAAACGAAGCAATTGAGATAATTAATGCTTCAAGTTTGGGGTGCGATCGCCATTTTCATTTTCTGCCCCCTCTTGGGTGGACTACCGCTGATTGCCTGGATTACCGCCGCGCTTACAGGGCGGCAACTATCATCGCTAGGTACTGGTAACATCAGTGTCTCAGCTGCATTTTATCACGGTGGCAAACTGGCTGGAATTCTAGCAGTTCTGTCAGAGGCTTTTAAGGGAATTGCTGCCGTAATCCTTGCCCGTGCCTTCTTCCCATCTGGATCAGCATGGGAAGTGATTGCCCTGATTGCCCTAGTAATGGGTCGATATTGGGTAGGCAAAGGAGCCGGAACTACAAACGTCGTCTGGGGAATTGCAATTCATGACTGGCGTATAGCATTACTAGTATTTTTGATTGGGGGCATCAGCTTTACAATTTTGCGGGAAAGGCAGCTGGGACGTATCTGGGTTTTGATTTTGTTGCCTGTAATAACTGCACTACTACACCCGCAAGATGAGGCCCGAATCGGAGCAGCGATCGCTCTTGCTGTGTTGCTCGGTTGGATTTACAAAAAAATTCCTGATGATCTAGATTTGCCAGATAAATCAGCACCAGCGGAGTCTCAAAAAGTGTTTCAGTTTTTTCGTGGCGATAAAGTGATCGTCTCTCTAGATGAGCAGTTGGAGGCAAGTAAAGTAGGTCAAAAGGCAGCTACTTTATCTCAATTGAAGCACAGGGGGTATCCAGTACCGATGGGGTGGGTGCTTCTCCCTGGAGATGACCCAGAACCGTTAATTGCATTTCTCCAACCCTCAGATACAGCGCCTTTAGTAGTACGTTCTTCTGCGGTAGGCGAAGATTCAGAGCAAGCTTCAGCAGCTGGGCAATACAAAAGCGTTTTAAATGTTACCAGTCGAGAGAAATTGCAGAGCGCGATCGCTCAGTGTCAGGCTTCCTACAATTATCCAGCGGCTGTGCAATATCGCCGTGATCATGGTCTTCCTGAAGATGCGAGCCCAAAGGGGCAAGCCGTACCCGGCATCGCGGTATTGATTCAAACTCAAGTCCCAGGCGTATTTTCAGGAGTTGCCTTTAGCCGTGATCCGGTGATCCAGCAAGGTGATGCAGTTGTGATTGAGGCTTTGCCGGGAGACGCTACGCGGGTTGTTTCCGGACAGGTGACACCAGAGCAGTATCGCGTTTTTATGGCAAATACGCAATTTACTACGTCTTGGATACTGCCTGAAATAGAGCTAGAAATCGAGGGAAAAGGAGACGTACCAGCAGCATTAATTCGGCAAGTTGCGTTCTTAGCTCGACACTTGGAGAACCAGTACCACGGCGTTCCCCAGGATATCGAGTGGACTTATGACGGTCAAACGTTGTGGCTGTTGCAATCGCGTCCGATTACAACGCTACTGCCAATTTGGACGCGCAAAATTGCGGCGGAAGTAATTCCTGGACTAATCCGCCCGTTAACTTGGTCAATTAATCGTCCTTTGACGTGTGGAGTTTGGGGAGAAATTTTTACTGTAGTGCTAGGTGTACGCGCTCATGGTTTGGATTTCAATCAAACGGCTACATTGCACTATTCCCGCGCCTATTTTAATGCATCTCTCTTAGGACAGATTTTTCGCCTTATGGGGCTACCGCCTGAAAGTTTGGAGTTTTTAACTAGGGGAGCGAAGTTTAGTAAACCGCCTCTACAGTCCACACTACAAAATCTCCCAGGTTTACTGCGGTTGCTTAGTCGAGAATTGAGTTTAGAGCGGGACTTTAAGCGGGATTACCAACAGCGTTTTGCTCCAGCCTTGACTCAAGCTAGTCAATCAGCATCTCCACGGGAGCTACTTGCCCAAATGGACGAGATTTTAGAGTTGTTAAAGCAGGCAACTTATTACAGTATTTTGGCTCCGTTAAGTGCTGCACTGCGGCAGGCGGTATTGCAGGTGAAAGATACAGAAATTGATCATAGCCAGGCTCCAGAGGTGGCTTCGTTGCGATTAATTGCCTCTCTAGCTGCTGAGGCCGATCAGCTATTACCTCAACTTGATCGTGGTTCAGTTTTTGAACAGCTGCCTAAAAGTCCGCAGGGACGGAAAATTCTGGAGCAGTTTGACCAGCTAATTGAGCGCTATGGCTACCTAAGTGAGGTGGGAACTGATATTGCGGTTCCTACATGGAAGGAAGATCCTGAGTCTGTGCAGAAATTATTTATGCAGTTTTTGGCTACGGCTGAGATGGGGGAAGCACCACAGAGGCGCAGAGAGCGCATCAAGAGGAAGAAAGGAGCGGTGCAACGTCGGGTTGATCTCAAGGGGCAAGTGACGGAAGTCTATAGTCAGCTTTTGGCACAGTTGCGCTGGTGTTTTGTGGCATTGGAGCAAGTTTGGTTACAGTCGGGGCTGCTGTCGCAGGCTGGAGATATCTTTTTTTTAGAGTTTGATGAAGTTCGGCGCATGATTGAAAATTCTGACTCAGAGTTACTAAATCAACTGTCGCTCCTAGTGGAAAAGCGGCGATCGCAACTTGCCCAAGACAGCCAACTAAATCCAGTACCCACCTTAGTTTACGGCAATACTCCCTCAGCTTCCCCAGCTTCCCCAGTTTCCCCAGCTCAGCTATTGCAAGGAATCGCCGCCAGCCCTGGACAAGTTGAGGGGCGGGTGAAGGTGCTGCGGAATCTCCAAACAGTGCCAGAAATTGACAGAGAAACAATTTTAGTTGTGCCTTATACAGACTCTGGCTGGGCACCGCTATTGGCGCGGGCTGGAGGTTTGATTGCAGAAGTGGGGGGACGGCTTTCTCACGGTGCGATCGTCGCGCGTGAGTATGGTATTCCGGCAGTAATGGATATCAATAATGCGACAACGCTGTTGCGAGATGGTCAGCGCGTGCGGATTGATGGTCAGTGTGGAATTGTTGAAATTCTCTAAGTTTGAAAATTAGCTGATTACGAAGTTATTGCTGAAAGGATTTAAGGATAAGAATCATTCATCTGCAATTTACATCTATCCAAATAATGATTTAATTTTATACTTACAATATTAAGTGAATTTACTGATAGATTTTTTGATTAAACTTAAAAATTTTTACCTAAAAGAAATTAATAACTATAGGTAGCGATTCTTAATGTATACATAATGAGTCTTTAACCTTGCTATGGGATCTTAATTCTGCAATGTGATACTAACTTGTATTAGAAGTTACCTGTGGGACGACCAACCGTGATATAAATTCATCCTTTCGACAGTAAACGTATTTTGTTATAGATAAGAACTTCATTGTCACAAACCGTAAGACTCTAAGCTGGGATGGGTTCTATGCAGCCGTTATAGCAAAGGAAATTGAACAAGGAAATCATGGAACCATACTAAAAGTTTGTAATTGGAAGGGAAAGGGAAGGAACTCAGCTTCCAGAAAAAGGCAATACTATTGCTACAAATTACAGCACAATAATCACGGATCAGAATAAAGTTTTCAGCCTTAAAAATTCGCTATAGATTACTTTAGCTCTGCGTTATCAAAGGTCGTCCTTCTTGACTAGATAAAGGTGCGCTAGAGCTTAGAGAAAAACAACAGAATTTACATTACAGGAATCTAGACCATGGCATCATTTGAACTACAGATACTGCACGCTTCCGATCTAGAGGGCGGAGTGGATGCAATTGACAGCGCCCCGAACTTCGCGGCGATCATTGACAATTTAGAGGATGAGTCTCCTAACACGATTATCCTTTCGGCTGGCGATAACTACATCCCAGGTCCATTCTTCTCCGCCGCCGGCGACTCCTCAGTCAGCGAGACGCTGCAAGAAGTGCTAGATAACCCTAATGCCGAAGAAGGCGTGGGTCGCGTCGATATCTCGATTATGAACGTTGTCGGCTTCGATGCCTCAGCCTTGGGCAATCACGAATTTGACGCGGGTACTAATACTATTGCTACTATCATCGGCACTGATATCAGTGACAGTAATGAAGACGGGGTACTCGATGAGGCTGGCTGGTTGGGCGCTCAGTTCCCCTACCTTAGTGCCAACCTGGACTTTTCTAATGATCCCAACTTGTCGGGGCTGTTCACGGATGAAGTTCTGTTAAATACTGATTTCCAGTCGACGTTAGCTGACCTAGATGCGGCGCAGGCAGCGCCGAAGATTGCCCCAGCCACGATTATTAATGAGGGTGGCGAACTAATTGGGGTTATCGGTGCCACCACCCCTTTACTAGAGCAGATTTCCTCGCCGGGCGATACGGAAGTCAAAGATCCTGGCGCTGGTACCAATGATATGACTGCCCTGGCTGCGATCTTGCAACCGACGATCAACCAGTTGCTAGCTCAGGGCATCAACAAAATTGTTCTAGTCTCTCACCTACAGCAGATCCAGTTGGAGCAGGAGTTGGTGCCGTTGCTTAAGGGGGTAGACGTTGCGATCGCTGGGGGTTCTGACACGCTGTTGGCGGACAACGAGGACGTGACTCGCGGTTTGCAGCCCGGTGACACGCCTGCTGACAATTATCCGATTGTCACCGAAAATGCCGATGGCGATCCAGCAGTGATTGTTAGCACCGACGGCGAGTACAGCTACGTCGGTCGGTTAGTTGTTGAGTTTGACGAAAACGGGGTAGTGCTTTCTGACAGCATTGAACCCGATGTCAGCGGCGCGTTCGCCACCACTGATGAGGGCGTTGCAGCTTTGTGGGGTAACCTTGATGCCGCCTTTGCTGAGGGTACTAAGGGCGACCTAGTACAAGACCTAACCGCAGCCGTGCAGGAAGTGGTTATTGCTAAAGACTCGAACGTGTTCGGTGAGACCAATGTGTTTCTTGAGGGCCGCCGCGAGGAAGTCCGCACGCAGGAGTCCAACCTGGGCAACCTGACGGCGGATGCAAATCTGTTCGTAGCTCAGCAGAGCGATCCGACAGCAGTAGTGTCAATCAAGAATGGCGGCGGAATTCGTGACTTAATTGGGTTTATCGACGGCAATACAGGCGAGGAGTTGCCGCCGCAGTCCAACCCGCTGTCAGGTAAGGAAGAGGGCGAAGTTTCCCAACTGGACATCGAGAACTCCTTAAGGTTTAACAACGCTTTGACTTTAATCACCGTCACCGCCGAGCAGCTGTTGCAGGTGATCGAGCACGGTGTATCGGCTACGGAACCTGGTGCAACACCTGGTCAGTTTCCCCAGATCGGAGGTGTAGCTTTCAGCTTCGACCCGTCGCAAGCTCCGGGCGATCGCGTCCAGTCGCTAGCAATCCAGGATGAGGTAGGTAATGTTACGGATGCGATCGCTGAGGACGGCGAAGTAGTGGGCGATCCGAATCGTCCGATCCGAGTAGTGACGCTGAATTTTTTAGCCAACGGTGGAGATGGCTATCCCTTCAGTGATTTTGTTGCAGCGAACCCTGAATTTGCTAATCGAGTGGATCTGATTGGGGAGGATACCAACGGGAATGGGATACTCGATGCGGGGGAAGATTTTAACCTGAATGGGAATTTGGACAGTCCTGTTGCCACAGATCCAGGAGCGGCAACCTTTACTGACCCAGGGACGGAGCAAGATGCTCTGGCAGAATACCTCGCTGCGAATTTCACAGCAGAACCTTTTGACGTTGAGGATGTTGCTCCTAATGAAGATGAGCGCATCCAAAACTTGAGTGAGCGGAGCGACACCGTCCTCAGTTCCTTACCCGTCACTCCATCCAACGCAATTGAATTGACTGCAATTGGCACTTATGAAACGGGTGTGTTTGATGAGAGCGCTGCCGAGATCGTTGACTATGACCCCGATTCACAGCGTCTGTTTGTGGTGAACGCCAACGATGCCTCCGTTGATGTGCTTGATGCTAGCGATCCCACTGAACTCACACTGATCGACACGATTGATGTGTCGCTTTTGGGTGGAGTAGCTAATAGTGTTGATGTCTTCGATGGTATAGTGGCTGTGGCAATTGAGAATGAGGATACACAGTCCCCAGGTACAGTCGCGTTCTTTGAGGCTGACGGCGACCTTGAGCTGCTAAATTCCGTGACAGTTGGGGCGCTACCCGATATGCTCACCTTTACGCCCGATGGTCGAAAAATGTTGGTTGCGAATGAGGGTGAACCCAGCGACTTTTACACCGTTGATCCTGAGGGATCAGTCAGTATCATCGATGTGTCCGCTGGTGTTGCCAACATTACTCAAGATGATGTCACAACTGCTGGCTTCACGACCTTCAACAAGCAAAAAGACGATTTAGTTACAGAAGGCGTCCGCATTTTTGGTCCCAATGCCTCGGTTGCCCAGGATCTTGAGCCGGAGTACATCACGGTCTCTGAGGATTCCACCACAGCTTGGATTGCTCTTCAAGAAAATAACGCCTTGGGCGTGCTAGACATTGACTCTGGGGAGATTACAGATATTTTGCCCCTTGGGTTTAAGGATCACAGTATTGCCGGCAATGGCTTGGATGTGAATGATGCCGACGATGCCATTAACATTGCTAACTGGCCAGTATTTGGAATATACCAGCCTGATGCAATTACCTCCTACGAAGTCAACGACGAAACCTTCATCATCACAGCGAACGAAGGCGATAGCCGCGACTACGACGGCTTCGGTGAAGAGGCATCGGTGGCGGGATTAGAGCTTGATCCCACTGCCTTCTTGAATGCTGCGGAGTTACAAACTGATGAAGCCTTGGGCCGTTTGCTAGTCACAAGAGCTAATGGTGATACTGATAGCGACGGCAAATTTGAGGAACTCTATGCCTTTGGCGGTCGTTCCTTCTCAATCTGGACTGGTGAAGGAGAGCTAGTCTACGACAGTGGCGATGACTTCGAGAAGATCACAGCTTCCCTCCCCCAAGACTTCAATTCCAATAACGACGAAAACGACTCCTTCGACGATCGCAGCAATGACAAAGGACCGGAGCCTGAAGGCATTACTACAGGTGTTATTAATGACCGCACCTACGCTTTTATTGGGCTAGAGCGGGTTGGTGGGATAATGGCTTATGATGTCACCGATCCGAGTAATCCCACATTTGTCCAGTACATCAACAACCGCGATTTTAGTGGTGATGCAGAAGCAGGCACGGCGGGCGATCTTGGTCCCGAAGGTCTGACCTTCATTTCCGCTGAAGATAGCCCCAACGGCAACCCGCTGTTGGCTGTCGCAAATGAGGTCAGCGGCACCACTACCCTCTTCGAGATCGCCAACATCCTAGATGGCAGTGCCGGGCAGAATACCTTTTCCCTCTCTCCTGGTAATGGCGCTTACACCATTAGTAACTTTGGCGGCGTTGGCGTGGGAGCCAGCCCCTCTGCGAATGCGATCGCGGAAGTTGATACCCTCCAGTTCACTGGCAAAGACCTAACTGCCCAAAATCTGCTTCTGACTCAGGAAGGTAGTGACCTGTTGATTGCGTTTGAGGGTACTCAGGACATCGAAGTTCGCTTGAAAAACTTTAACCTGGAAGACCTGGATAATTTGCAACAGTCCACAGGCGCAGCAGTTGACATCGGCAACATCCTGTTTGACGGACAGAACGAAATTCAGGACAGCTTTGATGTCTTTAACGCTAACTTGCAGCAAGAGCAAATTTTTAAGGGCAACACTGTCACCTTTCTCAATGACCTCGATAACGACATCCAGGGCTACGGTGACTCGAATGATGTAATTAACGCTCAGGGTGGTAATGACACAATCAGGGGATTTAGTGGCGACGACATCCTCCGGGGTGGCACTGGCAGCGATCGCCTTTTTGGTGGAGAAGAAAATGATTACCTTATTGGTGGCGAAGGTGACGATTTGCTGAATGGCGGCTTTGGTCAAGATACGCTATTGGGTGGTAGTGGTAGCGATTACTTTGTCTTAGCAAAAGCCAAAGGTCCTGACACAATTCTCGACTTCACAGACACTCAAGATCTAATTGGATTGTCCGGCGGTCTGGAGTTTAATAGTCTAACGATTACCCAAGGTATGGGTAGTAACCAAGATAATACTTTGATCAACATTGCGAACAGTGGTGAACTTTTAGCGATTTTGAGTGGAGTGCAGTCCAGCACTATCACCTCTACTGATTTCTTTACTGTCTAGTACGTTAATAGAACCGGGGAGTAAAAAACACTTTCCGGTTCTTGCTATGACGATGAGATTGCCTCTAAGCAACCTGTAGCAACCTATCCCTGCGGTAGGTTGATTCCCCATAAGCCTTAGATAACCTGTTACTGACTGACTACTGTATGATCGGCGCGAAGAAATGCTGGAAAAACTGCGGACAGACTACATGAGTACCAAAAAGCCAACTGATAAAATTCCGGCAGCCGTCGCTGAGAGTGCTTCTGAGCAACTGGCAACTTTTCCCTGTGGTAGGCTAATCCCTCATAACTCTTAGCAGTTTAGACAACATGATATTTCTGGTAGCCCTTCTTGCCTTTTACGTTGCCTGCAATCTAGGGGCAAATGACGTTGCTAACGCGATGGGAACGTCTGTAGGATCGAAGGCAGTAACTTTGCGGCAGGCGCTGATAATTGCTGGGGTGTTAGAGTCCGCGGGTGCTGTGCTGTTTGGTCATGCGGTAACTGAAACGCTGGCGACTGAAATTGTTAATCCTGCTTTATTCGCAACAGACCCCCAGGTGTTGTTAACTGGGATGGTTTCCGTCCTGTTGTCCTGCGGTATATGGTTACAAATTGCCACAGCGCAGGGGTTACCCGTGTCTTCTTCCCATGCGGTTGTGGGTGCGATCGCTGGATTTAGTTATGTGGCTGTTGGCATTCAAGCTATTGACTGGGCATCTATTCGCATGATTACGGTTGCCTGGATTGTCACGCCACTAGTAAGTGGAACAATTGCGGCTTTGTTCTATATCCTGATTAAGCGCTTAGTTCTGGATCAAAGTAATCCACTAGGGCAACTGAACGAGTGGATTCCCTGGTTAAGTTCTGCACTACTAGGTGTGTTTGGCGTGATTGTGCTACCAACCTTGAGTCAGCCAGTGGATGCGTTCCTCAAACAGCGGTTGGGTGTTAATATTCCCGCCCATGATATCCCGCTTGCTATCGGTGCGATCGCTGTAGTCGGTCTGACTCTAACCAGTTGGCAACAACTCAAAAACGAGAGGCTAGAGGCAATATCTGTAGTCTCTACTCCCCTCTTACTTGTGGAGAAGCAACTAGCTAAATTTCAACTCCTAAGTGCCTGCTTTGTTGCCTTTGCCCACGGTTCTAATGATGTGGGGAATGCGATCGCTCCTTTAGCTGCGATCGCCTACATCAATCGCACTGGCACGGTTCCCCTCAACGGCATCACTATCCCCATCTGGATTTTGGTACTCGGTGGCGCTGGCATTGTTACAGGTTTAGCTCTCTGGGGCAAAAAAGTCATTGCTACTATTGGGGAAGGCATTATTGACCTAAAACCCAGTGGTGGTTTCTGTGCAGAACTAGCAACCGCTACAACTATCCTACTAGCTTCCCGAATAGGTCTACCCGTTTCCACTACCCATGCCCTCGTCGGCGGTGTCGTCGGAATTGGTCTTGTCCAAAATCTTAAATCAATTCAATTCCAAACCGTACAGGGAATAGCTGGGGCATGGCTAATTACAGTACCTATTAGTGCTGGGCTAGGTGCTAGCGTTTTTGCGATCGCACGTCTATTTCTCTAGCCTGCCCCAGTCCGTAATCATACTTTTACTCTACTACTACCTAATAACCTCTCTATGATTCACACAATTTTTGTGAGCTAATACAGTTGAATTGCCTACAATACATTCTTGAATCCAATCCCAATCCCATCTCACCATTGGAGCAGAACATATTCCACATACATATTCATCTATACTTTTGAGTTCTGAACCAACTAAATACTTTGTAGCATTTGGGAAAATACCTGATATGTTTAAGAATTCACAGATTACTCGATAAGGATCTACTCTGCACCACCAACTTGCTACTTGGTACATTTCATAACCTAGTTCTTTTAAATATTTATCTTTTCCCAAACTTTTATTCTGTCCTCCGTTGAGAAACTGGTGTTCACCAACAATTTCTAATCCCAGCAGTCTAACTTGATTTATGTTGTGAGAAACTACCCACAGTTGGTCAAAAACATAAGGAATTGAATTTTTATTGCGTGAACTAGGAACTATAAATTGAGAGGTTATTAACTTAACGCTTTTATACCACTCAGCGTAATTATGCCTAAAATTGTGAGAGTTAGCCTTAAACGACCAAACTCCTAGAGCATTGCTTTGAAAAATTTCATGCATAGCATAATAAGCTTCATATTGTCCATAACAAAATTGTTTTTTTTCAAAAAAGTAATTTGGAACTAAATAGCCACGTTCTTTAGCAATATGGAAAGCATGAGAGTTGTTCAATTGTTGAAAATATTTTTCTTTAGTATTCGGTACTGTTTTGCAATTTTGATCTAGATAATCCCAACCTGTTCTGAGTGCTTTAAAAAGGGAATCATGATCGCTTATATCTTCATATAGCTGCTCTACATACTCAGAGCAAGGTTTGATACGTTTAGGTATCTGTAATGTCAGTTTTTGACTTGGTAATCCTAAAAATACTGGTGAGGTTTTGAGTGATAAACTCGTTAACCTTTCCAATTTCTCTATATAGTCATGAATTTTTACTGCACGTTCTATTTCTTGTGCTTCCATAGTGACTATTACTCTTTTTAATATATGTATAAAAATACACGCTTACGTAAGTATTATTTGATCTTAGATGGAGAAGTTTATAAAACCTTCACGAAAGTTCAGTAAACGATAAAGATATTGCGTGGAAACACTTAGAATTACCTAACAGCTAAACTGCTTGGTTTCTACTGGAGTTTAGACTAGGTATTGGGCATAGCCAAATAGCCAAAACTTATCGCTTAAGTGCAACCCACTATAAACGGAAAACTTCTTTGAGAACGGAGAGGGAGGGATTCGAACCCTCGTTAAGTTACCCTAAACAGCATTTCCAGTGCTGCGCCTTCAACCACTCGGCCACCTCTCCAGGTGTCGTAACCTCTGATTATACAATGGAAGCATTCAGTATTCAGGGATTTCATTTTGGATTTTAGATTTAATCCAAGATTTAAAAGAACTTATGACCCATTCACATACCATTCAGATACGCGATCGCACCTCTGGCAAGAGTCACACCCTTAAAGTACCAGAAAACCATTACATTCTTCAGAGTGCAGAAAAACAGGGGGTGGAACTACCCTTTTCTTGCCGAAATGGAGCTTGTACCACTTGTGCCGTGCGGGTATTGTCAGGAGAAATAACCCAACCAGAGGCAATTGGACTTTCTTTAGAGTTACAATCCCAGGGCTATGCGCTGTTATGTGTCAGTTATGCTCGTTCTGACTTGGAGGTAGAAACACAAGATGAGGATGAAGTTTATGAACTTCAATTTGGGCAGTACTTCGGTAAGGGTAAAGTCCGTGCGGGTTTGCCTTTAGATGAAGATTAAGGTAAGAATCCAACGGATTATAAAATTGTCTCTGCTCCTCTTCCTGCTGTTACAGGGTTGCCAAGCAACTACACCCAAAGGACTGGAGGTTGTAGCGCAGGCGGTTAGTGGCCAAACTTTAGCGATCAGAGGCACAGGTGAGTCGCGGGTGCGGCTAATTGGCATTGATGCACCGGATTTGCAACAGCAGCCTTGGGGACAAGCGGCAAAAGAGCGGTTAGAGGTGATGATTGGAAGTGAGTCTGTAATGCTTGAATTTGATGTCCAAGACAAAGACTCTTTTGGGCGGCGCTTGGCTTATGTATGGCAGGACGGACTATTGTTGAATGAATTGCTGGCAAAAGAAGGGTATGTGCTGATCCTGCCGCGATCGCCCAACAATAAATATGCTCAGCGTCTTGAACGCGCCCAAGAATGGGCTAGACTCATGGGGCAAGGGATTTGGAATCCCGAAAAACCAATGCGTTTGACTCCATCTGAGTTTCGCCGTCAGTATCGTTAACAAATGCACCTAACGTCGTCTGAACAACTGCAAATCTTCTTAGAAATTGCCACCGAAGCGGCGATCGCTGCTGGTGCAGTTTTGCAAGGATACTTGGGATTGGAGGAAATATCAGAGAAAGGACCTGGAGATCTAGTCACCGCAGCCGACAAAGCCTCCGAAGCAGTGATCTTGGATATTTTACATCGCCACTTTCCCAGTCATGCCATCCTCGCAGAAGAATCGGGAAAACTGGGAAATGCAGAAAGTGACTACTTGTGGGTGATTGATCCATTAGATGGTACAACCAACTACGCCCACCAATACCCCTTTTTTGCTGCCTCTATCGGGCTAATGATTGCAGGCGTACCTCAAGTTGGAGTTATTTTTGACCCGTTTCACAATGAGCTATTTCGAGCAGCTATTGGATTGGGAGCTACTTGTAACCGCCGTCCCATCCAAGTGTCTCAAACAGCCGAGTTAAGCAAGAGTCTTTTAGTTACAGGCTTTGCCTACGATCGCCGTGAGACAACTGATAACAATTACGCCGAATTTTGTCATCTCACTCATTTAACGCGGGGTGTACGGCGTAGCGGTTCGGCGGCCCTGGATCTAGCTCACGTTGCTTGTGGTCGTTTGGATGGTTACTGGGAAAGGGGTATCGCTCCTTGGGATATTGCAGCTGGGATAGTTCTGCTGCAAGAAGCAGGAGGCAAAGTAACTGCCTACGACGGTAGCCCAATCAAGATTTCGTCAGGTCGGATTTTGGCTACCAATGGTCACATTCACGCTCTTCTAAGTCAAGAACTTTTGGATGTTCCTTCGTTGGCAGTTTGGGGGAATACTAGCAATATAGCTGATGTCAACACGCCCTAGTAGCGGCTAAACACTTAGCACGAACACGCTACCAGCTTAGGTGCAAAGTAAACTATAAAGAATCTCACAGCTTCAAAGCTGAACTAGAGCTCTATGTCTTTCAAAATTGATAGTGGACTATTTAAATTTGATTTCATGGATTATCATGCAATTTTAGGCGTTTCAGTAGATGCAGATTTTAAGGACATCCGCAAACGCTACCTCCAAATTGCCCGTCGTCTACATCCCGACAGCTGTACGGCTGAAAGTACCGATAAACAACTGGCTAGTCAGCTATTGTCAAAACTTGTTAACCCTGCCTACGAAAAATTTTCTAAAGATGGTAGCCGTGCCGAATATATTGTAGTCCTAAAGGAAATGAGTAAGCGTTTAATACAGGAGTCAACTTCGATTGAACTCAAGAGCGAACTATCTCAGCAACTAAGCCAGACTAATAATATTGATCACATATATAAAACGTCACTCCACAAACTTGCAGAAAACCAATATGACACCTTTGACCAAACCCTACAACTGATTGGTCAAATTAGTGAGCTGAATTTGGTTTACTTGATGCGTAAAGGAGGCAACATGCAGTTATCGCCACCACCTCAAAACGTCGCAACTAAGCCAGGTAAAAACGTAAGCTCACCAACCCCAGCGCCACCTTCACCCCCGTCTCAACCAGAAACAATTGTTGAGCAATATTACCGTCGTGCCCAAGGTTTGATCGAGAAAAACAACTTT
This sequence comes from Chroococcidiopsidaceae cyanobacterium, assembly GCA_041748755.1. Classification (GTDB taxonomy): domain Bacteria; phylum Cyanobacteriota; class Cyanobacteriia; order Cyanobacteriales; family Chroococcidiopsidaceae; genus JAHHHE01. The sequence continues at coordinate 34,169 of JBGTCQ010000112.1, read as the reverse complement.
GCCCAAGCTAGGGTAGAGTTACAGGATGCCCTAAAGCTAGAGCCTAATAATAGTCTTTGCCATAGCTTGATGGGGGTGGTTTATTTGAAGCAAAATCAGACCACTATGGCTAAAATTCACATGAACAAAGCGCTGCAATTGAACCCCAAAGACCCGACGGCATTAAAGGGTAAAAAGCTCCTAGACCAGCTGAGTCAAAAATCCGGTGGTCAATCACCTACCTCATCTAAGACTACTCAGGGCAAGCAATCAGATAATACTGGAGGTAGCGGTTTATTTGGTGGTTTATTTGGCGGGAAAAAATAATAAATGGTTTATCAATCGCCATCTGGGGCCAGGGATCTATTGCCCTTAGATGTGGCTCAAAAACGTTGGATTGAAGAGCGATTACAGCAAGTGTTTCATCGCTGGGGTTATCACCGGATTATCACTTCAACACTGGAGCGGTTAGATACCTTAATGGCTGGTGGAGCTATTCAGCGGTCAACAGTGATTCAACTCCAAAATGCCGAGGAGGAGGAACTAGGGCTGCGTCCAGAATTGACAGCCTCGATCGCCCGCACTGCTGTAACCCGAATGGCGGGAACCACTTATCCCCAACGCCTCTACTACAATGCCAATGTGTTCCGCCGCACACGGGAAAGTAGTCACAATCGGCAGCAGGAGTTTTATCAAGCTGGGGTGGAGTTGCTAGGCGCTTCTAGCTGGCTGGCTGATGCTGAAGTGCTGCTGCTGCTGGCAGAGTGTTTAAATCAATTGGGTTTGAGTCAGTGGCGTTTGATTTTAGGACAGGCTGGAATTGCGCGATCGCTGCTGTCTCCATTCCCAGCCGCAATCCAAGACAAAGTGCGTCATGCGATCGCTCACCTTGATCGCGTCACTCTTGAAACGTTGCCCCTAAGCGATGAATTGCGCTCCAGAGCACTGCTAATAATGGATCTGCGCGGTCACCCAGCGGATGTGTTGCAAAAAGTCGCTCGTTTGGATCTAGATCTGCCGCAGCAAGAAGCGCTCAACCATCTCAAATCTCTGATTGAGTTACTCGATCAATCTTCCAAGATCCCTTTAATTATCGATCTCAGCCTAATCCAGACAATTGATTACTATACTGGCATTGTATTTGAAGTTGTAAGTGACACCGGATGCGTCACTCGCTCGGAGGTTCCATCCGAGCGACAACACGCACCCGCCCAAGCGCGGATATTAGGTCAGGGCGGTCGCTACAATCAACTACTAGGGCTTTATCATCCCCAAGGGGAAACAATTCCAGGAATTGGATTTGCACTCAATATCGAAGACTTACACCAAGTTCTGGTATCTACTAATCAACTGCCTCAACAAACTCCAGCCAGCAATTGGCTTGTCGTACCAGAAAGATCTGATGCTTACACCGCCGCCTTTGCTTATGCGGAAAAACTCAGAAATTCTCCGCATTTGGTGCGAGTTGAACTTGATTTAGGAGGACGTGATCCTGATACCACCCGCGAGTACGCCCGTCATCGCCGCATCCATCAAATTGCCTGGATCAAAGCTGAAGGTTTACCAATCATTGAGTCACTAACCGAGACAAAGAGAAACTCATTATAAAAACACTAATTATACAAAATGCAAATTTTCTACTAATAAAATAGTACCCTAAGAATGGTATTTATGTAGTTTGATTTCTCAATTAAAATTAAAGCCACTCAATAATTAAGCAGCGATTTTTTGTGTTTATGAACATAGGCTAATTTAATATTATGGACAGGGAGCAAGTGCGACAAGTTAAACCACAAGTCGTTGATTTAGCTAAAATACTAAGACTAATTTAAATAGCTGAATTATTCCTGTTAGGCTAGAGAAAAAGTCTTAACGAAACTGCTCAAAAAATTTGCCGAGAGAACACTATGCCACATACGATTGTTACTGATGTCTGCGAAGGCGTTGCTGATTGCGTTGATGCTTGTCCTGTGGCTTGCATTCATCCAGGTTCGAGTAAAAACGTCAAAGGCAATGACTGGTACTGGATTGATTTTGCCACTTGCATAGACTGCGGTATTTGTATCCAAGTTTGCCCAGTGGAAGAAGCAATCCTGCCAGAAGAGCGACCAGATTTGCAGAAAACGCCACAATAGTCCTTAGTCGTTGGTTATTAGCAACAGACAAATGATAAATCACCAATGACCAAAGGCAAATAACTGATGACTAATAACTAATGACTAATGACTCTTTGTTAGAAGTTGAAGATGTCTGGGCTGGCTATATCAAAGATCTGAACATACTCCAAGGTGTGAATTTCCGCATTTTACCAGGGGAATTAGTTGCTGTAATTGGTCCTAATGGTGCGGGTAAATCTACTTTGGCAAAAACCATTTTTGGTCTACTGACTCCCCATCGCGGCAAAATCACTTTTAAGGGACAGAATATTGCCGGCTTAAAGTCGAACCAAATTGTCCAGCGGGGGATGTCCTACGTACCGCAGATAGCCAATGTGTTTCCCTCTTTGAGTGTGGAAGAGAACCTGGAAATGGGGGCTTTTATTCGGAGTATTGCCTTGGCTCCCTTGAAGGATAAAATTTTTGCCACCTTTCCGGCGTTGGCTAATCGCCGCCGCCAAAGGGCTGGTACCCTCTCTGGGGGGGAACGCCAAATGCTGGCAATGGGAAAGGCTTTGATGCTGGAACCGAATTTGTTACTGTTGGATGAACCGAGTGCGGCGCTGTCGCCTGTGCTGGTAAATAGCGTGTTTGAACAGATTCAACAAATTAACCAGGGGGGAACAGCAATTGTGCTAGTAGAGCAAAATGCCCGAAAAGCACTGACAATGGCACATCGGGGTTATGTGCTGGATACAGGGCGCGATCGCTTCTCTGGCCCTGGTTCAGAGCTACTGAACGATCCCAAGGTGGGAGAACTGTATCTAGGCGCTGGTACCCACTAAGGGAGAGGAATGTGATTCTCAAACTCTCTACTGAGCATCTTGCAACTATCCGCGCCCATGCCGAAAGCACCTATCCTGATGAGTGCTGCGGTTTGTTACTAGGTAAGCTGAGTCAAGATAGTAAAACAATAGTGGAAGTTATAGCGACAGAAAACGCTTGGAGTGCAGAGGCAGATGAATCATTCCCAGCTATTGATGTAATTGAGCTAGATTCTAATCAGCGCCATCATTACATGATCGCCCCAGAGGTGATGTTAAGAGCGCAAAGAGAAGCACGCGATCGCCAACTCGATATAATTGGAATCTACCACTCCCATCCCGATCATCCAGCAATGCCGTCGGAATTTGATCGAGTATATGCTTGGTATCAATACTCGTATATTATTGTCTCTGTTCCCCAAGGTAAAGCTGGTACTCTCAAAAGCTGGAGCCTTGACAATAACCACCAGTTCCAACCAGAGGAAATCATTACCAACTAACCCACTGAGATTTTCAATTTATTTTAAAAGCTACAAGCATCCATTGGATATTTTTAGATACGATCTTAATCCGCTCCTCCCTATTAAACTGTCATGCTCAATCCTCATCTGGATCAAATCCAGCTAAGTAAAGAAGAATACGAACGCTACTCCCGCCACCTGATCTTGCCAGAGGTAGGGCTAGAAGGGCAAAAGCGCCTCAAAGCTGCTAGTGTCCTTTGTATTGGCACAGGCGGGCTAGGTTCTCCACTGCTGTTATATTTAGCAGCAGCCGGAGTTGGCCGCTTGGGTATTGTCGATTTTGATATCGTCGATAGCTCGAATCTACAACGTCAGGTGATTCACGGCACGTCTTGGGTAGGTAAACCCAAGATTGAATCTGCAAAAGATCGGATTCTAGAGATTAACCCCAATTGTCAGGTTGACCTGTACGAAACCCGCTTGACTTCCGAAAATGCCTTTGAGATCATTAAGCCTTATGACATAGTTGTGGACGGCACTGATAACTTCCCGACACGTTATTTGGTTAATGATGCTTGTGTGCTGTTGAATAAGCCCAATGTCTACGGCTCAATTTTCCGGTTTGAAGGTCAAGCAACGGTTTTTAACTACGAAGGTGGACCAAATTACCGTGACCTCTACCCCGAACCACCACCACCGGGAATGGTGCCTTCTTGTGCTGAGGGTGGCGTTCTAGGAATTTTGCCAGGAATTATTGGTGTGATTCAGGCAACAGAAACGGTCAAAATTATCTTAGGGCAGGGAACAACTTTAAGTGGGCGGTTGATGCTGTATGATGCCCTAAATATGAAATTCCGGGAACTGAAGTTGCGCCCTAATCCAGAGCGCCCTGTGATTGAGAAGTTGATTGACTACGAAGAATTTTGCGGGATTCCACAAGCGAAGGCAGAGGAGGCAAAACGCCAAATGGAAATGCCAGAAATGACTGTGCAGGAATTGCAGGAATTGCTCAATAGCGATGCAAATAATTTTGTCCTGCTTGATGTCCGCAATCCAAATGAGTATGAAATCGCCAGAATTCCCGGCTCAGTTTTAGTACCTTTACCGGATATTGAAAGTGGAGCAGGAATCGATAAAGTGAAGGAATTGGTGAATGGTCATCGCTTGATTGCTCATTGTAAATTGGGCGGGCGATCGGCAAAGGCACTGAGTATCCTGAAGGAAGTTGGGATTGAAGGAACAAATGTCAAGGGTGGAATTACTGCCTGGAGTCAAGAAGTTGATCAGTCGGTGCCTGAGTACTAAAAAGTAAATCATCCATTGATGAATCCAAAAAGTGCAGGAGTTTGCTCGTGGCTAAGGCTGAGTTCTCTGGATCGGATAAATTGTCTGAATCGATAGAAGATATTCCAGAGGCTTTACGGAACACTCCTAAGACCCAAACTCGCTCCCGCAAAAAGCGAGTATTTCTGATTGGGGGATTGCTGGGATTAGGTGCGATCGCCCTCGTTACCAGTCTCTGGTATATGACTACTGCGCCACGCAGATCTGCATCTAGCTTACCCCCAGGCAATAATACGGTTGCAAAAAAAGCCGCTAACGAAGCCAATCCTGCAACCAGCATAGAACTGCTGGGACACTTTGCCTACTCCGAAGCACCCCAGAAAGAACTTAAACCCATCTTTCCAAATAGTAGTATCAAGCTACGTAAAGCCGCCGCCCCAAAATTTCAGGCAATGGTGGTAGCAGCGCGGGCAAAGGGAGTTGTGTTAGTGCCAATTTCTGGGTTTCGCTCAACTGCGACTCAGCAACATCTATTTTTTGATGTCAAAGCGCAGCGGGGACAAGTGGCAACAAAACGGGCTGAGGTCAGCGCTCCCCCTGGCTATAGTGAACATCATACTGGTTACGCTGTAGATATCGGGGATGGAACAGCGCCAGCCACCAACCTTAATCCTAAATTTGAAAAAACCAAAGCTTTTAAATGGCTCTCCGTTAATGCTGCTCGCTTTAGCTTTGAAATGTCGTTTCCCAAAAAGAACCCTCAAGGCGTGAGTTATGAACCCTGGCACTGGAGATATGTAGGCGATCGCCACAGTCTAGAAACATTTTACAAAGCAAAAAATCTCAAGCCCAGCAATACACCAAAATAAAGGAAGTAAGAGGCAGTGATTAATTCTGAATGACTTCCGTCTTCTGTCTCTTCTGATTTTTAAAATACGTCTCTAGGACTTGTAACACCATTGGAGCGCAAAGTTTACCCCCGCCGCCGCCAGAATGTTCAGCAAACGCTACCACGACAATTTCTGGGTTATTGCTAGGCGCATATCCCCCAAACCAAGTGTGGGATTTACGTCCAAAGGCTTCAGCAGTACCACTTTTACCAGAAGCGGCAGGAATTGTTGGTGAATCAAGCGCTTTACCAGTACCACCAGCTACCACACCCCGCAATCCCTGTTGTAGCACTTTAACTGTTTCTGGTTTTAGATTTAACGACTTACGCCAGTTTTTTGCTGCCTCGTTGTCTTTTAACAAATGTGGTTTGACAAGGTAGCCACCGTTAGCAGGAACAGAGAACATCATGGCGACTTGGAGTGGTGTTACCTGAAGAAATCCTTGACCAATTGACATATTAATGCTGTCACCAATAGACCAGGGGAGCTTTAAATTTTCTTGCTTCCACGCATCATCCGCGACTAAGCCCGCTGCTTCTTCCGGTGCCAATTCAATCCCGGTTTTTTGCCCAAAACCATAGCGACGAGTCCAATCGATCAGAGTTGGCCCTCCTACTGCCCTGCCGATTTGATAAAAGAACGTATCACTACTCCAAGTCAGCGCCCCTACAAAGCCCAACGGTCCAAATCCGGCAAGGTTCCAATCGCAAAAACTAGTACCGCCGATGTTTAGGCAAGCGTAGGTTTGGAGAACGGTGTCGGGAGAAAATTTGCCTGATTCAATGCCAGCGGTAGTTGTAATGATTTTGAACGTACTAGCTGGCGGAAAGCCCCGGAGAGCGCGATTAACGAAGGGATGGTCTTTGCTCTGGAGATCCCGCCACTGGGCAGGGGTGATCCGCTTGGAGAAAATATTTGGATTAAAAGCTGGGCGACTGACCATTGCTAAAACCGCACCGTTGCGGGGATCAAGCGCCGCGATCGCACCCTGGCGATTACCCAAGGCCTTTTCAGCTGCCTTTTGCAAATTTAGATCCAGTGTTAAATGCACATTCTGACCTGCTTTTGCCTGTTTTTCACCCAAAACCCGCACAATCCGCCCAGCACCATCTACTTCAACTTGCTGACCTCCCCATTCGCCGCGCAGCTGTTTCTCAAAAGCAGACTCAACACCCATTTGACCAATGACATCTCCTAGTCGATAGCCTTGAGTACGCTTTTTGGCTAACTCGCGATCGCTCATCTCTCCGGTGTAACCAAGTACGTGAGCCGCTAGTTCGCCATTCGGATATTCTCGTACAGCCTCTATATAAACCTCAACGTCCTCTAGCTCGTTGCTATATTCTGCCAACGCCGTAATTTGACCTGGGCTTAAATCCCGTGCGATCCGCACCAGTGTGGGAGAATTATAACCAGCTTGTTCTAGTCGCTTTTGAATCTCAGCTTCTGGAATATTGAGCATTTGCGAGAGGCGCATTCTGGTAGCAACCCACTCTGCTTTCTGGGGCGCGCGAGGCCACACATATACCGCACGGGAAAGACGGCTACTCGCTAGAATTTTGCCTTGGCGATCAAAAATAGTGCCCCGTTCCGGTTGTTTAGGAATCAAGCGAATGCGGTTATTATCTGCCAATTGCCGACTGCGAGTTCCCTCTATGAGTTGTAAATAAGCGAGACGACAGCCAATGCCACCGAACAACAATAAGGTAATGCTCAACATCAAAAAAAACGACTGGTAACGGCGTCCAACGGTACGTGCGGCAGTAGCCTTACCAGTGGGGACAGACTGAATTAAGGTCATAAAAAAAGAGCGATGCGATTAGTAAGATAACTGTTAAATATAATAAGATTGAGCCTTTGTTCGTGACTTTAACTTAAAAGTAAAAGATTGTAGTGAGGCGATCAGCTTACGTTCCTGCCAGATACAATTAACCAAAATTAAGCACGGCAATCCTGCCAAGAAGTATGCTAATTGGATTTTAAATGCAACATCACCGCGTTCTAACTGGGACTATGGCTCAGACTACAACATTTAGGGGCGGTAACAGGTAGGTAGCTTGATAGCAATACCACGACAAGGGCGCTAGAGCTTTCCTAGAATCTGCCTCATGCCACAATACGAGCTGTACATGATCAAATAATTAGCAATTCGTAATTTGTAATTGCAGGTTTACTGCACTAATAAATGCTGGTACAAAAACTCAACACTTGTGATGAATTTATTGCTGGGGATAGTACTCGCTTACGAGAACTGCTACATCCCGATAAGCAGCCCTTGGCGTTACGATACAGTTTGGCTCATGCAACGCTACCAGTGGGAGAAACATCTCAGCCCCACTCGCTGAAAACTTCGGAGGTTTACTACATTCTTAGTGGTAAGGGAGAAATGCACATCGAAGATGAAACCCAGTTAGTTGAACCAGGGGACACGGTGTATATTCCTCCCAATGCTCGACAGTTTATCCACAACTGTGGGAGTGAACCATTAGTATTTATCTGTATTGTTGATCCAGCTTGGCGCAAAGAAGATGAAACCGTTTATTAAAAAGCAGCGGTACACGAAGCACTATCCGCATTACGTCTTATCGCGTCTAAACCAGCTATTTGCCCTGTCACTGGGGATTGTTTTGCTGTGCAGCCCTGTTTATGCCCAAATCAAGAATTTCGGTAGCCAAGTAAGGCAGGAACGGGCAAACAGAGATGTTGGAGGCTTGAACAGCAGTGGTTTTAAAAAGGTCGTTGATAGTCCCAAAGAGATTTTGCCGCAACTAGCGCGGGCGGACGTAGTATATTTGGGAGAAACTCACGACAATCCCAAAGACCATCAAACTCAGCTAGAAATTATTCAGGAACTTAGACGTAATTCCAAAATTGCGATTGCTATGGAGATGTTCCAGCGCCCTTATCAAGGTGTCCTCGACAGTTACCTAGCAGGGCAATTGAGTGAGCAAGAACTTTTAGAACAAAGCGAGTACAAACAACGCTGGGGCTTTCCTTGGGAATACTATGCCCCCATTTTACGATTCGCTCAAGAAAAACAACTGCCAGTCTTAGCCTTGAATACCCCTACAGAGGTAACACGCCAAGTCACTCGTGAAGGTTTAGCAAGTCTGACACCAAAGCAGCGTTCGTTTATTCCCCCTTTTTCAGAAATTCGCACGGACAACACTGAATATCGCCAAATGATGCTACGTATTTTCAAGCAGCATCAACATGGCAGTCATGGTAGCGCCGATTTTGAGCGGTTTTTTCTGGCCCAAGTGTTATGGGATGAAACAATGGCCGAAAAAATCGCCCAGTTTTTGCAAGCTAACCCAGATTATCAAGTGGTGGTGTTAGTTGGACAGGGACATATTGTTTACGGTTACGGCATCCCCAGCCGCGTTGCCCGACGTATGCAAGATAAACACCTAGTTCAGCGTTCAGTCTTGCTTAGCCCTCCTGAAGACGTAGCTGATACCACTAAGCCAATAGCAGACTTTGTTTTTTAATGTGCTACGGTTCGGACAAAGGGTTCAAATATCGGCACCGATTCCGAGCGACTGACAACTAAGGTTGGGCAAGAGAGACTGCCATAGTCCTGCCCAACGGACAAAGGAAACACACGTGCCTTCAGCGATACCCAAACTCCGCCAGCTGCTTGGACAATCACCCATGCTCCGGCAATATCCCAAATTTTGGGAGTCGATTCTACACCGCCTAGAGTAGCACCAGCAGCAACAGTGAGGAAGTTGTAGCTAGCAACACCCAGCATCCGAATTTTGCAGGGGAATCCTGACTGGATTACAGATGTACTCCGCGTACATAGGCTGAAAAAGTGATTACTGCTAGGAGAATCAGCACTTGTGTAGATGGGGCGGCGATTCAGAAATGCTCCAGTTGGTGTCGGTAAACCAGATTCACCAGCCCAAAAGCCATGAAAAACTTGACCTAGTGGTGGCAGGTAAACATAGCCAAATATTGGCGTTCCCTGGTAGAGCAACCCCAGTGAAATCGCCCAGATCGGAATGCCCCGTGTAAAGTTGGTTGTGCCATCCAGGGGATCAACTACCCAGCACCACTCAGCATCGGGAAAAATGTGTTCGCCTTCTTCGCTTAAGATACCGTGGCTGGGAAAGGTAGAAGTAATCGCATCCCGAATTTCTTGATCCGCCCACTTATCTGCCATTGTTACTAAACTTCCATCTGCCTTTTGGTCAGCATGTACCTGCCCAAAATCCTTTAACAGGTGGCTTCCCACTCTAGTAGTGGTGATGGAAGCGAAGTCGAGAACTGTCGTCCAAAAATCATTCATCAATCTAATTCACTCTCTAGAACAGAGGCGATCGCTCTCTTGGTATTTGTCCGAAATTCTGTCACATCCACGCGGCTGAGAAACCAAATCGCTAGAATCATCGCTACTGCTTGCAGTCCAAACACCAGTCCATAGGCTAATACTGGAGTTGGAAACAGCGTTTTTCCCAAATCCAAAACAGCACCACCCGTTACAGTAGCGATCGCCCGTGCCATTGTCTGCGCTAATCCCCAAGCCCCAATAAACGTACCAGCAGTTTCCGCAGCTGTGAGATCCAGCATCAAATTAATTGCGCCTGAAGTAGTGATACCAGCACTTAGACCAAATAATCCTACAGATGCCTTTAGCAATCCTGGTAAGCCGATCAATCCCGCCAAAATTATCAGTCCAAAGCAGGCTGCTACCGCCAGACAGCCAATTTTAGTAGTTTTATGCTTGCCCCAGCGCGGAATAATTAAAAAGCCAGTCGTGCTGATGCCAATTAACGTACCGATGCCCCAGTATGAATTTAAAAGCGAAGTTTCTGGAATTGACATCCCAAAAACCTCACCTCCATAAGGTTCCAGAACCGCTTCTTGCATAAATAAACCAATCGTCAGTACCATTAAAAAGGTAAAAAATAACCCTGTTTGACGACTGGCAGTCAACACTCGTAAAGCCCTACCCAAAGTAATACCATCTTCCCGATCTACCAGAGTTGAACGGGAGGCATATTGAGAATATTTTTTTTCTACACCGAAAGTTGCCAGCAATGCTAGCCCAAATACAATTGCTGGCACAACCATAAATAATTGATTGATTGATGCTTGAATTGTCGCTAGTGGCGCATCTTGTTCTAACGGCTTGAGCATTATTTTACTGGTAATACCGCCTACAGCAATTCCTACCATCAGCATCGACCAGACAACCCCAACTAGTTTAGAGCGATTTTCTTCACTAGAAACATCCACTAGCAGTGCCGCAAAGGGTGTAGAACTGGCACTGAGCGCGAAACCATAAAAAGCAAAAGTTAGAGCTAAAATCCCCACCCAGCCTCTAGTTTGAGTGCAACCAGGCAAGGAAATTAGGTCGCGTAGGGCTGCTAAACCCTTGGTTTGAATACTACAGCTTTCAGCTTGTAAACTGCCGCCGATTTGCCAAACTACTTGCACAGCTATAAATGCCGCGATCGCCAATAGTGCCGCGCCAATCCAGACATAACCAGTACGGTGATAACCAAAAACTGGCTTGGCATCAGACATCTGCCCAAACCATACCCGCGCTGGGGCAACAAATTGATGCATGGCGATCGCTCCTGCTGTAATTGTCGCCGGAACTGCCAATTCATCAATCATCACTCGGTTTAACACTGCCAGCGTTAGCACAGACATCAGCCCTAGTCCCATCTGGAATAAGCCCAGTCGGAACATCGTCAGAATTTTAACTTCTTTGGCGGGTTGCTCCAATTTTGCTGAATGCGTTTCCATACTGACTGTAAAAACAATTAATCCTAACTTGATTAGCCATTCTTATTTTTAAACAAATTCAAACTGTAATAGTGATTTTCTATTACCAACAGCCTAAAACGATACACTAAGAGAATATAAAGAAATGTGAATAAAAAAGGTAGCTTCTTGGAAACTATTACTTTAGGGCAGAATGGCCCAGCGGTTACACCTCTTTGTATCGGTACTTGGGCTTGGGGTGATAAAATCTTTTGGAACTATGGCAGTGACTATGGCTCCGAGCAGGTGCGGGAAGCCTTTAAGGTGGCAATGGAGGTTGGAACTACCTTCTTTGACACTGCTGAAATATATGGTTTTGGTCTTTCAGAGGAATTGCTAGGGCAATTCATGCAACAGACTAATCGCCCAGTGCAGATTGCTACAAAATACGGTCCCGCTCCCTGGCGATTTACCGCCCAATCCGTCTCTGATGCCTTAACAGGGAGCTTGAAACGGCTACGGGTGGAACAAGTCGCCCTCTACCAAGTGCATTGGCCGTTCAGCTTCTTGATGAGTCAAGAAACACTGATGAACGCTCTTGCAGACGAAGTGCAGCGGGGCAGAATTGAATCTGTGGGTGTGAGCAACTACTCAGCCGCTGAAATGCGAGAGTCCCACCAGATATTGGCTGCTCGTGGCGTGCGTTTAGCAACAAATCAGGTACGCTACTCTTTAATTACGCGGCAAATCGAGAGCCAAGGGATACTTGACGCTGCTCGTGAGCTAGGGGTTACTATTTTGGCTTATAGCCCGTTGGCTCAAGGGTTACTCACTGGCAAGTACACAGCTGAGAGTTCCGAACCTACTGGGGCGCGGCGGCTGGATTCCCGCTTTAGTAAAGATGGCTTGAGAAAAATTGCACCAGTAATATCTCTACTGCGCCAAGTAGGAGAAAAGCACAGACGCACTCCTGCTCAAGTCGCCCTTAATTGGTTAATCGCTCAGGGTAATGTGATTGCGATCGCCGGAGCAAAAACAGCCGAACAGGTGCGGCAGAATGCTGGTGCTTTGGGCTGGAAATTAAGTGATGATGAAATTGCTGAGTTGGAGCAGGTTAGTCGTCCTTGGCAGGAATAAGGCAAACCGTCAATGCACGCTGATTACTCTAAAGCTCAACATTCATCGACGGTTTCATCTTCTTATTCTCAAGTGGTATAGCGCAGCTGATTTCTCAGCCGTACTATAAACTAGCTGTTCTTCGACACAGAAGCTTGCTGAGAACGCTTAATAATGATTGGCTTAGGAGTAGCGCCTCTTTCTTCTTCAGGCGCTGCATTGTCTTGCATCCAGGCTGGACGAGTTTTATCATAAGCCATTTGCAAAGCAGCAGCAGCGATCGCATGAACATCGTACTCTTCACTCAGCTCTCGCACAATTGGCAAGAATGAAGCCAGACGCTCCCCAGATAAAATCTCCCGCAAGTTCACTTGCAGTTTTTCTATTTGACGCGCTTCGATCTGCGCTCGTGTTGGAATGTAATTGATTTTCCAATTTTGGCGCACATGGCGTTCAATTTGCTGCTGCTTACGCCGCTCGAACACTTGAACTAGAGAAATTGCCGTGCCTTCGTTTCCAGCACGTCCTGTACGACCAATTCGGTGGACATAAGATTCGACGCTATCTGGCAAGTCGTAGTTGATCACATGAGTCAACTGATCGACATCTAAACCCCGCGCCGCAATATCCGTGGCAATTACCCAACGCACTTGTTTATTGCGGAACCGCAATAATAACCGCTCTCTTGCTTGTTGAGTTAGATCGCCGTGATACTCATCAGCGCTGTGGCCAGCTGCTTGGAGTAAGTTGGTAAGTTCAGCTGCCGTTCGTCTGGTACGCACAAAGATCAGCGCCGATTCCGGATCTTCAAGTTCCAAAATTGGCAGCAAAGCTTTGGCTTTCGTCATATTGCGCGGTACTTGATAAGCGATCTGGTTGATCTTCGACGGGGCTGCTTTAGGTTGCTCGACTGTTACAGTAACAGGCGATCGCAAAAACTTTTTCACTAACACCCGAATCGATAGCGGCATCGTTGCGGAAAACAAGGCCGTCTGGCGCTCTTTAGGTGCAGATTGCAGGATTTTCTCCACATCATCAATAAAGCCCATGCTCAACATTTCATCGGCTTCATCCAACACCAGCCACTTGACTTGATCCAGCTTGAGATTACCACGGTCAAGCAAGTCGATCACTCGTCCGGGCGTTCCCACTACAATATGAACGCCGCGTTTGAGTTGCAGCATCTGACGATCAATCGCTTGACCTCCGTAAATTGCCAAAACTCGGATATCTAGGTCTCCAACAAAGCTGGCGATCGCCTGGCTAACTTGTACAGCCAACTCACGAGTTGGTGTCAAAATCAGAGCTTGTACTGCCTTCTGATTAACATCAATCTGCTCTAGAATTGGCAACGAGAAGGCCGCCGTTTTACCTGTACCCGTTTGAGATTGCCCCACCATATCGCGTCCAGATAGCAACTGGGGAATCGCTTGAACTTGTACGGCTGTAGGTGCGGTAAATCCTAAGTTTTCTAATTGGCGAATGCGAGCCTCTGAAAGGCCCAGACTTTCAAATGATAGGTTCATCTAGTCTCCTATGAATGTTTTTCTTTTTGCATTTAGTTATTAGCTATAAAGTGATCATCAGCTTTAGGGATAGGACTCTTAATTATTGCTGCTGACTACTATTTCTAACCACTAACTACTTGACCATAAAGGTCGTAAATGTCAGCGTCGGTAATTCGTACTGGCACTATCGACCCTAATTTTGCTTCGCCTTGAACGTATACCAGACCATCTACCTCCGGCGAAAATCGGGCAGAACGACCTACCAATTCCCCAGTCTCTGGATTTTCCTGCTCAATCAGCACATCAACTACTTTGCCGACTTCTGACTGATTCTTCTTCAGTGAAATTGGCTGCTGGAGTTGCATCAGAGCATCGCGCCGCGCGTCCATTATTTCTTGGGGCAATTGATTTGGCAACTTATAAGCAGGGGTTTCCTCCTCTGGTGAAAACGTGAATACACCTACATGGTCAAACTCATGACGTTCTACGAACTGCAACAGATGGGCAAAATGTGCATCGGTTTCACCAGGAAAACCAACGATCAAGGTTGTTCGCAAAACAGATTGGGGTAACGCCGTCTTGATTCGCTCGATAATTCCATCGTTCACCCGTCCTTGCCAAGGTCGATTCATCGCCCTGAGGATTTCTGGATCGGAGTGCTGCAATGGTAAATCTAGATAAGGCAAAACATTAGGCGTTTCTGAAATTGCTGCTATCACTTCTGGAGTAAGTCCAGTAGGATAAGCGTAGTGCATCCGAATCCAAGGCACATCTACTTTACCTAAGGCTCGTAGCAGCTGAGATAGACGCGGTTCACCGTACAAGTCAACGCCGTAGTTAGTTGTGATTTGAGAAATCAGAATGATTTCCTGCACTCCTTGAGCGGCAAGCTGTTCAGCTTCGGCGACGATGGATTCAATCGAGCGCGATCGCTGCACACCCCGTAAATAGGGAATAATACAAAACGCACACCGATAATCACACCCTTCTGCCACTCTCAAATAAGCCACACCCTCGGTTGTAGTGCGGTAGCGCGGCGTTGTCTCATCTGCAATATAAGTTGGTTTAGGTGAAACAAGTTTGACCCGTTCACCTACTTCTACCCGCTCAATTACATCAACAATTTTGTGGTAATCGCCCGTACCAACTACAGCTACTGCTTCTGGTAACTCTTCCAAAAGCTGCTCTTGGAAGTGCTGAGCCATACAACCGGTAATCACAATTTTCTTCTCGGACACAGCCAGTTCTACCAGCGTCCGGACAGATTCTTCTCTTGCCGCTTGGATAAAGCTACAGGTGTTAACAATAACGTAATCTGCTAATTCCTCATTAGTATCTACCTCGTACCCTGCTTGGACGAGGAGACCCAACATGTGTTCAGTATCGATGCGATTTTTCTCACAGCCCAGATGCGAAATTGCAATGGTTGGTTTATCACCCATACATTGAAAGGTACTCAAATTGTAGAATTGAAAAACTATCAGCAGATTTTGCTTCCTTTACTTTTACAAGCAAGGAGCTAACTCTAATAGCTATAAAAATCATCTAGATGCCTTTTGAAGCGGGGCTTAGTGGCTGAAACTGTATATCTTTAAGTTTTTTAATTTTTAACTCTAAAGTACCAATTGTTAAATTGGTATAAGTTACCCTACCTTGCCCGAAAAAAAGCTTTCACTACAAAAAAACTTCCGTAGTAAGCAGCCTTTTACTTAGTGAGCGGCAAACTCATACTGTTGCATGATTTTATCTTAACATATCTTATGAGTGCTTTTAGTCCTAATTCCAATTCTGGGAATAGGTATTACAGCACTGCTTGATAAAATTCAAGTTGTTTGATATGGCAACGGGCGGCGAGGTCTCCTCGCCGACATTAGCTGACTTAACCAATTTGCAGCTGAGTCCGTAATGGTAAAGAAGTGGACTTGAATCAGCTATTTAGAACCCCAAATCCCTTAATCGGTGTCGTTCACTTACTACCGCTTCCCACCTCACCCTGCTGGGGAGGTAGCCTAAAAGCAGTGATAGACCGTGCGGAGCAAGAGGCAACAGCGTTGGCTAGTGGTGGCATTGACGGCATTATCGTTGAGAATTTTTTCGACGCGCCGTTTACTAAAAGCCAGGTAGACCCAGCGGTTGTTAGTACAATGACTTTGGTGATCCAGCGGCTGATGAACCTGGTGACATTGCCGATTGGGGTCAATGTTTTGCGAAACGATGCTCAGAGTGCAATGGCGATCGCCACAGTAGTCAAGGCGCAATTTATCCGCGTCAACGTCCTCACTGGCGTTATGGCAACTGACCAGGGACTAATTGAGGGACAGGCACACCATCTGCTGCGCTATCGGCGGGAGTTGGGCAGTGACGTGAAAATATTAGCAGATGTGCTAGTAAAGCACGCTCGGCCTTTAGGTTCACCCAATCTTACTACTGCCGTCCAAGATACAATTGAGCGCGGTTTAGCAGACGGTGTAATCTTGTCTGGCTGGGCGACTGGCAGCCCCCCCAACCTCGAAGACCTGGAACTAGCTACGGCTGCTGCTAACGGCATTCCTGTTTTTATCGGCAGTGGGGCGAACTGGGAAAATATTTCTACTCTGATGCAAGCGGCAGATGGTGTAATTGTTTCTAGTTCCCTTAAGCGCCACGGTCGCCGTGATCAGCCCATTGATCCAATTCGTGTTAGTCAATTTGTGGAAGCCGCACACAGCAGCTTTAGTACAAAAGTTCAACCGACAACGCCTGCATCTGTAAAGCTGCACTCTTAATAAAGTCAAAATGGAACTTAGCTAAAATATAACGGACTAAGACAGGTGAGATATCCCAAAAAAGTCTGTTATTCTTTCTACAAAGCCAATGCAGTTGGAGTTAAAGAGCTTAATATCATGAGTCGCCGACGTTCTATTCCCTGGATTCATCGCTGGTCTCGTCCGCTAATAGCAGCGATCGCGGGACTCGGTGCTTTGACAACGGCTTATCTTACGGTAGTTAAGCTAACCCAAAGCTCTACTGCCTGTCCTACCGAAAGCTGCGACTTGGTACTCGCTAGCGACTATGCCACGATTTTTGGGCAACCTCTGGCGTTGTTTGGCTTCCTGGCTTATACGAGTATGGTGGTATTTGCCTTGGCTCCTCTGGCAGTTAATTCAGCGCCACAGAAGGAACTCCGCTCCAATCTGGAGAATTGGACTTGGTTACTGTTATTGGCTGGCGCGATCGCTATGTCAGTTTTTAGCGGCTACCTAATTTACCTGCTGTTCTTCCAAATCAAAGCACTCTGTCTCTACTGTCTGGCCTCGGCTCTGTTCTCGCTCAGTCTCTTGGTACTGACGATCAGAGGTCGTACCTGGGAAGATGTTGGACAAATTGTGTTTACCGCAGTTGTTGTTGGTATGGTGACACTAATTGGCACTCTTGGTGTCTATGCGGGTGTAAATAACCCAGGTGGGACAAGCTCAACTGGACAAACTAGCCCTCCGAGCCTGAGCCCTATAGGAGAACCAACACCTGGAGTCGGTTGGCCAATCACCACAACTTCTGGCGCAGCTGAAATTGCGTTAGCACGTCATCTCACACAAATAGGTGCTAAGAAGTATAATGCTTGGTGGTGTCCCCATTGCCACGAACAAAAGCAGCTATTTGGCAAAGAGGCATATAGTGAAATTAATCGCATTGAGTGCGATCCGAGCGGTAATAATCCGCGTCCAGACCTCTGCCAAGCAGCAAAGGTTCAAAGTTACCCCAGTTGGGAGATTAAAGGTCAATTATATCCAGGTGTAAAATCATTGGAGGAACTTGCTCAGCTGTCTGGCTACACAGGTTCTCGCAACTTTAAAAACTTTACGGCGGCACCATAAACACTGACTCAAATCTACTTTGACAAAATGCACACCCTGGAGTAATTTTACTACATTCTAGGTTTGTGTTGAATGCACTCTAACCGTTAGATTGAGCGGTAGATAGAGCTTGTCACAATAATTTTTATAGTGACTTATCCTCCATATCTCATAAAAAATGAGATTGAGTTCGTGGAAGCGATCGCTGTTTAATATCCAAACAACATAATCTATAAAACATGATTTAATTGTTGATTATTTCAACCTTTTAAAAGAGTTTTCCAGAGAGTTGCTAAAGTTTCGCGTGGTAAAAACCGATGTAAATTTGCTATTAATTGATTTCCAATGTTTCCAGGAATGACTGAAGGATACTTTTTTTCTAAAGCTTTTAAGGCTTCGCGCACTACTACATTTGTGGGAGTATAGTTCGTAGCTGCTACATTTATCAAACCTGAGGGAAACTCAGCTTCTTGGAAAAAATTTGTCTCTGTTGGCCCTGGGCAAACCGCAACGATATGGACATCATAACTGCGATTTTCAGCCCACAGAGCTTCACTAAAACTCAGGACAAAAGCTTTGCTAGCTGCGTAGATGGAAAAATAAGGCATCGGTTGAAATGCCGCAACCGAAGACATATTAATAATGCCTCCCGAACGGCGCTGCCTCATTCCTGGCAAAAATTGATGGGTTAGATCTACTAAGGCTAGAATATTCAACTGAATCATCTTTACCTGCTGATCCCCATCTAGCTCTGCAAAGTCGCCATATTCACCAAAGCCTGCATTATTAATTAATAAGTCAATCGTCAGCCCTTTTTCAGTAACGATGTCAAACACAGTTTTGGCAGCTTTTGGTTCAGTGAGGTCTTGAACTACAATATCTACCTGAATTTTGTACTGTTGTAGCTGTTGAGCTAGTTGTTGAAGCTTGGGTTCTGAACGGGCTACTAAAATGAGATTTGTCTGACGGGTAGCTAGTTCTTGGGCAAAAGCAGCACCAATTCCAGCGGAAGCACCTGTAATTAAAGCAGTTGTCATACTAATTAAATTAATGTGGTTTTTTACTTACTTAAAAAATGTTAACAACATTCTATACGTCCAAACTGCTATGTCCGCTGCCTTTGGTTGGTTGTACTGAGCGGTAGCCCTAGAAGGATATATGCTTTTGCACACTACAAAGATACCTGTGTAGAGATAAAAGCAATCTGCATGTGTAAGTGAGGTTGCTATTGGGAACACTAAGATTAGTCGCTTAGTATTGTTCCTCCATGACTCGATTAAATGATCGCGCTTTTGAAATCCTGGTGCAGAACTTCAGAAATGTTCCGGCGCTGAAAAGTTGGTGCAAGTCCAACAAGATATTGTGCTTAAGAGACTAGAAAAACTGCGCTCCTCACAAGGTTCACCCGCCTCTTTAGAAGAACTGCGCCACGCAATTCTTGATATTATTCCGGACTTTAGTGAGAATGCGCTTAAGGCAGCTGCACGAGCTAATCGTCCGCGCGGAGCTGCCCTAAGTAAAATCAAATGGGTAGCTGGAATTATTGTAGGGTCAGCGGGGATACTGTGGGTGGTAAATTTGCCCTATCCAATGATCCGCTTGCCGATAGCGAGGGCTGCACCAATTTTACTATTGCCCAGCTATATCAATATGGATTATCACTATCGCAAGGCAATAGCACGAGTGGAGCAAGCCGATCAGCTGATCAACCAAGCAACCAGCCCAGCTGATTTAACCCTGGGCGAAGTCAGAGTCAAGGAAGCACAAAAACATCTTGATAATTTACCTGTTTGGTTTCTGGGATATTGGCCGCAATACACATTTTGGTTTGGCTGGCAGTTTACCATAGATGAATTTAAGACAGCTAGAGCGAATATAGGGCGGATGGAAGCCAAAGTTTTCCAAGAAAAGAATGCCCAAACGCAGTTATTACAAGGAGAACAAACACTGAATGCCGCAAAGCAGCAGTATCAACAAGGGCAAACAGTAAGAGACAGAGAAACAGCGATCGCGTCTTGGCAAGCAGCGGTTGATCAGCTAGAGCAAGTGCCACTAGAAACTTTGGCAGGGCGCACAACTCAGATTAAACTACCAGCTGCTAAACGAGACTTTGAGCAGGTTGCTGGTTTAGCAGCGGGTAGTGCGCGTAGTGGCACGTTAATTGAAGCAGCACAGCAATTTGCGAACGTAGCATCTGAAACCAAGCAAAATTCACCCCATACTGCTAGTGAGTGGAGCGAAGTCGTGGGGCTTTGGGAGCAAGCCAGTAACCAACTCAAGCTAGTTCCAGTAGAAGATCCGGGCTATGGTGAGGCGCAAAAATTACAGGCGCAGTACCAGAAAAATCTAGGCATAGTGCGAACCCACTTACAAGCAGAGCAAGTATCTGTGGAGGCACTGCAACGGGCAAAAGATAAAATTGAAACAATACTTGCTTTTACCCCTGCTGATGCTTCCCCTGATCAGGAAAATCAGGTGAGAAGTCAGTTGCAGGGCATTATTAATCAGCTTGAGAATGTGAAATCAGGGACAACTGCCAATTCAGAAGCGCAACAACTACTGCAATCAGCCCGAAATAAGTTGGAGCAGCTACAACCCAAATAATTAGTCAGGCGACAACTAGCCTACGGAGCGCGATCAAGAACAATGAAGCATTATTTGTGTCTTGAGTTGAACTTATGCTACTATTAAAAGCTCAAAGGACGTATAGCTCAGTTGGTTAGAGCGCTACGTTGACATCGTAGAGGTCACTGGTTCGAGTCCAGTTACGTCCATTAAACTCTAGTTTTGACCCATGAATTGAAGTAGATTTTGGATCAGACTCGGAGCTTGCCAGAGTGCATAGACAGTGAATCCAAAAAACAAGGAAATTAAAACAGTAACTACGTAGCTGACACACATTAGTAAACCATCTGCTTCTAGGGTGGCAACCACAAACAGCAAAATTCCCACAGTGGGGATGGGATTGGTAAAGGGAATAGGTGAAATTAGTAATACTGTCAACCAAGCAATACATATTCCATTCAAGCGCCAAACTCGACGACTCTGTGCTAGCTTGAACAACCGAGGTCTAGCTATCTTCTCTACTATCCATGTAAAATTTTTGAGGTTTCGTAAGAGTTGTAAAGCGAACCAGCGGGGAAATTTGAAAGAGGCAATTTTTTTGGGTAGCCAAGGCGATCGCCTGCCTAAAGCCATTTGTAAAGCCAACAGCAAGCAGCCCGATCCTAACGGGCCTGTTAACCCAGGCGGCATAGGAAACAAAAAGGGCAAAACCAGTAATCCGATTACCAAGCTAAAACCCCGTTCAGAGGTTTCTGCCATAACATCGGCTAGAGTTAAGGGTTGGTGCGCTAAGCGTTCCAGCAGTAACTTTATATCTTGAGAAAATCTCAGGTGCATGGGGTATTAGCTATTAGTCGGCACCAAAACTGCTAAAGCTTGAGGAATGACGCGGAAGTGAGCAGGTGTGTGAGTCGTGATTTCCCCATCAGTATTAATCGGACGCGGTTTACGGGTGTACACCTCAATTTCCTGGCCGTGAAGGGAACGGACATTCGACGAAGTAACGTGTCGTCCTTGTCGCATGGCAGGAAGTATTGCGACAATCTGCCACCAATGGCGCAACTCCAAGCTGTATAAGTCTAGCCTTTGGTCATCAATTGTTGCATCGTGAACCACTGCCATTCCACCTCCGTAATAGCGACCATTACCTACTGCAATTTGAACTGTTTTCACTGGAATTGATTTGCCATTGATCCGAATTTCTGCACTGAAAGGGCGGGCTTGCAAAATTGTCTGTAGGGCAGTGATTGCGTAAGCCAAGATTCCCCAGCGGCGCTTAGTTTCCTTGGTAAGCATTTGCGTAATTTGTACACTTAATCCCATACTGGCAACGTTGAAGAAGTGCTTGCCATTTACCCAACCCAAGTCAATATGCTGAACGTGACCATTGGCAATAATTTCGCAAGCTTTGGGTAGAGAGTTCGGAATCCCCAAAGTGCGAGCAAGGTCATTAGCAGTTCCCAACGGCAAGATTCCTAAGGGAAGATGGGTATCAACCAGACCATCTACTGCCGCATTGAGGGTGCCATCACCACCACCAATAATTACCAGGTCAACCCGATTCTTATAGCGACGAATTATGTCAGGAAGATGTTGCGGGTCTTCTGTAGACTCTTGGATCAACTCTAAGCCTAGTGTCTGCAATTGTTCAATTGCTTCAGATAGACCCTTCTTGCCTTGACGGGCGTGACGATTCATTAACAGTAGTGCGCGGTGACTCATAGGTCTTACCGTTTAGCGTTGATCAGGATTTGCCCCACTGAATACCTGTCTTTAGAGGTTAGGAAAAAGTGGGGCAAGTTCATGTTGTTAATTAAGGCAAATATACCTTTTTAACAAAGGTTTAAGTGGAATGGTACTAAGTTAAAGTGAAGTTCAAGTGGCATAATCCTTCTGACGCAGTATTTGTCGAGGCTGCTGCATCCAGTGTAAGCATTTAATTTCGGGTTTTGCACTCTTGGTTTACTCCGTCCTGAGCGCAGGAATACAGACTTATGAGAATTTTACAGCGACTTCAGGGGCGCACAGTAGTTTAACAAGACCAGTGGTATTTAACCATCGTCGTTACGTATACGATCGCGCTGCTTACTTCCATAATTCTCTAGTTCTACGAGCGTGGCGACACGGCACCCGTTATTGTCTGTGCATCGGCTGTAATCTAGAGAGGTAAATAGCAAGGATTTGTCGAGAAATAGCGATTACTATTTCTACCTGAAATCTAATCATCGTCATGGGTATGTCAATAGCTTTGTGTCGAAGGTAAAAAGTTAGATTGGAAACCTGTCTTCGTAGATGATCGCGAATCGATTTAGAGCTTCGCTTTGAGTTCGTTGCTCCTCTAAATGCGTTTTCTATCTCTCCCTCCAAACAACGCTCAACTAGCGCTTTAGTCAGTTGTTTAAAAAAGCGGTAGCTCCTCTATTCTCTGTTTAGCAAGGTACGATTAGCTATTCTTCATAGCAAAAGTGCGATCGCACTTTTGCTAATTAACCCAGATCGTCTGAGTCAACAACGGGTTAGCTAAGGATTATTAGGAATTAGCCTGCCGCAAGGATAAGTTACCAGTTGCTCAGAAGCATTCTCGGCAACTGCTGCCGGAATCTTATCGGATGGCTTTTTGGCACTCAGATAGTCTACCCGCAGTTTTTCAAACATTTCTTCGCGTCGATCATACAGTCGCTTTAACTGTCGAGGCTGGCACTGGTTCATCAAGTAGGCAGTCAGCAACGGCAAAGCGATCGTGCTATCGGTATAACAAACAATCGTACTAGGTAGCTCGGACGGGTCAATCTTACCCCAACTAACGGCTTCGCTAGGTGTCGCTCCAGACAAGCCGCCAGTATCTGGACGGGCATCAGTGAACTGGATAAAGTAATCGTGTCCTCGTTCTTCTAGTCCTAGTACCTCATGAATTTGCGGCTGGGTTTGCAGCAGAAAGTTTTTTGGGCTACCACCGCCAATAATCACCGCAGCGCTTTTACCTTCTACGTCAGGAATACCAGATTCACGCGCTGAGTAGGCTAAAGCAGCTGTCTCATTCACGTCAATTGATGGATCTAACACTAACTGTGAACCCTCTAACGCCAAAGCCGCCACATTCATTCCAATCGAACTATCTCCTGGTGATGATGTATATATAGGAACACCACATTCATAAGCTGTAGCTAGCAGACAGGAGTGCTCTACTCCTAATTGCTTTTCTACTCCCCGAACATACTTACCCAGCAAGTAGTGAAACTCCGCTGTACCCATACGCTTCTGAAACGGTTCCGCCTGGAGAATCTTGCGGATGAAAGCATCGGTTTCTAGCAACACATCGTAGCCAAAAATAATGTCATAAATACGAATTGTGCCTTCTTGACGTAGCTTGACATCATCTAAAAATGGATTACCAGAATAAAGGTCAAAACCTAAACCATAATGCATATCATGGTAAAGATTTGCACCTGTACTAATCATCCAATCAATAAAACCGTTGCGAATCAGGGGCGCTAAAACTGAAACCCCAAACCCAGCTGGTGTCATCGCGCCTGATAAGCTGACTCCGACAGTGACACCTTCTTGTAGCACTTCGCGGCTGAGTAGCTGGCAAATCTCCCGCAACCGTGCAGAGTTGTAGGCGGTGAAGTAATTATCAATTAAATCCACCACACTAATTTCAGTCTGCATAGGAATGGGTGCGATTTTGTTGCTGGGCAGTTTTGACATTTTTCACATCCTCTGGATGAATAGTAGACACGCCGATCTAATGTAGCTATCTTTCATCCATTTCTTTCACTGCACTCAAGTAGAAATCGGATGCACTTTTGCTGAAGCATACGAGGATTACTTGCTCAAGGGAATTATTAGTTTCTAAGAAACGCTGAATTTCAGTAGCAGCTATTTGCGCCGCTCGTTCTACGGGAAATCCATACACACCAGTACTAATGGCTGAGAAAGCAATGGTTTTAATTTGGTATTGCTCTTGTGCTGTGATCGCCAAACACCTACGATAACAACTAGCTAACAGTTCATCCTCTCTTTGGTTACCACCATACCAAATGGGACCAACAGTATGAATAACCCATTTAGCTGGGAGATTATAGCCTTTGGTAATTTTAGCTTCACCAGTAGCACAGCCCAATAGCAGCCGACATTCTTTTAAAAGTTCTGGTCCCGCTGCTTTGTGAATTGCTCCATCTACACCGCCTCCACCCCATAGAGAGTTATTAGCGGCGTTGGCGATCGCATCTACTCGTTGTTGAGTAATATCGCCTTGAATAACTGCAATTCGCTTGCTCATCTTTAGATTTGTCGTAATTATTGGCATTTTCTACCATATCTGCCCAAATTGCTTTAATTCGTTTTAAATATGTATATTTTTACATCTTTGTCTTTAAATAAAGGTAGAAAAGCTAATACAGCATCACCATTCTCTTTAGTAATATCATTTAACATATTTGGTGGCGCGATCGCGTCGAAATGGTAAAACCTATTTAGTTGTAATCCTTTCCAGGCAAACTAGATGAAAACTAACATCTCTTCAGATTTGAACCCAGACTCAGAGGCTGAACGCTTGAACCAGGAGGCTACATCTTCATCCTTAACGGAGGACCAATATCAGCGTAAGATGCAGCGACGTAAAGAAGTACAGGATCAAAGAGTAGCTAAAGCGTCGCAGGAGAAAGGCTTAATTATTGTTAACACTGGCAATGGTAAGGGGAAAACCACGGCAGCTTTGGGGATGGTAATGCGATCGCTTGGTCATGGCTATCGAGTTGCGATCGTCCAATTCATCAAAGGAGCCTGGGAACCCGCTGAGAAAGCCATTCTCAGTCATTGGGCTGATCAGCTAGAGTTTCGGGCTATGGGAGAAGGCTTCACTTGGGAAACCCAAAACAAAGAGCGAGATATCGAAAAAGCTGACGAGGCGTGGCAGACTGCTTTAACATTCATTCGCAACCCAGACTTCAGGCTGGTGCTTTTGGATGAAGTTAATATTGCTTTGAAACTAGGTTATTTGAAAGTTGAGGATGTCTTAGCTGGTTTAGAGCAAAAACCAGCTGATTCCCACGTCATCCTCACAGGTAGGGGCGCACCAGCCGCCTTAATTGAACGTGCTGATTTGGTTACCGAAATGACACTAGTTAAGCACCCTTTTCGTGAACAGGGTGTAAAAGCACAAGCCGGGATTGAGTTTTAAATAATTAAAAATTAACAATTAAAGAAGTGAAAATTACTTTTAATTTACTTACCTAATGTTTGCAAGTTCTTAAAATTTGTTGGTCGTTACTACTCACAGAAGTAAGTTGGTGATAGTCTTGCAGCGCCACAGAGTAGGGATAAGCGGTTTGGCTATAGCCTTCAATTTGGGGGTTATCGCTAGCTGTAGCCAACTGTTGAGAGTTTTGAGCGGCAATTGAGTCCTCGGATGGATCTGAGTCGGGGCCATTAGCGACCATCAAAGCCAGAGAGCCTGATTGAAGTGTGCCGGAGAAACAACTAAATTCTGAGTGGGGCAGATAAAACGCACCAATTACTTTACTCCCACGCACCTCAAACACTATATACTCTTGCCCAACCTGTTCCGGTTTTGGCGACTGACCATATAAGTATATGCCGTCTTTCTCTGGTAGTTTCCCTCTAGGAGCGCTTATAGCCTCTTTCCCAATTACTTTAGCCTGGACAACCTGCGGCATAGCTGAAGTGTGTAATTCGTTAGTCAATACTGGTTTAGCTTCACTTGTTAAAATACCCACCGTCAGAAGTATGCCAGCCAGTGGAACTTCCAAACAGCAACGCGACAGTGCAAAAAACTTAATAATAAAGCCCAGCACAATTATTTCCTCTTAATAAATCAGTTATATCTAGATATATGGGTGGGTCATTAGTTAAAGCATAACCAAGGAGTAATGCATAACTATATACTTCAAAGGTCAGACTTTTCTTTCCGCGAAAAAGTGATTGCTAGACAAAAGGTATTTAATCTTCAGCCTTGCTCTTAAAGTATGATTAGTTGTAGTTGCACTTCAATCAGGGAATTCACCTAGCTGGGTGATTTTAACCCAACCCCTACATAAATCTCCAAACATTATCAGAATCAGAAACATACATTGTTATTGGGGCGAGGTAACGACCTATATAAAAAATCACCTCCTGATGGCAGGAGGCGTGTTTATTATGAGCCAAACTGTGTGATGCAAGCTACAGAAACTTGTACTTAGCTGGCTACATACTCCTGTACATTCGCCCGACGGCGGCGCAGGTGTGCAAGGGCTTGATGCTCCAGCTGGCGTACCCGCTCACGACTAAGGTGGAGTCGCTCTCCTACCTTCGCTAGAGACAACTCATTGCCATCTTCTAAACCAAAGCGTAGGCTCAAGACTTCTCGCTGTTGAGGTGTTAGCTCTGCAAGCAGATGTTCCAAGTCTTGACGCAGTGACTCCTGCGTCATGTAATGCTCTGGCGATGGGCCGTCGTCTTCCAACAGGTCTTGCAGTTCCGTGTCTTGGTTATCCCCGACGCGGACATCCAGTGAAACTGGCTGACGGGCAAGATTTAGATACTCGCGGATCTGGGCGGGTTCTAGTTCTAATTCTTTAGCAATTTCAGCTGGGTTAGGGCTACGACCTAGTTGTTGAGCCAACTCTCGTTGCACCTTCTTGATTTTGTTGAGCTTCTCGGTGATGTGGATTGGTAACCGAATTGTGCGGGCTTGCTGAGCGATCGCGCGGGTAATTGCCTGACGAATCCACCAATAAGCATAGGTCGAGAACTTGTAACCGCGCGTAGGATCAAATTTTTCTACACCGCGTTCCAGTCCCATCGTCCCTTCTTGGATCAAGTCCAAAAATTCCATATTGCGCTTCTGGTACTTCTTCGCGATCGCAACGACCAGACGTAAATTCGCCTCGATCATTTTTTCTTTAGCCCGCCGTCCCCGTTTCAAAGTTTCGTTCAACTCGGTTTCAGGCAGATTAACCTGCTCCCCCCACTCACTTAAAGTCAGTTCGCGGCGCAGTTTCTTTGCCAGAGCTTCTTTGGCTTCTAGCAGAGACATCATCTGTTGCACCTGCTTCCCATAGACAATCTCTTGCTCACGAGTTAGCAGTGGCACACGACCGATCTCGCGCAGATAGGTGCGCACCATGTCAGCCGTGAACTTAGTGTTGGTGGTGTCGGTTGTGGTGTTAACAGTAGCCATTGGTGCGTCGTCAACTCCGTAAACAAATGGAATGCTTGGTGACTGGGGCGGATGGAAAATTGGATTGCTCAGTTATAACAGGAGATTAACGAAGTAGTTGGAAACTCGCATCCTACAGAAGATGTAGAGACGTTGAGTTAATAGGAGTTTCCTCATCCGCCCAGATTAAATGTGCCTGTTAAAACCCTTTGTTTAGTAACTAAGCTTGAAAAGCTTATTGAGGGTAAATGAGAGAAAGTCAAACTCATACTGACTTCGCTATTTATATTATTACAGATTTACAGGCTCGTAAAGTCTTATTGTAAGTAAATTATTTCACGTACAGAAGATTGCTTTTTTACTCGTCAATGATCTCAAAAGACGATCACTCTTACTCTTATATGATCGCGTTTACAGCCCTCAAATAGCTGCTCTAAAGCAGCCGGATAACCGAACTGATTGCTCAGAACGAGGGTGGGATATCCCGAACGAGCATTGGGGCCATTGAAGAAGACAAGGGGATGGGGGGATAAGGAGAGAACCCCATAGATAAATCCGCACACGCTTGAAACCGTGCAGGACTTGCGAGTTTTTTCTTCTTTCCCCTTGTCTTCTTTCCCCTTGTCTTCTTTCCCCTTGTCTCCTTGTCCCCTTGTCTCCTTGTCCCCTTGTCCCCCCTCCTCATTCTTAGAAGCCGAGATCGGCTTTTGCCAATTCAGCGGCGGCGAACACTTCTGCATCGGGCTTTTCTTCCCAGGCAACATCCCCAATTTCGGCGTAGAATTTCTCATCATATGGTCGCGTCCGCACCACAACTGGCATGGGAACTGCGTGACCGAGGATCAGGGCTTGTTGCTTGGAGTCAAGCTTTGCTAGCACTGAGCGCAGGCTTTGCCCCCCAGAAACACCAGTGAAGATTGCCTCAATATCTTTTTCATCATTCAGCAAGGCAGTAATCCGGGTGCCGACTTGGGACATTACTTCGTTGTCAATTCCTGAAGGACGCTGATCGACTACCAACAGGGTGACGAAATATTTCCGCATTTCACGGGCAATGGTGCCAAAGATCGTTTGGCGAACTGTTGCAGGATCGAGGAAGCGGTGGGCTTCTTCAATAGTAATTACTAATGGTCGCGGGCGATCGCTGGGGTCTTTCGTCTGCAAAAACCGCTCTGCCTTATGGACATAGGACTGGTGAATCCGACGCGAGATTAAGTTAGTTGCCAGCATATACGACAACATATCGGACTGAGAACCAAACTCAATCACGACATGCTTGCCAGCTGCCAAAGTCTCCAGAATTTGATTGATATAGTTGTGGGGGCAGGCTGTCCGCATATACTTAAGGTCATCTAAGCGAGTCAACTTACGCTGCAATGCCATGATCGAGGACTTGTTACCCCGCTTTTCCTCACAGAAAAAAGTAATTTCCTCGTTTGTCATACTCAACAGCTGGGTAATCCAGGCGTTACCAAACTCGTTGCGGAGAATGATTGCATTTTCTAAACTTGCGTCAGATAGATTTAACTCATTTCGGACCAACATGATGTCTTCGACTTCAATTTGGTCGTAACTGAGATAAAGTTCTTGAGCATCGCGCACACCACGCCGCTTAGTAGATGCAGAATCAAGGGTGTAGATTTGCACTTGACCGGGAAACAGCTGCCGCAAACCCTTAACGGTGCTGAATTGTTTGCCCTCACAAACAGCTTCCCAGCCGTACTCGGAGTGCATATCGAAAATTAAATTAACCGCTGCTTGCTTGCGGATAATACCTGATAGTAGCAGGCGAGTTAGAAAAGATTTCCCAGTCCCAGATTTACCAAATACCCCATTGCTGCGTTCAACGAATCGGTCTAAATCTATACAGATTGGCACATCCATATCCAACGGATTGCCGATCGCAAAGTTACGCCTGTGGGGGTCATCTTCCCAGCCAAATACTGCCCGAAAGTCGCGTTCGCTGGCATCATAAACTTGACTGAAGTGACTGGGAATTGTCTTGACTGGCAGCAATTCCATATTGCTGCTACTTTGCGGCTGAAACGAAGCCAAGCCAGACACTACCTGCTGATGGGTGCCATTTGTTTTAAATAAAGGTTCGTCAGATTCTGGGGTAAACATCAACATTGGACTGAGGTTAATAGTCCCATAGGTGCCACTCCCAGCCAGAACTTCCCGCAAAAAATCATCATTTGGACTGGGAGGATTGGCGACAATTCGGGTGCTAGAGGTTCCCAGTGCTACGTCGGTAAGCATACAGAAGAAACGCGATCGCACGCCCTCGACTACCAAAAATTTACCCACCCGCATATCTTCCACAGAGACATCCGGGTGCAATCGCACCTCTAATCCTTGACTGAGAGAGCCTTGTGTGATCGAGCCTAATGGCTGTCCCAAATTCATGGCATCAATTGCGAAGTCTTCTGGCTTATCTTATGTCGAATTTTTCTCCCTGGCTACAAAATTACTAAAAGGTTTTAATTGCGATCATAATTTACGCGGTATTTAATCAATTTCAATCGAAGTTGGGGCAGTAGCCGTACTACTAGAAACTGTCAATGGTTTGCGATAGTCAGCATAAAGGCGATCGCGCCATGTGAAAAATGGTTCATAAACAACACTATCAGCTAATCCAGGTACTCCTTTACCTCTAAGCGTCGCTGGCAGATTTAAATATGGTCCATCGGGAAACTTAATCAACATTGACAAGCCTGCTACCGCCAAATCTGCTAGTGTCGGCTGATCTCCCACCAAATATGGACTATCCGATAACAGCAAACAAAGGGCTTCCAAATCTTGCTTTAAGTCGGCTGTAGCTGACTTTACCGCATCTGGACCGTAACCCATCCCAAAACCTAAGACCTTCAGCAGATCAGTAGGTACTACTTCTACCAGACTTCTAACAATATCCGGTGTTGTGCTAGGCAATAGCGACTTGCGGAGGTTCTGATCCTGACTAAGTGCACCAAATAACACCTTACGACTTTTAATGCCAATCGACTCATCTGCCCACTCTTCGATTAGTAAGCATAGCCCCCGCTGCTTCGGATCTGTAGGAATTAGTGGGCGATCAGGATACTTGCGGTCTAGATACTTAGCAATCTCTGTCGAATCCGCAACAATTTGATTACCATCTTTAAGAACTGGTACATTCCGTTGACCTGTCAGCTGGAAAATCTCGACCTGTCCAATTCCTGGTATCACCTCAATTTTACGGTAGGGCAAACCTTTGTAGTCCAAAATCAAACGCACTTTCTCAGAGTATTGCGAGAGTTCAAATTGGTATAAGTCCAGCATTTTTAATCTCCTGCGACTAATAATTATTTGCAGCAATACTACTAAGGATAAAGTATTGACTTTTAAATAACTTAGTTTAGTTTCTTTTCAGCTAATTACTTTTTAAAGTATTTATTAACTCAAATTCTTAGTAAAACTATAAACTTTTACAAAACTTATTTTTACATTCAAGATAAGTTGATTGTTTTGACTAATAACGCAAATCAGGCTGCCGATAGCAAAACTCCCCCAGCGTAGTATCTGGAGGAGTAATATGGAAGTGTATAAGACAACTTTTGATGTTTAGGCTGTGCGGCGCGTTACTAAACC
This sequence comes from Chroococcidiopsidaceae cyanobacterium, assembly GCA_041748755.1. Taxonomy (GTDB): domain Bacteria; phylum Cyanobacteriota; class Cyanobacteriia; order Cyanobacteriales; family Chroococcidiopsidaceae; genus JAHHHE01. Next base: position 3,124 of record JBGTCQ010000112.1, on the reverse strand, counting down.
CCAGATAAATAATAGGACAATCGCGCCAATAATCGCAAAAATGACACTAGGTATTGTTAATGCCCCATAAATTGCGCCACCACTTGTTCCAAGTATCAAATTACCCAGATAACCGCCAACTAATGCTCCTAAAACGCCTAGAACAATTGTTGCGAGGATGCCACCACCTTGATGACCAGGATAGATAGCCTTGGCGATCGCGCCAGCGATAAGACCTAGAACAATCCACGCTAGAAATTCCATTTGTTTTACTCCTAATTTTTTATCTTTTGAGTCTCATAATAATAGAGTATCAATTAGAACCAACTACTCAAATCTATCGTAGGGAATAACCTAAAGACATAGAAAGAAGTTCAACCAACAGCCTAATGTCAACAGCCTGAAATAGAATAAAACCCCTCTGTACTTGTTATCTTCTTAGTAGTAATGAATTTAAGTTAAAAGGGTCATCTATTTCTTTACAAGTTATTTTAAAGACAACGAATTTTGATAGTACAAAGCGCTAGCATTCTTGATGTATAACTTTTTAGCTTGCCATCATTAAACTAGAATTCCTCTTAGCTAACGTGTTGCCCAGACTATTTGTGGACTATGCTTTGAGGTATTGCCTACAGCTAACACTCCGTTCGCAACTAAATACAAGAAGGCCTATCGAACGCTTTCCACTAATCTCTGAGGATTGAGGAAGACTAATACTAGCTATATACGTATAATACAACAAAACATAAAACTTTTTATACAACTTAGCTAATGTCATCGTACTAGAAATTACAGTGAAATTTAGAAGATTTTTGAGTAGCACTTCCGTAAGCCTGTAATCAAGCCACTACGGGGAGCTTTTTTTCGGCTTAGTCGGAAAATTGCTACTTCTAAAGTTAGATTTTTGGGGGATTTGCAAAAAAACCTTTGATACAGCTGCTGGTAGATGCTATAAGACTTAAGGATTACTGGAAATAAGAGGAAAAGCAACAGTGATAGAAATTCGGAATCACAGCAATTTGCTCAAGAAGCTGGCTGGCCTGGTAGCAATAGCGGGTGCCAGTGCCCTCATTAATTTCCCGGCTGAGGCACAGCAGCAGGGGGGAGTCCTTAATCCCACACCTAGTATTTTTAACGAGCCTCCCTATAATCGCTCTCGCACCGCTGCACCAACCCCAGAAGCAACGCCATCCGCGCCCACAACGCCCTCTACTGAACAGGCTCCAGAAGCCAGTCCTTCTACGCCGTCTATGCCATCTTCTGATGATCCGACAAGTGGAACTGAGAGCAATAACGTTGTGGCGATCGCAGCGGCGAATGATTCCTTTAAAACTTTGACAGCGGCATTGCAGGCGGCAGGTTTGACAGAAACTCTCGCAGGCGCTGGTCCTTTTACCGTTTTTGCACCAACTGATGCAGCCTTTGCCGCATTACCGCAAGACGCTTTGCAAGAGTTATTGAAGCCGGAGAACAAAGAAGTACTAGTTAAGATTTTGACTTACCATGTGGTTCCTGGCAAAGTTACATCCACTGACTTAAAATCTGGCGAAGTGAAAACGGTTGAAGGCGGTGGGGTTAACGTTAAGGTTGATTCTGCTACGGGTGTGATGGTGAATGATGCTAAGGTTGTTCAACCAGACATTCAAGCTAGCAATGGTGTTATTCATGTAATTGATAAGGTGATCTTGCCTCCTGACCTCTAGGCTTTAGGCATCAAGCCTTGTGATTGTGACTTAATAAAAATTAAACCCCGTTCAGATGTTAATTTGGACGGTTTTTTTGTATTTAAAAGCATCTAGTGCGCGAATTGAATTCACGCTTAGACTTTTGCCAGAAGTATCAGGTCTATGTTTAAAGCTTATTTAATCTGCTACTATCAACCCTAAAATTAACCGAAGTCAAGCCAGTTCACTGGCTCAAAAATGGAACTCAGCCTGTGCATGATTGTTAAAAACGAGGAGTTAGCATTGCCTAGCTGCCTCAGCAGTGTTAAGGGTGTCGTCGATGAAATAGTTGTGCTGGATACTGGCTCTAGCGATCGCACACCTGAAATTGCGAAAGATTTTGGGGCGAGGGTTTATGACTTTGAATGGTGTAATGACTTCTCCAAAGCCCGTAATCAGTCTTTGAAGTATGTTCAAGGAAATTGGGTTTTGGTACTAGATGCGGATGAAGTGTTAGTACCAGAGATTGTCCCGACTCTTAAAAAGGCAATCAAGCGCGAGCCCTCAGGGGCAAGCCGCTTACGGCATCGCTACCTAGTGATTAACCTAGTGCGGCAAGAAATTGGTGCAGCACAATCCCCATACTCCTTAGTTTCACGTTTATTTCGCAATCATCCCGATATTTGCTTTACGCGACCTTATCATGCTTTGGTGGACGATAGCGTCTCTCAGATTTTAAGCCAGGAAACCCAGTGGCGGGTGGGTTATTTGCCAAACGTGGCAATTTCGCATTCAGGATACCAAAAGAGTGCGATCGCCCAAGGAGACAAATTTACCAAAGCCCAGATAGCAATGGAAGGGTTTTTAGCTGCTCATCCCAATGATCCCTACGTGTGCAGCAAACTCGGAGCGTTGTATATTCAAACTGGTTTACTTGCACGGGGTATTGAGTTATTAGAGCGAGGGCTTGCTACAAAAGCAGCGAATGCTCAGATTCTGTACGAACTCCACTACCATTTAGGGATTGCCCATACGCGCTTGGAACGACTGGAAAAAGCGATTACTCACTATGAAGCGGCAATCCAGTTGGCTATCTACCCGGTGTTGAAGCTGGGAGCTTACAATAATCTAGGCAACTTAAGGCGGGCAAGTGGAGATTTGACGGGTGCTAAAACGTGCTACGAGATGGCGTTGCAGATTGACCCTAATTTTGCAGCAGGTCATTACAATTTAGGCTTGACATTAAAGGCACTGGGTTGCTTTAAGGATGCGATCGCAGCTTACGAGCAAGCAATTGTATTAAATCCCACTTATGCAGAGGCTTATCAAAACTTAGGAGTTGTGTTGCTTAAAGTTGGTAACGTGCGAGATAGTTTAGCGGCTTTTGGGAAAGCGATCGCGCTTCACGAACAGCAAAATCCAACGGCAGCCGAGCAACTGCGTCAAGGTTTGCAGGAAATGGGCTTTCAGTTTTGAACTAG
>JBGTCQ010000111.1:0-11858 GCA_041748755.1 Chroococcidiopsidaceae cyanobacterium | reverse complement strand
GGCGAAAACTAGAGGGTAATTGCTAAGACATCTTGAGCTGAAGCTAAACACCTAGCCGTCACTACGAAGACTTGCCGCGCCCTGCGGTCTCTTTCCTGCTCTTAGCTCTCCTGCTGCGTTGAAATACATTTCTAATGGTTCGCGGACGTACACATCAGCCACCATCAGGAAGCTGTCCGCAGCCATAGCATCATTGAGGCTGAGGGTATTGCCTTCTTTATCGGTGTAACGCATAGTTATTTGCCTTTTGTAACTTTATGTAAACTAACATAACATTTTTATTACAAATTCGCAACATTGTTTGCACAAAATCGCTAATAGTGGTAGGAGTGTCTACTTATCTCCACGAGACTAGACAGGTCAACAGAACAGTAAACGGACAAACAACATTAGCCAGTGATGTTCTAAACCTGTAGATTTAGGAAGACTGATTGTAAACTCTCTAAAAATTAGGAAACCGTAAGCCTAAAAACAGAGTTAACGCGATGTGCGACTTAATATTCCGTAACTAGATCGTCGAACTGGAGAGGGTCACAATTGTGACGATTAAGCCAGAAACAGACGGTATGAGCTAGAATCTTGCGCTCGATCCGACTGGTGAGATGCCACATATCTCTGGCTCGAACCTTCTGGATCTCGAATCTGTCAACAAGTTGACCAATAACTGTTTCAATTAGGCGACGAAAACGTTGCATTAGCCGGATCAAACCTTGGTCACGAGAGTCTGGCATATTAGAACGTAGAGGGGTTTGCAAGGCAATATCTTGTCTGGCAAGTTCTGCCGCCAAAAACTGGCTTAGATAACCCTTATCTCCGATTAATTGACCTTTAACTCGAGGCTCTATAGCTGTTTCGGGGAGGTGAAACCAATTCAAAGATACTGCTAGGATACCAGCAGTGAGGAGAGATCCAGCCCCCAATGAACATTAATCTGACTACCTTGATTGATGATGCTAAATGTTACCGAATTGTCCGTCAGACTCGATGGGGTGATGGGGTATGCTGCCCTCGGTGTCAGAGCCAGGAGGTGATTAAACGGGGGAAGCATGACACTCAAGCTCACCGCCAACGATATCAGTGTAAAGGCTGTAGTTTCAATTTTGATGATTTGACCGACACCATTTTTGCAGGACACCATCAATCGTTACACAAGTGGATTGGCTGCTTGTATTTGATGGGACTGAACCTATCGAGTGAACAGATTGCTCAAGAATTGAATTTGGACAAAGATGACGTTTACCAGATGACAATGCAACTACGCCAAGGCATTGTAGACAACAAGCCAGAGATGCAGTTAGCGGAGGAAGTGGAATGTGACGAGGTGTACATCACAGCCGGACACAAAGGACAGCCCGAAGTGGTAAGAAAAAGGGGCGATTTGGACGCACTCGCCACGGATTCTTTTCGGGCAGATATTCTGTCCGAAAAAATCCTTGTCTCAAAGGGGTTCGGGGTCGTGGCACGCTCGAAAAGGAGAAACCGCCGCTCTTCGGGATGATCCAACGAGGTGGATCTGTCGCGATTCGGATGCTGGAGAATGTGCAGCAAACCACAATTAAGCCTATTGTCAGAGCAACCATTGCGGCGGGAAGTTTGATTTACACCGACGAGTATGCCATCTATACTGCTCTAGTAGAGTGGGGCTATGAGCATAAGAGTGTTTGTCATGGGGCAGGCGAGTATGCCCGTGACGAGGATGGCGACGGTTTTTGTGAAGTTCATGTCAACACAATGGAAGGATTTTGGTCATTGTTGCGCTCTTGGTTGCGTCCGCATCGGGGCATTTCACAGGAGAAGTTACCGCTCTATCTAGGCTTTTTCGAGTTTGTCCACAATGCCAAAAAACGAGGTAAAGCCCTGCTAGGAGCGCTGTTGGAAACTCTACTATCGACCTCCCCGAATCAGCTATAGAGCCAATAGATAAAGGTAAGTGACTTCAAGGTAATAATCCCGCTTAAGAATTGAATAGGGGATAGACCTGATGCTTAAAAGGCTAGTATAAATCAATTATTTGTAAATTTGTCTTATGAGTGTCCGCATATCCAGTGTTATTTGCACGCTCAACCGTAGTGATTATCTCCGCAAAGCGATACATAGCCTTGTTGAGCAAACTTTAAATAGGGACTACGAAATCCTGGTAGTAGATAACGGTTCAACCGACAATACCAAGCAGATAGTAGTTGAAGAATTTGCGGGTGTGCAAAATCTCCGATATATTTATGAACCAATTATGGGGCTGTCCCAGGCGCGGAACACAGGTTTAGCACGCGCCGCGGGGGAATATATGGCCTATTTAGATGATGATGCGATCGCATGTCCACAATGGCTAGAAAAGATCGTTGAAGTCTTTGAAACAGTCAAGCCCCGTCCTGGCTGTGTAGGTGGTAAGATAGAGCCGATTTGGGAAGCGCCTCGACCAGATTGGTTGTCAGACACTTTGATGACTTACCTCACAACTATGGATTATTCCCAGACTCCGATTATTTTAAACGAGACTCGGTGGCGGCTTGCTGGAGCTAATATTTCCTTTCCCAAAAATCTGCTTCAGGATTTGGGCGGATTTGATGTGAATCTTGGCAGAAGAGGCACTAACCTCTTATCTAATGAGGAGTTTTTGATCCAGCAACAACTTGTAGATCAAGGTTACTCTTGCTTTTACCATCCTGAAATTGCTGTTTCACATCACGTACCTGCCTCACGCCTCACTAAAGATTTTTTTATCAATAGATTGTACTGGGAAGGTATTTCTAAGGCGATCGCGCAGATGCATCACGAATCTCCCTCAAACTTGAAGCGGCTACAAATGACCATTCCCGCAGTTTTGAAGCTCTGTCGGTCGCCACAGAGATTAGCCAATCTAGCAATACCAACAAATAACCCCAATCGTTTTGCATGGAAGTGCATGACTTGGTCACAGATGAGCTACATTTTCGGTTTGTTGGGCTTTGTAAAGTAATGTATGAGGGAATTGCCACTTAGTCTTGTCCCTCGATTTACGAAGCAGATTAGTTACCCGATGTCTAACTGTAATTCCCGCATTAACCCAGGCAGATATTATTTTCTTTGCCTTAAATCGGAGTTTTGTAATGCGTATTCTCTACGATGGCAAAATATACCAAATTCAGCCTGCTGGAGGGATTAATCGGTATTTCGCCAACTTAATCAGCAGATTGCCACCAAGCCTTGTTCCTACTTTCACCACCTGCGAGTCTCGTGACCTTCATTATCCATTTCATCCAAATCTGAGAGTGTTTTCATACCCTAGATTTGGTAGCTCAAGGTCAATTTCGTCGTGGCTTGAAAAACAATACTTCCGCTCTGTTGCTGCTTTTAATCGTTTTGATATTGCTCATCCCACTTATTATACATTGTTGAGCCGACAAGAATTGAACAAGTATCGTTGTCCTGTCGTACTTACCGTTCATGATTTGATTTATGAGCTTTTTCCTGAGCAGGCTGATCCCCGTGGGAGGAAAGCTGATAATAAACGAAAAGCAATCTTGGCAGCAACGGCAATTATCTGCGTTTCGGAAAACACTAAGAAAGATTTACTTGAACGGCATCCATCGCTTGAAGACAGAGTAACAGTAACCTACCTGGCTTCCGATATAGACGCAAGTCTTGCTTATGGTTCTGAACCAGTTCCTTTGCAACCTTATTATCTCTATGTAGGTAGTCGCGCTAAATATAAAAATTTTGATGGTTTGTTAAGAGCTTTTACCAAAACTATTTCGATTCAGCCTAATGTTGTACTTTGTATTGTTGGCTCACCTTTAGATGAAACAGAAGAAAAACTAATTGCTGATCTTAAGTTAACTAATCACATTGAATATTATGGATATGTTAGCGATAATCATCTAGCTAAACTCTATCGTTGCAGTGTCGCCTTTGTTTATCCCTCACTATACGAAGGGTTTGGCATTCCTCCTTTAGAAGCTATGTCCTGTGGAACTGCTGTTGTTGCTTCTAATTGCTCTAGTATTCCTGAAGTGGTTGGTGATGCTGGCTTACTATTTGATCCTAAATCAACCAAAGACTTGGCAGATATCCTGCTTTTACTGCTTAATAGTTCTACAGAACGCGATCGCCTTATAGCCAAAGGATACGAAAGAGCCAAAACATTTAGCTGGGAGAAGACAGTTGCCCAAACTGTTGATGTTTATCGTTCAGTAAGTGGCATTATGCCCTGAGAACTAAAAGAATCATTCTAAGTTTTGCAATTTTAGGACTTTAAAAAAGTATAGTTTCATCTATTTAGTATCCGCAGCTAGGCATAATTTATACTATTCCTCAAATAGAGGAACTAATAAGTTTTTCAGCGACTACGACTGAAATATACAGCAGCCAAAACAATTAAACTTAAAAGCGCCAAAGGCACCCAGAGATTAGGAAGATCCGACATATTCATTGCAGTCTCGATACTTTTAAATAGCACTCCAGATTGAGAACGTTCCTGAAACAGTTATATATCCATAGCGACTACAGCCTTTAACACGATTTAGTTCTTTTTGTGATAAGTATCAAGCAGCATTATCAGAGGGTTGATTATGGTATCTCCATCGATAATATGGCTACAAGAACGAACAGCGCTAGGAGTTCTTTCCTCAGAAGTATTGCATGGCATTGCTCAAGTCCTTGAAGAACAAGTGGTGCCAGCAAACTACCGCCTAGTTTTAGAAGACACGCCTCCTGAAGCCCTTTACATTCTTAAACAAGGTCAGCTGGAAAGCTATCGTACCAGTCATACAGGCTTATCACCTTGTAGCTTCCTCCCAGGAGCAGTTATCCATTTACAAGAACTGCTGCTAGATCAGTCAGCTCTAAGAACTATCGTCGCCCAAAGTGAATGTCATTTGTGGGTTGTAAGCGCTGCAAAATTTCAGCAACTGGTAGCTCAATATCCAGAAATTGCCCAGACGCTCTCACGCCAACTAGCCCAAGAATTGGCGCAGGTATCTGACCAACTTACCTATGAGCAGGAGCGCCAAGCAGCAATACGTCCCTACCTTGTACCCAAGGCTAAACGTGGAGTTGTGGGGACAAGCCGTTATGCAATCCGCATGCGACAACAAATTAAACAAGCAGCACAAGATAGGCGACCAGTTATTGTTTTTGGAGAACCAGGGCTAGAAAAAGACAACACATCTGCCCTGATTCACTTCAGTTCCCAAAAACGTCGAGAACCGATAATTCAAATCATTTCCGGTTTGCTGCAAACAACTGGAGCAGAATTGTTTGGTCGTGCAGGTGGTAAGCCTGGGCTGTTGGAATGGCTAGGCGAAGGAACCCTGGTACTTAACAATATTCAAGATCTGCCGCCTGAACTGGTACCTAAAATAGCTCAGTTAGTGGAAACGGGTAACTATACTTTGGTTAACCGTGCAGGACCACCAGCTCAGCCCCGTTCTAGCAATGCCCGCATTATCATGATTGCAGAAAAAAGCTTACCCGCAATTGAGCGCTTAGTGAGTCATGTGATCAAAGTTCCACCGCTGCGGGTGCGGAAAGCCGATATTAAAGCCCAAGTGGACTACTACACCAGCCTTTATTGCCAGACTAAGCATCTGACAAAACCAAAAGTCACGCCAGAAGCCTTACGCCGCTTACAAGAATACGATTTTCCCAATAACCTGCGGGAGTTACAAAGCTTGGTAGAGAGAGCGATCGCCCAGTCTAACGGAGCGCCAGAACTGACAGAAGAGGTGTTCTGGTCAACACGGGTTAAAGGCAAGCGGTTTCGCTTTAATCTTCTCAATGCTTATCCTGGCTTGCGGCGGTTTCTCCGCAGTGATTGGTGGCCAGACCGAATTAACTATGGCTTCACGTTGGTAGCTTTTGCCGTTGTTGTGGTTCTTTTATTTGTTGGTCCCCAGCGTCGCACCGAGAATGTAGCCTTAAACCTGTTCTGGGCTTGGTGGTGGCCGTTGATACTATTAGGCTTTCCCTTTGTAGGTCGCCTGTGGTGTTCTGTCTGCCCCTTTATGATTTATGGGGAAGTCACCCAAAAGCTTTCGTTATGGCTCTGGCCCCGACAACTAAAGCGCTGGCCCCGCGAACAGGCTGAGAAATGGGGAGGGTGGTTTCTATTTGGGTTATTTACCCTAATTTTTCTGTGGGAAGAACTCTGGAATTTAGAAGATACTGCCTACCTTTCCTCCTGCCTACTCCTGTTAATTACCGCTGGAGCGATGATTTTTTCGGCAATTTTTGAGCGTCGCTTTTGGTGTCGCTATCTGTGCCCGATTGGGGGAATGAATGGTTTGTTTGCCAAGTTATCAATGATTGAACTCCGGGCTCAGCAGGGAACTTGTTCTGCGGAATGCACCACTTACCAGTGCTATAAAGGAGGCCCATTAAAGGGGGAGGGCTTGGAGACAGGGGGCTGCCCTTTGTACTCTCACCCGGCTCAATTGGAGGATAATCGGGACTGTGTACTGTGTATGACTTGTCTTAAAGCCTGTCCTCACCGCTCAGTTGAGCTAAATTTGCGCCCCCCTGGAATTGAGCTATGGACTACTCATGTTCCGCGCACTTACGAAGTAGCCCTGTTGCTGTTGCTGTTAGACGGAATCTTTCTGCACCGCTTGCCGGAATTACAAGCCTGGTTAGGCTTGGACTTTGATCTGACACAGTTCTGGATGCATTTGGGAGTGTCGCTTGTAGTCTTGGCTCTTCCGGCAATTGTTCCTTTTGCCGCCTATGGTTTGGCCCGGTTTCAGCAGTCTCCCAAACCCCGACCTTTTATAGAACTGGCTTATGGGTACTTGCCACTGGTACTAGGGGCGAGTTTGGCTCATTATTTACGCTTAGGATTAGGGGAAGCTGGACGAATCCTGCCCGTGACTTGGGCAACTTTTGGTTACAACAATGAGGAGTTACCGATATTAGTTGCTCACCCAGCTGTCATTGCTTTTTTGCAGGGAACGACGCTGATTGTCTCAGTCTTTTTGAGTGTACTCCTAACCCAAAAAATTGCCCGTCAACCGCTACGACTGCTCCTACCGCAACATGTCGGGGCGATCGCTCTGGGAGCAAGCCTATGGTCAATTATTGTCGGTCTATAGGAAACTGAATCTGAACTGGCCGTTTTATCCTTTAGACTTAGTTATAGGCTATTGATACACTCTGGGATATTATTAGCGGGATTATTCACCTTTGTGCTAACCGCGTAAGAAGTCATCGCCTCAGATTGATAAGGGACTAGCAACTGCTGTAGCGGTTCAAGGTTTTGTACTGCTGGATCGAGCCACAAATCATAATCTTTGGAGTCAAGAATTACTGGCATCCTGTCATGGATCGGGCGCAGTAGATCATTCGCCTCGGTTGTCAAAATCGTGCAAGACTGAATTTCTTCTCCATCAGGCGATCGCCAATGTTCCCAAAGCCCTGCAAAAGCAAATGATTGCCCATTTTGCAACCGAAAATAAAACGGTTGTTTTTTGCGTTCTTGCCTCTGCCATTCGTAAAAGCCATCAGCTATCACTAGACAACGCCGATGGCGAAAAGCTGATCGGAATGAAGGTTTTTCAGTGATGGTTTCCGCCCTAGCGTTAATCAGCCGCGCCCCCATTTGTGGATCTTTTGCCCAAGAAGGAATCAAACCCCAACGTAACTGATGGAATTGGCGTAGAACGGAGTTCTTGTCAACGGCATCGCTATTTTCTGCTGGATGCAACACAGTTGGCACAAGCTGGGTAGGTGCAATATTGTAACGTGGCAACACTTGCGGAACTTCAGTTAATTGAAAGGCAGATGCGATCGCTTCACCTGACTTGTTTAAAGTAAATCTTCCACACATACTTATATGGGATCTAGACAGCTAAGAATAACCAAACAGTGGCAAAATGAAGCCCTGATGGCATTATTTTGAGAAAGCTATGCTCCGTTTGTACGATTTTTTGCCGTCCGGAAATTGCTACAAGGTACGTCTTCTGTTATCACAACTCTGTATTCCCTTCCAAAGAGTAGACGTTAATGTACTTAAGGGCGAAACCCGAAATATGGAATTTTTAAGCAAAAATCCAAATGGTCGAGTTCCAGTTTTGGAGACAGAATCAGGGCAATTTTTGTCAGAATCAAATGCAATCCTTTTCTATCTTAGTCAAGGAACCGGATTTTTACCCAGTGATTACTTTTTACGTTCTCAAGTTCTACAATGGCTATTTTTTGAGCAATACAGCCACGAGCCATATATCGCTACTTCTCGATATTGGATTTCTATTCTAGGTAAATCGGAGGAATATCGAGATGCACTTGAGCAAAAACGTGAGCCTGGTTATGCAGCACTTACAGAAATGGAAAGACATTTAACACCTCGCACCTTTTTTGTTGACGAGTGTTACAGCATTGCTGACATCAGCTTGTTTGCCTACACTCATGTTGCCCATGAAGGTAATTTTGATCTAACGACATTTCCTGCTATCCAAGCATGGTTAGAAAGAGTCAAAGCTCAGCCTCGACATATCACGATTACCCAACACTGCTAATGTTGCTATTAACTACTTAGCCTTAGTTTGTTGCAAGCTGAATCTTTGTCGTCTCAATGAGGCAAGTTGCTTCATCCTAAGGAAATAATCACTTTTCTCGAAGAACGGCAACCGGAGATACAAGCGAAAGCTCTGACGGTGTTTATGATTGATGTATGTTATGGATAAAAGTTCACCTATCAAATTGGATTGCTACAGGGATGATGATGTTACTCCAATACCATCCGAGAAGCAGTAATTCCACTAATGCGAATTACCACATTGATCCTTTCGACAGCGATATTGGGGATGAGGTTACTAATTGAATCTCAAAGCGCAAACTGGGATGACGTTTGCTAAATTCTGCTAACAGGTAGACTTATCGGAATTGGTCTGCTTATCAGAAGGAACGTGGCAAAGTGAGAAGTCAGTAATGGGTGTAAAAAAGCATTATTGCAGGACTCAGACTAATAAAGGCGTGTCCCTGAAGTTTAGTGTTCGTCATTAATGTCTGGCAAAGTCAGCAGGGTTCTGGTCCCGCCGGTGCTGAACCGGAATGAGTGTACCCTGCCGATCGCCTGCTAGCGCGGCAGTTGTCTCTAGCGATTCTTTTAGTCGCTTAGCGGCATAAATTGACATATCTCGTGGCACATTAATCCGATCACGCAAATATCGCAGGGCAACATCAGACCCCGGCGGCGGTGAACAAGCTTGGCGGATCATCAGGTTAGTCAAGGCACACCGCAAGGCTTCATCTATCAATGTGTCGTTAGCGGGGTTGACGCGAATAATATTGGCGCGGTGCTTAATTACTCGGTAGAGCGCCTCAGCACGAGAGGTTTCAGGTTCCGGGTATGTCACATCGGGCAGCCCATCCCAGGGACCGTGATCGACTCTTGCTTTGTTGATTTGCATCTGAGGCTCACCGTTTTCCCAGCATCCTCCCATTTGGGGCGGTAGATCATGTACATGGGTGTGAAAGTCGCTCTGGGTGCCTCGGTAGGTCGGTCGGCTTTCCATCGCCACAAACCAGTCGGATAGGCGAGGATTTTCTTCACGCAGGGAGTAGCCCTTGTAGTAGTACAGACTGGCGTTCATGCGTTCAATATAGGGGGTGAAGATGACATCCACAGTCCCAAACTCACTGAGGAAATAAGGACTTGGCGTGGAATCAAGGGCAGCTTCGACCTTTGCCACCACGCCTGTGAATTGCTCGCGGTTTCCTTGCTCTTGTCGAGCCAAAGTTGGATAGCAAAGCCAAGTACACCATGCTCTAAATAACAGTCGCTCCAGTTGCCGGAGTGGTAGCACTGTCGAATGTTTCATGCCCGACCCCAAGGGCCCATAGACCTGTTCTAGGGCAATTAAAATGTCATCGCTTTCAGTGATGATGCGACCATCTAGCTCAATGGCGGGCAACATTCCTGAAGGCACTTTGCGCTTATACCAGCTCTCTTTTTCCCCATAACAGAACATGGTCACTTTTTCGACGCGGTAGGGGATTTGTTTTTCCTCTAGCCACAGCCACACTTTCTGGCAGTAGGGACACCAGGCGTGGTTGTCGCGGTAGAGTGTCACCCGCACGTCGGCTTCAGTTTGACCAAATAGACGCAACCGAGCTTGCGGATTGGTTGGGCCATTGACTGTATCGACTTGAAAGTCTATGAGGGCTTCTAGTTCTGACCAGCTTAGAGGGGAGATCGTCGTGGAGTTGGATATCATTTTGAGTTGATTATTGGTCTACAAACATTTCGTGTTACAGCGGGGCTGCCTGTTATCATTGGCTTGTTGTTTTAACGCTGCTGCCTCATCTTAAAACTGATCCTTCCTGGTTTCGTAGACGTATCCTCAGTAACTTTTTGTACTAGCGAGTGAATTTTAATACTTCAATGCAATAGGGTTTAACGATAGAACAACCTCGTTCCAACTTGAGACATTGACATTACACCTCCGCCATGTAATCTAAACAACCACACACAAACTTAACTTTAATTGCCCCATCAACAACTTACAAGTACCGTCTTACTGGCTACTAAAAACAGCCTAACGGTTATGAGCAATAACGGTAAATATCTAAATCTCTTGCAAATTAAACTGCATTAAGCAGACTGGAACTGCTAATAGTTGTACAAAGCAGCAATGAGGTCGCAGCGCAATCCAAAGCTTCGTTGATTACAATAACGCTCTGCTAAGATTTTTAGGAGAGACCAAAAAGGGAAGTGACAAGTTGTTGATAATTGTAATTAATAACTCAAAAGTTAGGCGTAATAGCAACTAATGCAAGAAATAACACGCCGCAAATTTATTGCAACTGCTACTCTGGCAACGGGTTTTGCTCTAGCAGTGCAACCAATTTCTGCCAAAGCCATCACCACTGATGCCAAAGGGTTGGTTGCTGGGGCCATAAAAATTCCGGTCAAAGATGGCGAAATTCCTGCTTATAGAGCGATGCCTAGCACGGGCAAGGATTTCCCAATTGTCCTTGTAATTCAGGAAATATTTGGCGTACACGAGCACATTCAAGATGTCTGCCGTCGCTTTGCAAAGTTGGGATATAGTGCGATCGCACCTCAGTTATTCGTGCGTCAAGGTGATGTTTTAAAGTTAAGTAGCGTTGATGAAATTCGTCAAGTAGTAGCCTTAGTACCTGATGCTCAAGTGTTGTCCGACCTTGATGCCACGGTAGACTGGGCTGTTGTAGCATCTAATGGCGATCGCAATAGGTTGGGAATTACAGGCTTTTGCTGGGGCGGCCGCATAACCTGGCTCTACGCAGCACATAATCCCAATGTCAAAGCAGGTGTTGCTTGGTACGGGCGACTGGTTGGGGATGTTACCAAACTGACCCCTAAACATCCTGTGGATATTGCATCTAGATTGAAAGTTCCTGTACTCGGTCTTTATGGAGGTAAGGATACAGGCATTCCCCTAGAAACCGTGAATCAGATGCGCGATCGCTTAAAGTCCAGTAGTAGTAAATCGGAAATTATTGTTTATCCTAATGCACCCCACGCCTTTTTTGCTGACTATCGCCCCTCCTACCGAGAGACAGAAGCAAAGCAGGGCTTAAAGTGCCTTCAGGCATGGTTCAAGCAGTATGGGGTGTAATTTTCTAGAGAAATTGAACAGGATGGCTAAAAAATCTTTTACAAAAAAACAACGGTAGATAGCAATTCAAACCTAATTTTAAGCCTCAGAGCGTTGCCGCTGATACAACGACCAGTACAATCCTTTCTTCTGGATTAGCTCTACGTGAGTTCCTTGCTCCATTAAAATACCTTGCTCTAAAACAACAATTAAGTCAGCGCGTTTAAGCGGCTCAAAGCGGTGGGCAATCATAAACACAGTACGGTTTTGGGAAACACTTTGGAGATTTTGCAAAACCTTTTGCTC
>JBGTCQ010000110.1:0-11148 GCA_041748755.1 Chroococcidiopsidaceae cyanobacterium | reverse complement strand
TTAGTTCAATGACAATCGCAGTTGGACGCGCCCCCAGCAGCAGAGGGTGGTTTGATGCCCTAGACGACTGGCTAAAGCGCGATCGCTTCGTATTCGTAGGCTGGTCGGGAATACTACTATTTCCCTGCGCCTACCTGGCATTAGGAGGATGGCTGACAGGAACAGCATTCGTCAGCTCCTGGTACACCCACGGCATCGCCAGTTCCTACTTAGAGGGCTGCAACTTCCTGACAGTAGCAGTATCGACCCCAGCCAACAGCTTAGGACACTCACTACTGTTCTTATGGGGACCAGAAGCCGGATGGAACTTTACGCGGTGGTTTCAGTTAGGTGGATTGTGGACATTCGTAGCGTTGCACGGAGCATTTGCCCTCATCGGGTTTATGCTGCGGCAATTTGAAATAGCTAGACTAGTAGGCATCCGTCCCTACAACGCCTTAGCATTTTCCGCACCGATAGCAGTATTTGTCAGTGTGTTCTTAATCTACCCACTAGGACAATCCGGCTGGTTCTTTGCACCCAGCTTTGGAGTAGCGGCGATCTTCCGGTTCATCTTGTTCGTGCAAGGGTTCCACAACTTCACGCTCAACCCATTCCACATGATGGGAGTAGCAGGAGTATTAGGCGGAGCGCTGCTGTGCGCCATTCATGGAGCAACAGTAGAAAACACGCTGTTTGAAGACACAGAGGCCGCCAATACCTTCCGCGGCTTCACCCCCACACAAGCGGAAGAAACTTACTCGATGGTGACAGCAAACCGCTTCTGGTCGCAAATCTTCGGGATTGCTTTCTCCAACAAGCGCTGGTTGCACTTCTTTATGCTGTTCGTACCAGTAACTGGTTTGTGGATGGCAGCAGTGGGGATCGTGGGCTTGGCACTGAACTTACGGGCTTACGATTTCGTCAGCCAAGAGTTGCGGGCGGCGGAAGATCCAGAATTTGAAACATTCTATACTAAGAACATTCTGCTGAACGAGGGCATCCGTGCTTGGATGGCACCTGCAGATCAGCCTCACGAGCATTTCCAATTCCCTGAGGAGGTACTACCCCGTGGAAACGCCTTATAATGCCCCTTTTGGCAACAGTTCTCTTGCCCTAGGTGGCGGTCGTGACCAAGAATCATCCGGTTTTGCCTGGTGGTCTGGTAACGCGCGTTTGATCAACTTATCGGGCAAATTGCTCGGTGCTCACGTTGCCCATTCCGGTTTAATTGTCTTCTGGGCTGGAGCGATGACTTTATTTGAAGTCGCTCACTTCATCCCCGAAAAGCCGATGTACGAACAGGGCTTGATCCTATTGCCTCACCTTGCAGCTCAAGGATGGGGTGTCGGTCCTGGTGGTGAAGTGATTAATATCTTCCCCTATTTTGTCGTCGGTGTACTGCATCTGATTTCCTCAGCAGTGCTAGGATTCGGTGGAATTTATCATGCAGTTCGTGGTCCCGAAACCTTAGAAGAGTACTCTGGCTTCTTTGGTTACGACTGGAAAGACAAGAACAAAATGACCAGCATTATCGGGTATCACCTGATTATCTTAGGGTGTGGGGCGCTGCTGCTGGTAGCGAAGGCTATGTTCTTTGGCGGCTTGTACGACACCTGGGCACCAGGTGGTGGTGATGTTCGCATCATTACTAACCCGACGCTCAACCCAGCTACGATCTTCGGTTATGTGGCGAAGTCTCCCTTCGGTGGGGAAGGTTCAATTGTCAGCGTCGATAACCTGGAAGATGTTGTTGGTGGTCATATTTGGGTTGCCTTGTTGCTGATTACTGGCGGTATTTTCCACGTTATCACCAAGCCCTTTGCTTGGGCGCGTCGCGGTTTCATCTGGTCAGGAGAAGCTTACCTGTCTTATAGCTTAGGTGCTCTGTCCCTGATGGCGTTCATCGCAACCAACTTCGTCTGGTTTAACAACACCGTATACCCCAGCGAATTCTATGGTCCTACAGGTCCAGAAGCTTCTCAAGCTCAGGCACTGACCTTCTTGATTCGTGACCAACGCTTGGGTGCGAACGTAGGTTCTGCTCAAGGTCCAACAGGTTTAGGTAAATACCTGATGCGATCGCCCACTGGCGAAATCATCTTTGGTGGTGAGACGATGCGCTTCTGGGATGTCCGCGCTCCTTGGCTGGAGCCGTTGCGCGGTCCCAATGGTCTCGATTTAGACAAGATTAAGAACGATATTCAGCCATGGCAAGCTCGTCGCGCCGCTGAGTACATGACTCACGCTCCTCTGGGTTCTATCAACTCCGTGGGTGGTGTGGCTACGGAGATCAACTCGTTTAACTTTGTGTCTCCGCGTTCTTGGTTGTCTTCCTTTCACTTTGTCATGGCGTTCTTATTCCTGGTTGGTCACTTGTGGCACGCAGGTCGTGCCAGAGCGGCAGTTGCTGGCTTTGAAAAAGGCCTTAACCGTGAAAGTGAGCCAGTGATGGCTATGGGTGAACTTGACTAGGTTGTAAAATTAGGTTCCGCTCTCACTGAGAAATAATTTACTTTACGGGCTCCTGCTTTCATACAGGAGCCTTTTTTTGAAACACAGGAATAATCGATATATGTATGTTTAAAAAGCTTTTAGCTAGCATGGTTCTTGGCGCTGCTAAAGTAGGTGGTGAACGATATAGACGCTTTTATGTAACATAATCTACTCTGGAGCAGGGAGTGGGAAGGCATAAGCGATTTAGCGTTTTGAAGAAGTCAAGCCCACCAATTCATAACGGTGGCTCAAGTTAGTTGACATTGAGCGCAAAACCTTAAATTCATGAGTTCTGAGAACTATGAGCGACTCTAATCTTACGGATGCCCTGGAATGGTTACCTGAAGCTAAGGCTAAGCTGAAGAATATCCCATTTTTTGTCCGTGCTCAGGCCAAAGCACGAATTGAGCAACTGGCTCGTGCAGCTGATCTAGAAGTTGTAACGGTGGAGTTAGTTGAGCAGGCGCGGTTAGAGTTTGGGCAGTAAGCAGTTTTTCTCGCCCTCTGCTACACCTAAGTCTTTGAAATCACTGGATGCTTGAGAAGTTGATATCACTCACCAACGGATACCTAATATTAGCCTCGTCATTGCTCAAACTATTCCCCAGCCTGGCGGTGGCAGTGCTACTTGATCATCTGGTTTGGATTGAGAAACTCTCTGCATACTAGCTGAAAGCCAAATAAACATTTCTTGGAAGTTCAACCCTCTTAATTTCAGAGGGCTACGCACAACGATTTGGCTCAGGCGGGTCATATCAGCATCCTCTACACCTACTGCAAAGAAGGCAACGCGCTTATTAGCTTCGTCATCTTTTATCCGCCTTGTTGCTTGCTCTACAATATCATCTAGTTCTCCCTGAGGTTCGCCGTCGGTAATCAAAAACACCCACGGGCGATAGTAATTTACGCCATTAGCACGATACTGTGCTTTACGAGCTTCAATTAAATCCAAACCTGTGTGAATCGCAGAACCCATATGAGTCAGACCCTGAGCTATTAATGTTGGTGGCTCAAACTGGTCAGCTGTCACAAAGTCTTGAGCTACATTCACTTCATAGTTGAATGTAACAATCGCAACCTCTACACGTTTCTTAGCAAGGTTGTCTCGATTTAGTTCCTCTTTAAAGGTTTGGAGACCTGCATTTAAGGCATCAATCGCTGCGCCATTCATAGAACCAGAGGTGTCTAACAGCAAAACACACGGACAACGCGGTTCTGGATTTTCTGCAAATTCAACAGAATCTTCAAGTTTCAGAAGTTCAGGCATGGTTTTGTGACAGATTAGTATTAAAATTATCAGTTTAGTAAACTTAACATTTTCAACCAAAGAAGTAATCTACGCTTAAAAACGCTTTTCTATCCACGTTCTTGATCAGCAAAAGCTATACTGCCAGTCTTAACCAATAAAAATAAGCTTAGATGACTATCCTCACAGTAGACCCGTTTACATAGCTTGCTTCCCCGAAGAGGTAGTGTAGCGTTCACGGAAGTGTAGCGAAGCGTTTAGCGTTTAGCGGCTTGTCATAAGACATCGCTAGCGTAACAAACGACCAGGTCAATGTATACGCCTGTATTTAACAGAACGAGATCCCCGCGATTCGGTTGACGCTAGGAAAGCTTAACATAATCGAACATAGACTCAAAATAGTGCTATCCACTTACGCACCTGAACCCATTAATTTGCTTCTATATTCATTGCTGCTAAAACAGCTTGCTGGCTGACTTGTTTGTAGACAGTATCCAAATACTGCATCACTACAGCTGAAGTTGAAGGCGCAGAAGTTCCCGTTGTATCCAATGGCAATGGAATCGGTCCCAAAACATCTAAAATTGTTTCACTTGTAGATGGAGCAATTACAATAAGTGCTGACTCTAGTGGCTCGTTGTATTGCCAAAAAGATGCAGTTTTTAGAGAGGATTGGGTATTGAGTGTTTGAGTGGTATCGGATTGTTCAAGATGGGGAGAAACATTTAAGCGTAACTCGCGGAGGGCAGCAATAATTTGATCTTTAGTGCGATCGCGTAACTGAAATAAAATAAAGGGATCTTCACTAAAATAATCGCCCAGCTGATAGTAAATCGCCCCGATGTGCTTGCAGGGATTGGCTTTATCAGGACAAGAGCATTTGCTGCGGATTTCAGACAACGTGAAGGGAAATAGTGACAAACCATTCGCCGCAAACACTTCTTCAATATTGGGCGGCATTTCCCCTGCTAGCAGCTTCGCCGCAAAGATTGCGCGTTGGGACATGGTTTCAATCACATAACCCCACTGCTCCTCAGTAAACGGCTCAAGAGATAGCGAGACTTGATACGGTTGTGGTTCCGTACCTTGGACATAAGCCAAAACCTTGGGTCCTTTAAACTCAAGGCTGAGGATATTCCCCTGACGCGCATAGTTACGGGCACGTTCTAAACGCTTTTTAAAGCGGTAGGAATCTAATAAATCGAGCCATCGTTGCGCCCACCATTCTCGACTTGCTTGAACATCGGGTATCATTTAGGCTTCCTCTTCAATTACAGCATTACGATCTAGCACTAGTAAGTTGCGGAGTTGATCTGTATTTAGTTCAGTCAACCACTCTTCTCCAGCACCCACGACTTGTTCAGCCAGAGCTTTTTTGCTTTCAATCATCTCGTGAATTTTTTCTTCCAAAGTGCCAGTGCAGACAAATTTATGCACCTGGACATTGCGGGTTTGACCAATGCGAAAGACGCGATCGGTAGCTTGATTTTCCACAGCTGGATTCCACCACCGATCAAAGTGAAAAACATGGTTAGCTCTTGTCAAATTAAGTCCCACGCCACCAGCTTTAAGGGAAAGAATCATGATTGGCGGACCTTGAGGATCGTGTTGGAAGCGGTCAATCATTTCCTCTCGTTGTTTTTTGCTGGTGCTGCCATACAAAAATAAGATTTCTCGCCCCATCTGTTGCTCCAAATGCGGTTTGAGGAGTTTGCCCCACTCAGCAAATTGCGTAAAAATTAAAGCGCGATCATCCTCTGCTAATGCTTCCTCTAGCATTTCCTCTAGACGCTGTAGCTTACCAGAGCGCATTGGTTCAGTGAGTGTAGCTGCTTTTAAATATTGCGCTGGGTGATTGCAGACTTGTTTTAGTTTCACAAGTAGAGCCAAAATCATCCCCCGACGTTGCAAACCGGAAGCCGACTCAATCTCAGCCAAAGACTCCTCAACTACTTTTTGATACAGTGTTGCTTGTGCAGCTGAAAGACCGCAAAATACTGTCATTTCCTGCTTTTCTGGCAAGTCTTGAATAATGTCGCGGTCAGTTTTGAGACGGCGCAAAATAAAAGGACCAACAAGCGATCGCAATGTCTGCAATGAAGCCGCATCCCCATATTTCTCAATTGGCATCGCAAACCGACGCTGAAAAAATTGCCGCGACCCCAAATATCCTGGATTCAGAAAATCCAAAATCGACCACAGTTCTTGCAACCTGTTCTCTACTGGTGTCCCCGTCAGCGCCGCGCGAAACGACGATTCCAACTGCCGCACCGCCTGTGACTGCTTCGCTTCGGGATTCTTAACATTTTGGGCTTCATCCAACACCAGCGTCTGCCAAGAAATACTTTGGAGTGACTTCACATCTCGGTGAATCAGAGCGTAACTTGTAATTACTAAATCATGACCTTTTGCTGCTTGAGTAAACTCCTTACCTTTGGGGCGTTTATCTCCGTGATGCAGCAAAACTCTGAGTGTTGGACCAAATTTCTTAACTTCTCGCTCCCAGTTACCCAGTACAGAAGTTGGACAAACCAGCAGCGTTGGTTGTGCCAATGTTCCCTGCTCTTTTAAATGCAGCATGAAGGCGATGAACTGAATTGTTTTTCCCAATCCCATATCATCTGCAAGACATGCTCCTAAGCCCCAACGCTCTAGAAATGACAACCAAGCTACCCCTCGCGCTTGATAAGGTCGCAGACTGCCCTGAAAACTCGCTGGTGTGGGCATGGGTGCGATCGCAGTATTATTTGTTAGCGTTGCCATCAACTCCTGAATTGCGCCTGTTGCTTCAAAGCTGACCACTGGGAGTTTTTCGATTACCTGAGTGTCTCCCGTAGCTAGCCGCAGGGCATCTGACAACGAAAGAGCCAGCTTATCCTTACGAGCAGCGAAGAATGCTTGCGCTGTTTTGATATCCTGCGATCGCAGTTCCACCCATTCGCCATTAATTTCCACTAGGGGGCTATTTAGCTTCACCAGGCGGTCAAACTCTGCCTTTGATAGTGTTTGTCCACCAATTGCTAATTTCCACTCAAAGTTCAACAAACTCTGCAAACCCAAACGACCTTGTTGTTCTGGTGTCTGAGTGCTAATTTTTAAGCCTAAGCGATTTGCCCATCCTTCACGGTTTGCCAAACTAGGAGGTAAAACTACCCCTAAACCACTATCTTCAAAGCGCGGGGCAACCGATTTTAAAAATTCATACGCTTGTAGTGGTGTAATGTGACAGAATTCGGGGTACTGTGTTTCCAAGCTTGAAGCGATGGCGTTTTGCGCCTCGTCCCCTTGGGACATCGGGGCATACAGTCTAGAAGCTAACCCTAAACCTCTTAATAAAGTTTCTTGAGGCTGCTCAATCGTCCGATTTCGATAAACCCAGCGCTCAACAGGGTGGTTCCAAATCGTTGTTGCATCCACTAAAAATTCTGGATCGTCAGCTGCCTGTAAAAAGTACGCCAAAGTCCAATTACTTTGCTGCGGTGTGGGAGGACTAAGGTAAAAACAGGCGTGAAAAAGACTCTGTCCATT
The DNA here is from genome assembly GCA_041748755.1 of Chroococcidiopsidaceae cyanobacterium. Lineage (GTDB taxonomy): Bacteria > Cyanobacteriota > Cyanobacteriia > Cyanobacteriales > Chroococcidiopsidaceae > JAHHHE01. The sequence continues at coordinate 3,899 of JBGTCQ010000110.1, read as the reverse complement.
CAGCTGATATTGCAGCGGTGCAATCCATGAATTGAGCGCTGACTCCAGCCGTTGCACACCACTAGCTGGCTTAACTACATTAGATCCAGTCGATGAAAGCCCTTCTAGCCACTCCCGAACTGGAGATTGGACTGGCAAGCTATTGTTACTTATTGCCGCTCGTACCTGTGCATCTATCGTACTATTTAAAAATCCCAGGAGTAATTCTTGTGGTTGTGGTGGCAATTCCAAATAAGGCAAGTGTAAATTCTCTCCCTCGCCCCTTTGATAATTACGGCAAACAGTGGGCATTGACTGGGCAAATTTTTCTAGACGGGAACTGTCTACGGCGCTGTCTAGGAGCGATCGCCAGTTAGCAACGATCCTATCCGTTTGCTGCTCCACTGTAGGCAAAAACTTACCCCGACTCAGCAGATCCAAACTCCAACGGGCAATTTGCGACCAAAAGCGTAAATCTCCCCCTAAAAAGGCATCTGCTTCATTAGTAGTACCCAGCGGTAGAGATGTCAGAAATTTAATTGCTAAGAGTGGTTCTAGACAGAAACCCTCAACTTGCCAGGGTTGTAGTAAGTAAGTTTGCGCTGTTTCTGACGCTAATGAAGCAGAATGTACAGGATACATCGCTGCTATCTCTGCCTCATCTAAAAGCTGAGTTGGTAAGGCAATTACTTGGGAGTGCGATCGCGCAACGTCTCCAGAGGAAAATTGTGCCTTTTTTGCACTGTTATCATCTTGCAATGCCTGAAGGGCATTGCTACCTTTACGGGTGCGTCCAGATGGAACGGGAGTGCGCTCAGATAGTGCCAGTGATTTGGCAATTGGCAGGTTTTGCGAACGCAACCACTCCAACAATTCATCTTGTTTCATTCCCAAAGGATGTGTAGGCACATCTATCAAGGAAGGAGAAATAGATGTTGCCACAAAAGAGCGCCAAGTTTCTCCCCAAATGAATAAACAGCTACCTTGATTTTGAATTAACCAACTACCATGTAGAATTGCCATTTAAAAATACTCACTTCTTCCAAAAAACAATAAGATCAATGTTTTAAAAGTTCATTAAATTCTAAATAGATATCAGTGTTATCTATTACTTCAGTGACTAAGCTAACTAAAGGTTAAGCGCTCAGAGCAAGTTACACGGAATTAGACTTATTAGATATCAAAATCTTGAGTTAATAAAATGCATCTACCCCTTGTAAAATATTAAAGAACAACATAGTAATAGAGCTAGACTGGATGCGTCTGCAAGAACAAAGACAAAGTAAGAACGTTACTAAATACTATGATTATTGAAGGTAGAACTTATCCTCAAGAGAAACCTTTTTTTGAGGTAGAACTTGCTGCAAAATCGGTTGATCCAAGATGCATTTGTCGTTGGAGCAGTTGAAGATACCAAAGCACAATATTCGGAAGTCGAAGTCTTGGGCACTTTTTATCTGAAACCCAACTTTCTAGTCCGCTGTAGCCATATTTGCAATGCTGGTTTTATTGTACAACCTGCACTGCGGGGTCAACGTAACCGCGTCCGCTTTATGTCCTTAATGTATCGTGTTTTGGCTTAACTTAGTTTGAAAACAAGGGTTTGAAACCGTTTTTTAGGGCTAGGAGGATTCTGCCGCTTTCTCTAGCAACGCTTGTAATCCTTAGCACCTAGTTGAGACATCCACCTGAAGGCAGTAATAATATATAAATGCTAGGATTGCGACAGAGAAAAAACAGTGATAAAGAAGGACAAAAAACTGAATGCAAGAGATTGATAGGTCAATATCCTTTGACGGACGGGATATTCGACTGAAAGTCGGCCTATTAGCTCCCCAGGCTGGTGGGTCTGTCTTGATGCAATCTGGGGATACAGCTGTTTTAGTAAGCGCTACGCGCTCCACTGGTAGAGAAGGCATTGATTTTCTACCACTGACTGTAGATTACGAAGAAAGACTCTACGCAGTCGGTCGAATTCCAGGTGGTTTCTTACGGCGGGAAGGGCGACCACCAGAAAAAGCAATTCTTACTAGTCGTTTAATTGACCGTCCCCTGCGCCCCCTATTTCCCCAATGGCTACGGGATGACTTGCAAATTATAGCAACAACCCTCTCAATGGATGAATTGGTACCGCCAGATGTGTTGGCAGTGACTGGCGCTTCCCTTGCTGTGTTGCTGGCAAGAATTCCGTTTTTGGGACCGATGGCAGCAGTGCGGGTTGGTTTGGTGGGAGATGATTTTATTATTAATCCCACATATGCTGAGATTGAAGCCGGAGACCTGGATCTGATAGTAGCAGGCTCACCAGAAGGTGTGATTATGGTAGAGGCTGGAGCAAACCAGCTACCAGAACAAGACATTATTGAAGCAATTGATTTTGGCTACGAAGCGGTACGGGACTTGATTGAAGCCCAGAGAAATCTGATAGCAGAAATGGGGATTGAAATGGTGCAAGAAACACCACCAGAAGTAGATCCGACGCTATTAAACTTTATGAGCGATCGCGCTACGGGTTCTGTTAAACAAATTTTAGCGCAATTTGAGCAGGACAAAAACAGTCGGGACAATGCCTTGGATGAGGTCAAAGAAGAGATTGTCACGGCGATCGCCGAACTACCAGAATCAGACTCGATTCGAGTTGCCGCAACCGCAAACAGTAAAGCAGTTGGCAATAATTTCAAGGACTTGACCAAGCAACTGATGCGCCGTCAAATCATTGAGGACAATGTTCGAGTTGATGGTCGTAAGCTAGATGAAGTGCGACCCGTTTCTTGCCGCGTTGACCTGTTACCTAAACGAGTCCACGGCAGCGGTTTGTTTAACCGAGGACTAACCCAAGTCTTATCTGCTTGTACTCTAGGTACACCAGGAGATGCCCAAAATCTATTCGATGATCTGCAAATGGATCTTGAGAAGAAGCGTTATCTGCATCACTACAACTTCCCGCCTTACTCTGTAGGGGAAACAAAGCCCTTACGTGCTGCCGGTCGCCGCGAAATCGGTCATGGTGCGTTGGCAGAAAGAGCGATCATTCCTGTTCTGCCGTCTAAAGAAGATTTCCCATACGTGATCCGGGTAGTGTCTGAAGTCCTTTCTTCTAATGGTTCTACCTCAATGGGTTCTGTCTGCGGTTCGACGCTGGCACTAATGGATGCTGGAGTGCCAATCACAAAGCCTGTCAGCGGCGCGGCAATGGGGCTGATTAAGGAAGGGGATGAATTGCGCGTCCTTACCGACATTCAGGGCATTGAAGACTTCTTGGGAGATATGGACTTCAAAGTTGCTGGAACGGATAGCGGGATTACAGCCTTGCAAATGGATATGAAGATTCCTGGTCTTCCTCTAGAAATTATTGCCAAAGCTATTGAGCAAGCTCGTCCAGCGCGGTTGCACATTCTAGAGAAAATGCTCCAGACAATTGACAAACCGCGTGCTGAAACGTCACCTTTTGCCCCGCGTCTCTTGACAATCAAGATCGAGCCAGAATTTATTGGCATGATTATTGGACCGGGAGGCAAGACAATTAAGGGCATCACGGAAGAAACCGGAGCCAAGATTGATATTGAAGATGATGGCACGGTAACAATCTCTGCCATAGATGAGAACAAGGCAAAGAAAGCACGCAATATCATCCTCGGAATGACGCGGAAGCTAAACGAAGGCGATGTTTATGCTGGTAAAGTGACTCGTGTGATCCCGATTGGGGCCTTTGTGGAGTTTCTCCCTGGGAAGGAAGGAATGGTTCATATTTCCCAGCTAGCTGACTATCGAGTAGGCAAGGTCGAGGATGAGGTGGCGGTTGGTGATGAGGTGATTGTCAAAGTGCGAGAGATAGACGGCAAGGGTCGGATTAATCTGACACGCTTGGGTATCCATCCTGAGCAAGCAACAGCTGCTCGTGAAGCAGCGGCGGTTAATCG
>JBGTCQ010000109.1:0-7234 GCA_041748755.1 Chroococcidiopsidaceae cyanobacterium | reverse complement strand
TTGCTGGTTTGGAGTCGGCTCAAAACAATCGCGTACCAGAGCGGCAGAACGATCTATCAGATTAAGCACGGAATGTTCTCAGACTACCTGATTGAGCAACTCAAGCGCCCGTCCGTTCAAATGTCCCTTGCGTAAGTCCTGCTAGAGATAATCCAGTTAAAGATTTCTTGATTAGTGCTGAGGGAAAATTTGCACCTTTCAAAAAAGAGAATGAGAACTTTACATCTATTCTTGTAATCGTATGGGATGACTATATCTATGAACCTATTTCCTCTCTTACGCATCCCCTTTGTGGGTTGTTTACTTCCAATTCCTTCGCTCTAGATACAAGTGGAAAGCCTCTGCAATTTCCAAATGTTGATGGGGTTGTAATCATTAGTCATCTTCATCAACTAATTCGTGCAACTAGGGATGAACAGTTAGTTCCTCCCTGCCGTCATCCACTCGACTACGGACAAGATGAAGATTTCCCTATGAAGGCGTTCATTGATAATCCGCATAGTGCTGTTGTCCCTGAAATAGTTCTAAAGTGCTTACAAGCACATCCTCCTTCCCTCGACATGGGATCAGAATACGTTCCGCAGGATTGGATATGGTGGTTCAATGTGTAAAGTTGATCGCCACCTAACACTTCACGGCAGCGGACGGACGAAAGCTGCTGGTGCTGGGTTCGAGGTTGTCTGCCGCCGCTGCGTTTTGCCGTTGTCAATCCATGTACCTCTGCGTTAAACAGGATGAGTCGGATAAACTCGTCCCTTCCAAGCTCCACCTTGTCCATGCCAGTGGCGCACGGCTGAATCGAAAGTCATTAAAGTGTAGAGAATCGCGATCGCTGGCAAACATAAGGCAAATACTGGAGAGCAATTGTAAAAACGAATTGTCGGAAAGTAAGCCAATGTCATTAAAAGCCAGCCAATCAAACCAGTAATGCTAACTGCCCAATTCCCGCTTGCTGCACCTAAAATGAATCCTACAGGCGGAACTACGTAGATCAGCATCATCCCTAGTAGCGTTCCCACTAGCAGTAGCGGGGAATAATTTAGTTGGGTATACGCAGTTCGGGCAACCATGCTCCAGATCGTCTCTAGTGAAGAATAGGGACGGATACTGCGAGTTAGATTGCTCAATCCTAGCCAAATTTTACCTCTCCTCGACTTTACGGCAGCAGCTAAGGCACAGTCATCAATTAATGCCTGTCGCATAACCTGAATACCACCAATTTGCTCTAAAGCTTGACAGCGAATGAGAATACAGCCACCAGCTGCTGCCGCAGTTGAACGATGCGGATTATTAACCCAACGAAAGGGGTAAAGTTTTTGGAAGAAAAAGACAAATGCTGGAATCAGCAGTTTTTCCCAAAAACTCTCACACCTTAGCCGCACCATTACCGAAGCTAAATCTAAATCTGCCTGCATCGCCTTGGTAACTAACCGACGCAGATTCGCAGGGTGATGTTCAATATCAGCATCTGCGAGCAAGATGTATGTAGGAGAGAAGGATTGAGCTTTCCGAATGCCTTGCTCGATTGCCCAGAGTTTGCCAGTCCAACCTGGAGGTAAAGGCGCAACCGAAATGATATTTAACTGCTGAAGTTTATCCACAACTGCTGCTGTTTCTCTAGCAACATCAGCCGTGCCGTCAGTGCTGCCATCATCTACCAAAACAACGTTGAAATCTGGATAGTTTTGCAAAAGGAGCGATCGCAAAGTTACAGGCAGTAAATCTGCTTCATTACGGGCAGGAATGACAGCACAGATTGCAGGCAGAATTATCTTGTCATCGTAGCTAATATCCTGCTCTAATTGTTGATCTAATCGCCAAAACTGCCCACGAAAGCAAAGAAGTCCCAGCCAAATTGCCACAGCTAGCACGGTTAATCCCAAACTAAAATTCATGCTGTATTTTTTGATAACGTCCCAAAGCAGTTAGCGGGAAGTGTTGCCGATAAAGGTTGTAATTCAAATAAAAGTGACCCGGAAATCCGGTTCCTGTAAACTCCGGTTCATCCCAGCTACCATCAGCCTGTTGGGTTTTCACCAGGTAGTCAATGCCTCGCTGTATTGACTCTTCAAACTTGCTCATTCCTGCTGCCATTAACCCAATCAGCGCCCAGGCAGTTTGTGACGCAGTGCTTTTACCTATACCTTTGAGAGACGGATCTTGATAGCTTTGGCAAGTTTCTCCCCAGCCTCCATCCGAGTTCTGACAGCTAGCTAACCACGCTGCACCTCGTTTAATGCTTTGCTGTTGATTTGGCGATCCGATTAAGGAGAGAGCGCTTAAAACCCCACTAGTCCCGTAAATGTAATTCACACCCCAACGCCCAAACCAGCAGCCTGATGGTTCTTGTTCGTGCTGTAGATAAGCAAGGGCGCGATCGCGTGCCTCAGAAGTGAGGTGGTGCTTATTATCTAAGCATCCTATCATTTCCAGCACTCGTGCCGTGACATCTGCCGTATTCGGGTCAATCATAGCTTTGAGATCGGCGTAGGGCAACAAATTCAGCCATTCCTGATTGTTATCCAAGTCAAAAGCAGCCCAGCCACCGGACACACATTGCATTGAGGCAATCCAAGCAACAGCACGAGCGATCGCCGCTTGCTTCAATTGTTCGTCTGGCAACTTAACTGCCTGTAATGCCATTACTACAACTGCCGTATCGTCTACATCGGGATAAAAGCGGTTGTCGAACTCAAACGCCCAACCGCCTGGTTTACCTTGATAATTTTTGACTGCCCAATCACCATAGTCGAGAATTTGCTTTTGCAGTAGCCACTCACCTGCTTTTACCAAAGCCGGATCAGCGGGATCTAAGCCCGAATCGACAAGCGATCGCATGACTAGCGCCGTATCCCAAACTGGCGAGACGCAGGGCTGTACCCAGTAAATGTCTTCTGTTTCCACCACAAAGTTATCGACTGCCTGCAAGCCTCGTGCCACTATTGGATCGTTTGCAGTGTAATTCAGACAGCGCAAAGCTAACAGCGAATTCAGCATCGCCGGAATAATTCCACCCCAGTCTCCCGTAGGTTCCTGGCGTTCGAGTACCCATTTTTCTGCGGCTTTGATTCCTGCTTCCCGAAATGGAACCAAGTTAAAATTCTCCGCCAACTTCAAGACATGATCTAGGGTGACAAACACATCTGTCCAATCTCCAGTGCGTGGTAGATCGGATGTCTTGCTCTCTAGATAAAGTTCATCTAAGGTAATGGCAGGGTTAACTTTGTAAACTGGCTTGCGGTCAAACACAATCACCAAAGGCACTGTACTGCCCCGCGCCCAACTCGATATTTCATAGATGTTAAAGGGGAATTCATTTGGTAGTAGCATGATCCAAGGAGGAATAGAAGGCACGCCCCGCCAGTCATAACAACCAATTAGAGCCAAATGAAACTTGGTAAAAATTCGAGTTTTACTAATGCCGCCTCGCGCCTGGATGAAAGCCTTTGCCCGTAGAAGGGCAGGATCATCGGTAGACACGCCTAGCAGCTTGAGTGCCATGTACGCTTCAACAGAGGTACTGAGTTCTCCGCCATCGCCATAGAACAGTTCCCAACCGCCCTGCGATCGCTGCTGGGAGCGCAAGTATGTCTCTACCTTGTGCAGGGAACTTGGATCAGTACCCCAAATTTTGTGTAGCAGCACCACTTCTGCTGTAATTGAGACATTAGATTCTAGATGCGCCCACCAATAGCCAGCAGAATTTTGGAGTGAAAGCAGGTAGTTTTGGCTACGGGCGATCGCTATCTTCAAATCTGATATTGTTACCTTTTCATGGATTTGCATATTTATTTGGGGTAGTTCTACATAAGTATAGAGAGGTCTTTCAACTTCACTGAAGTAATACCCTAATCGGTAGTGTTAGCAAAACGTTGTGGCTCTTGATGTATCTCAGACTACTTCAGGATGCACTCTAACAGAGATAGTAAAAGAGCTTGTCCCTGTTCTCTGACGTTGTGAACGAACGATAAAGTTGCCTAGATAGAGCAGCTTGGATCGCACTATTCTTAGCAAAAACTGTACTTGTTGAGATAAGCGCTACTCGTCTTAAATATCTCGGCTATTGCTATCCGGAGCAGATTTTAGGCTGATAAGTAGACATAACAAAAATTTGTCAACCGGTCAAATAATCTGGTAAACGACAGGGTAACAAATTAGCGTGACTTGTAGTATGGCTTTTGAAACCCAAAGCTTGTTGAGAATAAGCAACGAAAAATTATGATTTAAAGCGCTTAAATTCTCTGTAAGATTGCAACTTACAAGCAACGTACTTCAATGTATTATAAAACACGTCTAATTATTCACGCTTCGTGCTCCACCTGCTCGCGTCTCTATCACTGGAGTGATGGCCGTCTTTAATACTGACAACATAATGTGACAGTTAATAGGTATAAAGCATTATACAGGAGCAAACCCGTGTCTGAAGAATTCCAGAAAGGTGACAAAGTTGAGTGGAAAACATCACAAGGTACAACCACTGGTGTAGTGAAAAAGAAGCTCACCTCACCTACAGATATTAAAGGACATCACGTCGCTGCCTCGGAAAATAACCCAGAGTACCTTGTTGAAAGTGATAAAACAGGTAAGGAAGCTGCTCACAAGCCTGATTCTCTTAAAAAGTTACAGGAGTAACACTTGGTCATGAGTAATAATAATTCTCAACAAAATCCTTAAAATCAACATCAAGCCAGTTTAAATAAAACAGGTCAACAACTCAGTGTTTGGCTCAAAACTGATTAATGCTAAATGATCAGGGTTTGCTAGCATTTCTTGCGCCACTAAAAACCCAGCAATAGTCCAAGTTTGATGTTTCCTTGCTTCTTTTCCAATCAGTCGCCCGTTTTTGCCATCGTAGTATTCGGGCCATTGATCTTCACTCAGGCGTTTTTCAGCGATCGCAAGAGCTTTATGAGCAACCTCCATTCGACCAGTTTTTTGAGCTGCTGCCACTAACATCCAGAGTAAAACTGGCCAATTACCGCCATTGTGATACGACCACGGGATATTTTTAGGGTCGCAGCCAGTTAAGAGCCTCCACTCTAGTCCTTCTACTGCGGGAAAACAAATTTTCATTGGCATATATCCGATGAGATCGTGCCAGCGTTGTTCTATCAAATCCATAATTTGTTGGGATTCCTGAACGCTAGCTAAAGAAGTCAGGATTGCCATCAAGTTTCCCAGTGCAAAGAAACGAAAATCCATCCGTGCTGGTCCGAGATTACCTGCTAGATAACCGCCAGTTTCTGGCAACCATTCGGTCAACCAAGCGGGAATGGATTCGGGATAAATATTAAACTTATTAGCAACTTCTTTGCCAAATTCTTCACCTTTGTAGCGATAGATTTCATTCAAACGCTGGAAGTCTAGCCAGTAATACTCTCGCACATGATAACTAAGAGCTCCTAATCGTTGATTGACAGTATCAAGATATTGCTCACCATCATTAGGTAGAAGTAGGTCAAGAGCTGTACGTAAAGCAGCATAGAATAAGACCTGAATTTCTAACGGATGCCCGTATACACCCAGACGACGATCAATCATGAAAGCGCCATCGGGAACTAACATCGTTGGGAACATGGCAAACCGATGTACCATACAAAGGTCTAGAATCAACTTGATCCCCTGTTGGAATTCTGCTTGATGGGCGATCGCCATATCGCCTGTTGCTTTCACATAAGCCCGTAATAAGATAATCCACCACAAACAGGAATCAACGGGTGGGACTCTGGCAATTGCGTGTTCACCAAAATCGGCGCTCAACCATTGTTTGTGATCTTTTGATTCCACTTTGAAGCTAGCTGGCATCAACCCCGGACCCGGCTTAAAACAGTCCATTTGCTTTTCGTGGCTCTGTAAAGCTAGAGTTTCTATCAAAAAATTGCGGACAATTTCTGTTTTACCGCTCATTAGAAAAGCAAGAGCTGAAGGAACAAAATCGCGGACAAAGCACTGATCGTAATTAAGCGCTTCCACCTCTAGATCACGGGCAGCTACTGTCCCAATTGGGCGATCATCATAGTAAATAATTGAGTTTTCAAGCGCCAGGATTGCTTCGTCTAGGAGCTTACTTTTTGGTTTCATTATAGTTACCGTACCGAGTCTAGTAGATATTTACATTTGGTATTTAGACCATTTTTATGTTGGTTCATCACGCCTCAAGCATTGCCGCTAGTGCTCACAAACATAAAGAATACCCACTATTTTTTTACCCGATAACTTACTAACATTTCGGCATTTTCAGGAGACAATCCTAGTTCTTGAGCGATCGCGGCTTCTACCAGACTTAATTCTGTTACTGGTAACTCAAATTCTAATTGTTTTAGGACAGAATTTGCGGTTTTCACCTCAACTTTGGTAAGTCCTTGCTCCTTTTCAATTTCAGCTAAGATTCCTAGCACATTAACAGCAAGCTGCACTTTCATTTGGGTACCAGCTTGCAAATCTACTTGCTGAGACAGTCCAAGTTCTTGAGCGATCGCGGCTTTTACCAGACTTACTTCTGTTACTGGCAACTCAAATTCCAGTTGTTTTAGGACAGAGTTTGTGGTTTTAATCTTAACGTTGGTCAACTCCTGCTCCTTTTCAATTTCAGCTTCGACTACTAGCACATTGGTCACAAGTTGCACCTCTGTTTTTAGATCAGCTTGGAGCTTGTCTAGTGCATCATAGGAACGACTCAATACGTGGTTTGTCAGCGCTTCACCACCACTGTTGGCGCTCTAATTTCTGGTGGGGTAGATGTGCCTTTATCACCTCGATTTACAGCAACTGCTGGGGTAAATGTCGGTTTTATTGATGAAACCGAGGTAGGGGTGTTGCTAGGAGTCGGCTACAACTACTAGAAGGATTTTTCTGCCTTTGGTACGCCGCCGTGGGCAGGGGGCCCTAAGCGCGATCGCCCTACACCAAGAAGGTACCGGAGCAATAAATTTGGAACTGTCAGCAACTCCGTTTGCCTAATCCAAATGTAGCCAGCGTGCTGACAGCGCCCAAGCCAGCGCTATCTTTTGGAGACGCGATCGCTCTAATTGATTGTCGGCATTGTTATCGGTGCAGGGATTTTTGAAACGCCGGCCCTTGTTGCCGCAGCGTCGGATAGTGCATCAAATTTTGGTGGGGTTGAGTAAAGTAGAGAGAAATCTACTCTGAAGCACGAACTATGGAATGTCGGCTCTGCGGTCATCCCAACACGCATAAACATGGCAAAGCCCCGAACGGTAGCCAACGGTATTTT
>JBGTCQ010000108.1:0-27708 GCA_041748755.1 Chroococcidiopsidaceae cyanobacterium | reverse complement strand
CTGTTCGTCTTGGAGTAACCCATCACTACCTGGCACAATTGGCACACCAGCTTTGATCATAGTTTCCTTGGCGGTTGATTTATCCCCCATTGCTCGAATAGCTTCCGGTGTTGGCCCAATAAAGGCAATCTCATGGTCGGCGCAGATTTCAGCAAAGCGAGCATTTTCGGCTAAAAAGCCATAGCCGGGATGAATGGCGGTGGCGTTTCGAGTCAGTGCAGCTGCAATAATTCTGGGAATATTCAGATAACTTTGGCTACTAGGAGCTTCGCCAATGCAAACCGCTTCATCAGCAAGTTGAACATGTAGGGCATCGCGGTCAACCGTGGAGTGAACCGCAACAGTAGCAATTCCCATTTCTTCGCAGGTGCGGAGAATGCGGAGGGCAATTTCGCCGCGATTGGCAATTAGTATTTTGGAAAAGTGCATCGTCCAACTTTGATGGCAGTATCAGCTAGGATAGAAGTCTTTGAGGACTTCCTAAAAGATACATGAGCGCGATCCGCGCCAACAGCTAAAATTAATGCCTTTCCAAGAAGTGCGTAGGCGTTCCCAAAGGGTAGCCCGCCGCAGGCATCGCCTCTACAACGTCTACTCTAACTAGGAAATAAGAGGCGTTAGCTATGCTACATTATTTTATGATTAGATACACCAATTGCGGATGTGGTGGAATTGGTAGACACGCACGCTTGAGGGGCGTGTGGTTAACGCCTTGCGAGTTCGAGTCTCGCCATCCGCACTTACCTCGCTTCGCTCGGAGTTTTGAGTTGAAGAAGGGAATTTCAACTTAAAGCTGGAAACTATATTAATAATCTGCTGGGCGATGTATTTTTGTCGTCTAATTGTTTATGATTTGATACATAAATGAAGTTTTGTAAAGAACATTGACTGTAACTTTTAGTTCGGCAAATAGTCTAGCACTGCCAACGACTTGGCATCGCCTCACACCGCTTTGGCAAGGGGGGGAAGAAGTTATTCAACAAGGCTTGCCTCACACTCAGCTAGCACCTGCCTGGCAACTATTACTTCTGGGAGACGGATCTCCAACAAGGCACCTGCAATTGCTTACAAGTGAGCCAACAGAAGTAGATGTAATTGATATGTCCAACATTGGGATGGACTCGGATGCTGCCCCTGACTTGATCCAAGCTGTGCCGGGACCGAGATTGCGGCGGCAAGTGTGGCTGCGTACCACTTCTGGTCAAAGATTGGCATATGCTACTTCGTGGTGGGAAGCTAGCCATGTAGATGAATATTTACAGAACCGTGAGTTGCCGATTTGGGCTAGTTTAACTCGTCTCCGCACAGAGTTGTATCGGGATGTCCAGGGAATTCACTATGGTAACTCAGTTGCTTTAGAGTTAGCTTTTGCCCAAATAGGCCCTTTTTGGGGGCGACACTACCTGTTTTGGCATCATGGACAGCCACTAACGCTTATTTATGAAGTTTTCTCGCCTTACTTAACAAAATACTTAGGTCCGATGCAGCTAAGTTAAGGTGTTGGAATTGGGACTTGTACCCAACTCAAGATGCAAAATTCCTATTTGATGCCGTCAGAGTCTCCTACCATAACCGAAAGCGTTTGGCACTATTTTTGGATATTCAAGAGCGATCGCCTTGCTAGTAAAATAGACAACCCGATAGACCACAAGTCTACCGCTGAAGTGTTGTTAGATTGTATTCCATCAGCTATCTAAGGTCAGCCGTCGTAGAATTAACAGCACTTAGACGTTCTTGCCCATAAGAACATAAATCCAGTACAGAACACCGTCTGCAAGTCGGATTACGATAAAAGCAGCAACGCTGCCCATGCATCATCATCACCTCGTGATTATCGTATACCTGTTGAGCACTCCAGTCAGGTGGCAGTTGCGCCTCAAGCAGTGCATGGGAGCGACCAACGGTAACTGCTTCTGGAATCAACTGTAAACGGAGAGCCACACGGTAATGATGACTATCAACAGGAAGCGCAGGACGCCGTAAGCGACTAAATAGCAGCACAGCTGCACTTGTCTTTGGACCAACGCCGGGTAGTGATTCAAGCCATGCACGAGCGATGGGAACTTCAAGCTCACCCAAAAAATCCAATGATAATTCTCCACGTTGCTGGCTGATCAGTTGCAGGATATGCTGAATTCGCGGTGCCTTTTGTTCTGACCAAGTACAGGATTGAATCGCTGCCTCTATTTCATCAACAGGAGCATCACGAACGGCAGCCCAGTTTTCAAAACGAGATATTAGTTCACTGAAAGCACAGGCTGAGTCGGCGTTGCGTGTACGGTGTGACAATAATGACGAGATTAATTCGCTAAGGGGATCTAGATTCTGGAAGAACGCAACAGGACAACTATATGTTTTACAAAGCCGCTCATGAACTAAAAGCGCTTTATGACGAAGTTCAGATAAGTTGGTTAACGAGGACTTCAATTCATTTCTAAGCTAGAGTTTTATATCTTAGAGTTTACTATTTGGAGCTAAACGTTAATTTATTAACTCAAGATTGAAATCTATATCCTCACGATTTAGCCGACAGCTTAACTCACGGTTGCGTCCGAGCTTACAAAGCAAACATTATATGAAACTGCTTATTACCAGGTAGACTAAGTAGACTATAGCGCTAGACTGCCAAAGCTCCTGAAGTATTAATCGTCTCCGGCTTGCAAAACCCATGTCTTCTCAACTGTCCATACGCCAATCTTGACGATCTCTAGAAGTTGTCACTTGCCTACTAGAAGCAATCGAATGCAACTATATTCCTCTTACAAAGGACATCAAACTGCCGACTTTTCTAGCATCAATTTAGAACGCTTGACCAGCTCAGGAACTGGAATTGGGTAATCTCCTGTGAAACAAGCTGAACAGAAACTGTTAGGGTCTTCTTGAGTAGCTTTCAGCATCCCCTCCTTGCTGAGATAAGCGAGAGAATCTACCTCAATTTGGTTAGCAATTTCTGCTACCGACTTAGTAGCGGCAATCAACTGATCCTGGCTATCAGTGTCAATGCCATAGAAGCAGGGGTGTGTCACTGGCGGAGAGGAAACGCGCATGTGAACCTCAACTGCACCAGCATCCCGGAGAGCTTGCACAAGTTTACGGCTGGTTGTACCTCTGACAATTGAGTCATCCACAATTACAACCCGTTTACCAGCCAGCACATCTTTAAGAGGATTGAGTTTCATGCGGATGCCAGACTCGCGCATTGTCTGAGTCGGCTGGATGAAGGTGCGACCAACGTAGCGATTTTTAATCAGCCCTTCAGCGTAGGGAATACCAGAAGATTGAGAAAAGCCAATGGCAGCTGGAATACCGGAATCGGGAACACCAATAACAACATCGGCATCAGCAGGAGATTCTTGAGCGAGTTGCCGTCCCAGTCGTAGCCGATAGCTATACAAGCTCTCACTATGCATGACGCTATCTGGTCTAGCAAAGTAAATCATCTCAAAAATACAGAGCTTGCGTTGAGGCTTTTGCGCCCAGTGAAACGAAGCCAGTCCTGATTCGGTGACCCAAACTAATTCTCCCGGTTCCACATCCCGCAGGTAATCCGCACCAATAATGTCTAAACCACAAGTCTCGGAGGCGAAAACGTAGCGCTGGGGATTAGTGCCTAGAGTGCCAATCACTAGGGGACGGATGCCATTGGGGTCACGCACGCCCATTAAACCCTCTGGGGTACCAATAACTAAACTAAAAGCTCCTTGGCAGCGTTGAAGAGCACTAATGGACCCCTCCAACCATTTCTTGCCAGAGTTAATTTCTTCAGCGATCGCAAATGCAATTAATTCTGAATCTGTACTAGTAACTAAGTTACAGTGACGTTGCAGCAATTCCTCGCGTAGCCGAGGCGTGTTAACTAAGTTGCCGTTGTGAGCTAAAGCCAACGATCCCAAACAGGTTTCTACAACAGCTGGCTGGGCGTTGACGACACGACTGGAGCCAGTTGTAGAGTAACGAGTATGACCCACAGCTAAATTACCAAGTAGCTGGCTCAAGATCGATTCATTGAACACCTGGGACACTAGCCCCATTTCTTTGTGCAGGTGAATTTTTTGTCCCTCAAATGTAGCAATTCCTGCTGATTCTTGACCTCTATGTTGGAGGGCATACAAACCAAAGTAAGTTAGTTTTGCAACGTCTTCCCCTGGTGCAAAAATTCCAAAAACGCCACAGGCTTCCTCTGGCTTGTCAGGACGGGGCTCAACATCATTAGTTGCGTCTCTACCCAGTTCGGTGCGATCATCCAAAGAGAGGCGATGGTTGGGAATCATGCTACAGCTTTGCTCCTGATGAGGGTGTTGACTCAGTGAAATTCCTAGTAGATAAATTCAGAAAGATTAACCAACCTTAATAAATCGTTAACTATTCCACTTAATATACAGTAACGTAATAATGCTTAGTCGTCCTACTAATTCTGGTTGAGTAATATTTAATAATTCAATTGAGTCAGCTTGTGCTTAGGGGCTGTTCCTATTTACTAAAGGGCTAGACGCTCAGGAATTGCATTGTAGTAGTGATCGCTCATCAACTCAATTTTAACCTCAATTAAAGACTGGTTATCAGCCGTAAAAACCCGCAAAGGTGTGTCAGCATTCCGCACCTGACCAATTTTTTGCCAGTCATTACCCAGATGCTGCTTTAAGTAGGATTCCCACAGGGACTGATGTTCTAGAGAGACAGAAACTAAAATCCTGGCTCCGCCTTCACCAAAGAGAACTTCATCCCAGCGCCATGACTGGTCTTTTAGCTTTGAAAGTAGTCTTAGATTAATTTCTGCTCCTAATTGACCAGCAATACAAGCTTCCGCGAGTGCGATTACGAGTCCACCCTCAGCACAATCATGGGCTGAACGTACCCAACCTTGACGAATCCCCTCGCGGCAAGCAGACTGGACGCGACGCTCCAAGTCAAAATTCACTGAGGGCGGCGACCCAGCTACAGTAGCGTGAATTACGGCTAAATACTCTGAACACCCCAACGTCACCCCATCTTGCTCCTCTAGAGGTTTACCCAGTAGATAAATTAAGTCCCCTGCTCTAAGCCATGCTTGACCACAGACGCGAGTTAAGTCAGAAATCAACCCCACCATACCAACAACTGGAGTCGGATATATCGGCTGCGGCTGACCAGAGAAGTCAAGAGTTTCGTTGTAAAGTGACACATTGCCGCCAGTCACTGGCGTTCCCAATTCTCGACAAGCTGCTGCTAAACCTCGACAAGCTTCTGCTAGTTGCCAGTAGCCAACGGGTTTTTCTGGGCTGCCGAAGTTAAGGTTATCCGTCACCGCTAGAGGTTCTGCCCCTACACAACTGAGATTACGGGCAGCTTCTGCTACTACTGCCTTAGCACCTTCATAGGGATCTAGATAGACGTAACGAGGATTACAATCCACTGTGGCCGCGACACCCTTCTGCCCCTTACCATTAACCCGTAACCGGACAACAGCTGCATCTGCACCCCCAGGAAGAATTACTGTATTATTTTGGACTTGATGATCATACTGACGATAGACCCAGCGTTTAGAAGCGATCGTTGGTGTATCTAGCAGAGTTAGCAGAATGTCATTCCAGGTGTGCGTTAGACCTGCAACTTGAATTCCATCAGGTGTACAAGGAGGTAGGAAAGCAGATTTCCACTCACTCGCTTTACGGGCATATTCTGGTGGTTCACTCAACAATTCTCGGTGATAGAGTGGCGTATTTTCTGCCAAAGCTTCAGCTGGGATTTCAGCTGCTACCTCACCTTGAAACAGAATTCGCACTATTGGCTCTGCAATCACTGTTCCAGTAACTACTGCATGCAGCCCCCAGCGGTGGAAAATATCAATCAATTCCTGCTCTCGCCCCTTGTAGGCAACAAACAGCATCCGCTCTTGAGATTCTGAAAGCAGGTATTCATAAGGAACCATGCCAGTTTCTCGCACGGGGATCAAGTCTAAATTCAGTTCAATTCCCACGCCGCCTTTAGCAGCCATTTCTGATGTGGAACAGGTAATTCCAGCTGCTCCCATATCTTGGGCTGCGACCACAGCACCCGTCTTAAATGCCTCTAAGCAAGCTTCAATTAAGGATTTTTCTAAAAAGGGATCGCCCACCTGAACTGCTGGGCGGTTTTGTTCTGATTTGTCGCTCAGTTCCGCACTGGCAAAACTTGCGCCGCCCATACCGTCTCGCCCGGTGGTGGAACCAACATAAAGCACTGGATTTCCAATGCCAGCTGCCCCAGATTTAACAATTTCAGGGGTTTCCATCAATCCCAGTGCCATCACGTTGACTAAGGGATTACCGGAGTAAGCTGGGTCAAAGTAAACTTCGCCGCCGACCGTGGGGACTCCAACACAATTGCCGTAATGGGAAATTCCCGCTACTACGCCATTGAACAACCGCCTGGTTCGGGCATCTTCTAAGGAGCCGAAGCGGAGGGAATTTAATAAAGCAATGGGACGCGCCCCCATGGTAAAGATATCTCGCAAAATACCTCCAACTCCTGTTGCAGCTCCTTGAAATGGTTCAACAGCTGAAGGGTGGTTGTGGGACTCAATCTTAAATGCTAGTTGTAGCCCATCGCCCAAATCTACAACACCAGCATTTTCTCCTGGTCCAACGAGAATGCGATCGCCTTCTGTGGGAAATTGTTTCAGTAGAGGTCTGGAATTTTTATAACAGCAATGCTCTGACCACATCACCCCAAACATACCTAATTCAGCTTTGTTCGGATGCCGCCCTAGCCGTCGCACAATTTCTGCGTATTCTTCTGGCTTTAAACCTTCATCAGCAATTTCTGTAGAGGAAAAAGGAGATTCTGAGGTAGCAGACATAGTAAGGCGAAAAGCACAAACGGAACAGGCTTAATTGTAGCTATGATTGTCTACTTTCGGGATTTGGTTGCTGTCTTACCCATTCCCGGAATTGACGCACTGATGTGATTACACCTGTGGTTTGACACTGTTCTATAAATTCTTCTACTTTAGTTGCTGGGAGTAAGGGGAAAGTGGGGGAGCGATCGCACTCTATATACTCTCCCTTTTGTAACTGATATATTTTCAGCCTCCGTCCATCAAATCTCCATATTTCAGGCACACCTAAATCTGCATACAGAGCTAATTGATTTAAAGAACTACTAGTAATATCTATTTCTATTGCTAAGTCCGGTGGTGGATCTTGAGTCAAATCTATTTCAGTTTTCCCTCTAACTCGTGCTTCGTTCTGAATGTAATAGCACGAGTCCGGTTCTTTCCCTACACTCCTATCTCGACGTTTGAGTGTCACAGAACCGCCTGGATTAAACTCAAGATTCAGTTCTTCTACTAAAGTTGAAATTAAGCGTTCTATCAACCTATTGCGATTTTCATGCTCCCATAATGGTGTCATTAACTCTAGATTTCCCTTGTAATAAGCCAGCC
The DNA here is from genome assembly GCA_041748755.1 of Chroococcidiopsidaceae cyanobacterium. Taxonomy (GTDB): domain Bacteria; phylum Cyanobacteriota; class Cyanobacteriia; order Cyanobacteriales; family Chroococcidiopsidaceae; genus JAHHHE01. The sequence continues at coordinate 20,306 of JBGTCQ010000108.1, read as the reverse complement.
GAGTAGAACGCTGCTCGCCCATTTCTAGCAATAGGCTTTCAAACAGTTGCCAACTGATATTCTTTAATAAAACTCTTTGTTCTATTGGAGTTGATGTTGTTACCATAAGTCTCAACTTAAGTTTTAAGCACTCAGTCTCTAGTGAGGGTTTCTTACTTTATTAAGTATGAGGGGCAATCAGCCAATTTTTGCTCTTGATTATACCTTTTAGAAATTAGCTCTAAACCAATAACTGTTGTTTTCTTAAGCTGAATAGGCAATTTTGTAGTGTCTATTAGTAGAAAGTTTAAAATAATAGAAGTTACTACTAAGCTTCCTGTGAGAATGAATCGAGGTTTGAAAAGTGAAAAGTCTGAAAAACCTAACTGCTGTAAGTATAAATTAGTTGTTATAAAGCCAACAATATAGAATAAGATTGTGAAACAAGCAATTAATTTAGTAGCCGTATCAATATCAAACGGTTTGCGGCTAGACACTTCTTGGCTAAGTTCAGTCATAATTTACCTCATAATGACGTGTCAGCAGGAAGCGCGATCGCTTTGCTGAAAGTCTACAGTATATTTGTACTACTGTGCAACAAAATATCCCTACTGAAGCGCGATCGCTCTAACAGAAATTCTGCTAGATCCAGCCGCCAACAGTAGGGAAGCGAGTATATATTAAAGTGCTGGAATTTTATCAACTAATATTCTGGCGCTGAATAAAATATCCAACCTAGAGAAGCGTTAGGACATTCCCTGAATCAGATAATCAAAGTAGGGCGCTGCTTCGGCTGCGTCTTCCTGAGTCAGTAAGTCGAGAGAGGCTTGCTTCAGGCAACGGATTGATTCCACCATTCCTGGAACGGGAACGCCCAATGAGTTGTACATTTCCCGCACCCCAATCAAACCAATTTTTTCAATCGGTCCTATGTCACCAGAAAGTAGTCCATAGGTGATTAGGCGCAAGTACCAGCCATAGTCGCGTAGACATAGCGCCCGTTGTTTCTCGCCATAGGCATTTCCCCCAGGCGCAATAAAGTCCGGACGTTTCTGCCAAAGCTGTTTACTGGCTTGTTGAACAATCTTTTTCTCATTCTCGGCTAGCGTTGCGATAATCCGCATCCGCTGATCCCCGGTTTGTAAAAATTCTTTGATGTTCTTGAGTTCACCGCTACTGGGATAACGGAGTTCGTCGTCGGCTTTGAGAATAACCTGGCTAACTACGCTCATAATTAATGGAATGTCACAGAATATTATTTGTAGTTTAATCCAGTCCCCGCACACAAATAAAGAGAGGGGAATAACTATGTCGCTTAAAGAATTACCTAATACTGGTCTTGTTAATCAACCGCAATGGCAACAGGGTCAGTTAGTTGAGGTTATGATCACTGACTTGAATGACACTGGTGACGGGGTTGGTCGCTGGGATGAGCGAGTGGTGTTTGTCCCAAATACGGTTCTGGGCGATCGCGTTTTGGTGCGGCTAGTACATATAAAGCCCCAATACGCCCACGGCAAGCTACACAGACTGCTAGAAGCATCTACCCACCGGATCCGACCTAGCTGCATCGTGGCGGATAAATGTGGTAGTTGTCAGTGGCAGCATATCTCCTACGAGTACCAGCTGCAAGTAAAACAAAATCAAGTAATCCAAGCTCTTGAACGCATTGGTGGATTCATCTGTCCTCCAGTCGATCCTGTTCTAGCGGCTCCCTCGTCTTTGGGTTATCGCAATAAAGCTACATATCCGCTGGGTAAATCAACCACTGGTCAAGTGCAAGCTGGTTACTACCAAAAAGGCAGCCACCAGCTGATTAATTTAAATCAATGCCCAGTGCAAGACTCGCGCTTAAATCCACTACTAAAAGAGGTGAAGCAGGACATCCAGCAACGGAGTTGGACAGTTTACGATGAACGGCATCACAAAGGGCAAGTGCGTCACCTAGCGTTGCGGATTGGTCGTCGCACTGGAGAGATGCTGCTGACAATGGTAGTGAAACACTGGGATTTGCCGGGAATTGCAGCCCAAGCGCAAGAGTGGTTAAATCGCTATCCTCATTTGGTGGGTGTGTCGCTGAATCGCAATTCTGAGCGCACAAACGCCATTTTTGGACCTGAAACTCGTTGTATTGCAGGGCAAGCTTACTTGCTAGAGCAGTTTGCTGGACTCCAGTTTCAGGTGCGTCCTGATACCTTTTTTCAGGTTTACACAGAATCAGCTGAAGCACTATTGCAGGTGATTATGCAGCAGCTGAACTTGCAAGGTGATGAGGTGCTAGTCGATGCTTACTGTGGTATTGGGACATTAACTTTGCCACTGGCGAGAGCTTTGCGGCAAGCGATTGGGTTAGAAGTGCAATCAGAAGCAGTAGAGCAAGCCCAGTTGAATGCCCAACTTAACGGCATCACTAATGTAACGTTTCAGACGGGAGCAGTGGAGAAATTGCTGCCGCAACTAGAAATCACGCCAGATATTGTGCTGCTCGATCCACCGCGTAAGGGATGCGATCGCACTGTTATCAAATCTTTGCTCCAATCTTCGCCCCGTCGCATCGTCTACGTCAGTTGTAAACCCGCCACCCTCGCCCGTGACATCAAGCTGCTTTGTCAGACAGGGAAATATCATTTAACTAGAGTCCAACCAGCAGATTTCTTTCCGCAAACGGCTCATGTAGAATGTGCTGCGTTCCTTAGTCTCTAAAGCATCTGTAGTCATTACTTGCAACCACACACTTAGATAGAGCAATAAGCAACCTGCTAAACTTGCCTGTTCTTTGAAAATGTCCTATCCACTTATAAAAGTGTAGAACTAATGCTTCCTTATTCATAAAGAACTGAAATCTACCACCGTACATTTACTGAAATAATTGTAAAGAAATTTTAAACCCAGGCAATGTTCTCAGTAAAATCACGCTTGGACGCATAGTAGAGGTAGCGTTAGATCTTTGTTATCGGTTTGTTGTGTACAGGCTACCCTTTTGCATTGCCTGCTCGATGGCAGCAGAGGACAGGACAGGAGACGATGAAGAATATTCTTTACCTCTACTAAATATCCTTACCACAGATCTTGCACCAAGCCTCAGCGAATAGAATTCGCGGCTTTACAAACCAAGTCCGCCTGCGCGGACTAAGGCCAAATCAAAGGTTTTGAACCTGCGGAGGCAGGTTTCGTTTAGTGTAGTCGCGGTTTCAACCGCCAGATGCTTATCTGGCTCAATAAAATACGTTTGCCCTACACGCCTACAAGAGAGAGTAGGTATAAGCTGGAGAAGATGCTAAAATAAAAATGCAACTGCAATTTTAGCTAGACGAATGTAATAGAAGTGAATAAACGTTCAAATAAACCAACTTTGACGGTTTTATTCCAAGATTGGCAGATACTCTTGAGGCGCTATGCTTTTGAAGACTAAAAGCTTGATTCAATCGACTGACTGCACAATCAAAATCCTTACTCTCAGCAATAGATGTAAACATTTTATTGAATCACAATGATTCTCTGGTACTTCGCTGGAGTCGTTGACAAGACGCAATGACAACAAAACCAGTTAAGTAATGTTTAAGGTCAGCAATCAGCAAACTGATGTGTCTATAGCTAAAAGCTACGAGGTTTTATAGTGATTACAATCTCACCACGTCCAGTTAAGCGTAACTGGGGCACAATTAGCTTCGCCTCGACTCTTTACCTTTGTCCAATCCTCGATTTATTACTGGCAGAAGTGCCATATAAATTGCATGCAATGCTAAGACTAGGGCTTCAGGAAGCCCTAGTAAACGCTGCTAAACATGGCAATAAACTTGATCCAGGTAAAATTGTTATAGTCCGCTTTTCCTTAGAAGATGACCATTACTGGTGGGCAATTTCAGACCAAGGTTGCGGCTTCACTCCTCCTTGTGAGGGCCACGTTGACAAGAGTAAATACTTGCCTCCTGAAGAATCAGAAAGTGGTCGTGGCCTAGGTATTCTTCACGAAATTTTTGATCGGGTTTACTGGAACTCAAAGGGTACGGAACTAAAACTTGGCAAGCAAGTAAATAATCGCTTCCGGCTGCCTTTAGTTGGTTAATAGTAGCAATTACGTAGTTGTAGCTTTATGACCGTGAGTGGGGCAAGGCGGCGCTGAAATAGAGCGATCTAGCCAGCTAGATGCTTGTCGGAGTCTTGGGAGGGCTTCTTCTGGCTGCTCTTTAAGGAGAAATACCAGGGCAGCAGCTGCCTGCTCACTAGCACGAACTTTGCGGTTAGACTTTAACCTATGCCAGTCATCAGGAAAGATGGTGAGCCGTTCCATCAGGGCTTGGGCAAGTTCTAAAGTGCTGAAATCGTTGATGGCGGTTGGAACTAGGTGGTTGGGTTGATGCATATCAAGCAATATCAGTTTGGATCACTACTCTATCAAGCATAAATGCAACCGCCCCAAGAGCCAGATATGCCAGATGTCCAAAAAGAAGATGTTGCAGACGTAGAGCGATCGCTTGCAGAAGTAGAACAAGCACTTGTTGATCTTAAGCAGCGTTACGCCCAAGTGCAGCACGACAAGCAGCGTCAAGTAGAACTCCAGCAACGCTTAAAGCAAGTTAAGCAGGAACTGCGTCACAAAAAGCGAATTCAGCTTCAGGCAGAGTTACAACAAATCAAAGAGCAGCTAGAAGCCATAGAACTTAATTTAGAAAGCCAACTATTTTCTTGGGGTAGTTTAAAAGAACCTTTCTGGCAAGCAGTCCGCTTTGGAGGGCTGGGCATTGTTGTAGGCTGGATCTTAAAGTCTTGTGCTGGGTGATATGGTGACGCGACGCATTGCAGAGATATTACGAAATGGTCAGCCTGATGAGTCGCTGACGATTCAAGGCTGGGTACGTACAAAACGCGACTTGAAGGGATTTGCTTTTATTGAGGTCAATGATGGCTCATCTCTAGCTAATTTGCAAGTTGTGCTCCAGGATTTGCCAAACTACGATGCAATCCTCAAGCAGTTGAATACAGGGGCTTCAGTGGAAGTGGCTGGGGTACTTGTACCCTCCCAAGGTAAAGGGCAGCGAATTGAGTTGCAGGCGCAAACGGTGCAAGTCTACGGGGATGCTGATCCCGAAACATATCCGTTGCAAAAGAAACGGCATTCGTTTGAGTTTTTGCGAACAATTGGGCATTTGCGATCGCGTACCAATTCCTTCGGTGCAGTTTTCCGAGTACGCAATGCCTGTGCTTACGCGATTCATCAGTTCTTTCAAGAACGGGGTTTTTTGTGGGTTCATACGCCAATCATTACTAGAAGTGACTGTGAAGGTGCTGGGGAATTGTTCACAGTAACCAGCTTGGATCTTAAGCAAGTACCTCGAACAGAAACTCAAGATGTAGACTACACTAAAGACTTTTTTGGTGGGCCTGCGTACTTAACGGTTAGCGGTCAACTGGAAGCTGAGATTATGGCAATGGCTTTCAGTAATGTTTATACTTTTGGTCCTACATTTCGCGCCGAGAATTCTAACACTTCGCGGCACTTGGCAGAGTTTTGGATGGTGGAACCAGAAATGGCTTTCTGCGATCTTGAGGGAGACATGGATTTAGCAGAGGCGTTTTTGAAGCATATCTTTAAATATGTGCTGGAAACTTGCCCAGAAGATATGGAGTTTTTTAACCAGCGGATTGACAATTCTGTATTGGCAACTGCTGACAATATCATCAACAATGAATTTGAGCGAATTACATATACAGATGCGATCGCCCTGTTAGAAAAAGCTGATATTACCTTTGAGTATCCCGTCGAATGGGGCTTGGACTTACAATCAGAACACGAACGCTATCTGGCTGAACAGCTATTTAAAAAGCCAGTTATCGTCACTGATTACCCAGTCGAAATCAAAGCGTTCTATATGCGTCTGAACGATAACGAGAAGACTGTTCGCGCTATGGATATCCTCGCTCCTAAAATTGGTGAAATTATTGGCGGTTCTCAGCGGGAAGAACGCTTGGAAATACTAGAACGCAGAATTCAAAGCCAAGGTTTAAATCCAGCCGATTTGTGGTGGTATTTAGATTTACGTCGCTATGGCACTGTTCCCCATGCTGGCTTTGGTTTGGGGTTTGAAAGATTAGTGCAGTTTATGACAGGGATGGGGAATATTAGAGATGTGATTCCGTTCCCCCGAACCCCATTGAGTGCAGATTTTTAAGCCGCAGACCTTTAGATTTCTGAACAACTAAATAATATTACTAGCTAGCGGGTTCCATGTAAGCGGAACCTGCTATCACATCATTGGTAAAATTAAATACTTGAGCCCGCGCTTTGATTAAGTAAATTAACTATTTAATACAAATTATTTCAAATATGTATAGTTATTTTTAATTCTATTAATGAAAAGTAAAAGTGTTTTGCTATAACTTCTATTTTATGCTAGATGAATATTAAGATTGAGCGATAGTAAGTAGAAAGCAACGTTAACCTAATGTTACCTTTTAGCTTAACATCCTAAATAAGATTCAAGCCACTTTCTTAAAAGGATAAAAGTTAATGTCTACTCCTAATGATAATTCACTTCTAGATTTTGAACTTTTTAACATTTACGAATTTAAAGTAGATAATCACAATAACAAGCCTAAAGTTCCTGGCTACTTTGTTATTAGTACGGCACAAACTGATGTTGACGATGACGAAGAAAAGCTAGACACACCAAACAAAACCAAAAAACGATTAAAACAAAAGAATTTAAATATTTGTTACGCTGACTCAGCGCAGCCAGCAGCAAAAATGGTTCAAGAGATAGCTGATAAATTAATTGAAATTGAGGAAACTGAAGAGGAAGAACTTACTACAGAAATTATTATAGCTGTTCATGGCTTTAATAATAAGTTTAGTGATACACAGAGTTGGTTCGAGAGTATCTTTAATTATATTAACTACGAAGATAAAAGTATTAATAAACATCAAAAATATGTTTTCTTAGGGTATCGCTGGACATCAGAAGGTTTATTTGATGATAGATGGTGGACAAGAATATGTGACGCTATATTTAGTGCATTACCAGTTATGCCATCTGTTATTTTTAGTTTAGGTCTACTAGCTTGTATTGGTTTAGTTACAACTTGGGTACTTTTAATTAATATAGCTACTAAGCCAGTCTCCTACTTACAAAATAAGATTGTGGCTGTGTTTAATTTAAATACTAATTATTGGCTCTTTATAGGTTTTATTATATTAGCAACTTTATTAGCAATTTTGTCTTTAATGATTTCTACACTGATTTTACTTAGACTTGTTATTTATTTTAGAGACACTTATCGTGCTACTAAGTTTGGCGTTCCAGATTTAGTAGAATTACTCCGGCAGCTAGATAAGACTGTATTTGAAATTATCCTCTTTAAAGAAATAAATAATTATTTAGATCTAGAAATTATTGATGAAATAAGGTCAGCACAACTAGAATGGAATAAATTAGCAACTGAGGAAGTTTTAAAAAGATGGAATGAGTCATGTTTTAATAAAAAATCAGAAATATGGAATAAAAATAGAGGACTAAGTAAAGAGAATAAAATACAAGATAAAATAAGGAAGAAAAAAGAAAGATACATAGAAGACTTAATTACTGAGAAGAAAGGGAATAAACGCAGAGTCAAACTAACATTTATCAGCCATAGTTTAGGCTGTCTAGTAGTAACTGATGCTATTCGTATTCTTTCTGATGTTTTCGATCCAAAATCTATTGGGAATTTAAGTAAGCTAGATCAAGGTAAACTTCCCTCTCCAGAAATTGGGCGTGTATTTAGCTTAGGAAGATTAGTTTTTATAGCTCCTGATATACCTATGGAAACCATTATGCCTAGACGAGCTAACTTTTTACGCTCTGCTTTACGTCGCTGTGAAGAGGCGTACATTTTCAGCAATGAAGGAGACATGGCTTTGCGACTTGCTTCAACAATAGCTAATTATTTTAGCTTTCCAGCCAAGACTCGCTTTAGTGGCTATCGACTTGGCAATATAACGGCTAGACACTTTGAGAATAAAGAAGACAAGTATAGCAATTTCCCCAAACAAGGATATCGCTCAAAAAATCCATATGGAATTTTAAATCTACCACCAGAGGAATGCATACATTTCAATGAAGATAAATTTCCTTACGACTATCTTGAATTTCGTTCCTCAGACAAGGAGCACAAAACTCTTAGTGATATAAGAGATGAAGATAAAATTCGAGCAAGTAAGCCAATTGCAAATTTATTTACTTATTTTGACTGTACTGATTATAAAGATAACCCAAAAAGCCTTTTAGGAAAAGTTTCTTTTGCTAGACGAAAATCAGCTTTGAATCTTTGGGGCTACGCAATTTTAACCTTAGCTTACTTCTCTAGAATTGTAGATACACATGGCGGTTACTTTCAGGGTGAGTTTAGTCAAGAAACAATGTATAAACTTGCTTTTTTAGGGTTTAAAGGGCTACTGAACTCTGTTGAAGGAAGTACGTTAGAAGAGCAACTGAAAAATTTAAGTAAGAAATGTGAAGGAAAACAAATTCAGATTGTTCTTGCGCCAGAAAGATATGAGGTAGACATTCTAGGAGGGGAACGCGATCGCTCTGGTTACTGATTCTTATCAAAACTAACTTTGATATTTAAAGGGTATGGCTATGCCAATTCCAATTAATACTAGTAGTAATGCAAATAAGCCATTATTATATTACCTGCCTTTCAGCCTTGGCATAAACATCTTCTTTAATGAAGCTTTAGTAAAGCTGTAGTACACATCTTGTCATATTTATTGCAACGAAACTATTATCGCTGATGACAACAAGCATCCGCCTGGAGTAACATACTGAAAGATGTAAGTATATTTAAGTACTTTTATTTTTAAATAAGCGCACAGTGCAATAAAAGCTATCTATTGAAAGACTAAATCACCATCACCAAAGCTATAAGTTCCATAACTTTTAGCCTAAATTTAATTCAGCTGTCAGCTCAACCGCTAGTTTCAATTACATTTGCGTTTTTGTCGAGTACCGTGTACGATATGTGTTCGTATAGATTAAGTACGGTAACTTGACCAAGTAACCGGAGATTAAAAGGAGAACGTTTTATGGATTTATGGAATATTACTAAACAAGGAGTATCCTTTAGTGCCGCTGCTGCACGTTGGAGCCAAGGACTGTTGACCTTTCCTGAGATGTCTAGATCACTGAAAAAATTTGTGTCACTGTTTTTGGTAGGAGTAAGTTTAAGTGTGGCGATCGCCGCCTGCTCTGGAGGCAACCCTAATGCCGAGGGTGGTAGTGCTAGCCCAGTTGCTGCAACTGGCGGCGATAAAGAGCTAACACTTGTTTCCTACGCGGTTACCCGCGCCGCTTACGAAAAAATTATTCCGCAGTTCACCAATAAGTGGAAACAAGAACACAACCAAAATATTACCTTCAGCCAAAGCTATGGCGGCTCTGGTTCCCAAACCCGTGCTGTAATTGATGGTTTAGATGCGGACGTTGTGGCGCTAGCGTTAGCTCTTGATATTAAGAAGATTGAGCAAGCCGGACTAATTGAACCAGGCTGGGAAAAAGAAGCGCCTAACGATTCAATCCTTACCAAATCTGTCGCAGCTTTGGTTACCCGCGACGGTAATCCCAAAGGAATTAAAACCTGGGCAGATTTGGCAAAAGATGACGTAAGCGTGATTACGGCTAACCCGAAAACTTCTGGCGGCGCTCGCTGGAATTTCTTAGGGCTGTGGGGTTCTGTAACAAGAACAGGAGGCGACGAAGCCAAAGCACTCGATTTTACTACCAAAGTATTTAAGAACACCCCTGTGCTTCCTAGAGATGCGCGTGAGGCTAGCGATGTATTTTTCAAGCAAGGTCAAGGTGATGTCTTGATCAACTACGAAAACGAAGTGATTCTAGCTGCACAGAACGGAGAGAAACTACCTTACTCGATCCCTGACGTTAACATCTCAATTGATAATCCTGTTGCCGTTATAGACAAAAACGTTGATAGGCACGGCACCAGAGAAATTGCCCAAGCCTTTGTCGAGTTTCTTTATACACCAGAATCCCAACGAGAATTTGCCAAAGTTGGCTTCCGCCCGGTTGAAGCCACGGTGACAAAAGAAATGTCGAAGCAATATGCCCCAGTCAAGACTTTGTTCACTGCTCAAGATATGGGCGGCTGGGATGAAATCCAGACGAAGTTCTTTGATGACGGAGCAGTTTTTGACAAAATTCAGGCTGGCAGCAACACATAAGCTGAGCTAGTATCTTCTAAGTTTGCTACAAAGCGAGCACCGAGAGCAGGGACACTAAAAGATATCTGGACTCGATGCTGTCCTCAAGCAATTTAGAGAAATTCCGATTCAACTAAATATTAACTGGATTTTAGTTTTAATCTTATGGCTGTATCTGCTCCTCCTCAAAAACCTCCTGCTAAGAAGAACTTTTTTCAGCAGTTGAGTGGTCTTTCTTGGCCTTGGCGAATCACTTTAGGGTATCTAACCCTGATGCTATTACTGCCTGTGTCGGCACTGCTATTAAAGGCAAGTACAGAAAAGCCAGCTGACTTCTGGAGAATTGCCACCTCTCCGATCGCTCTTGCCACATACGATGTCACATTCGTAACAGCATTCATTGCTGCTTTGATCAATGGATTCTTTGGTCTTTTAATTGCTTGGGTTTTAGTTCGCTATGATTTCCCATTCAAGCGAATTATTGATGCTGCCATTGACTTACCCTTTGCTCTACCTACTTCAGTCGCGGGGTTGACCTTGGCAACTGTCTACAGCACTAACGGCTGGCTCGGCTCTCTGCTAACACCTTTCGGAATTAAAATAGCGTTTACTCGCTTAGGTGTTGGTGTAGCGATGCTATTTATCTCCTTGCCTTTCATCGTCCGAACGTTGCAGCCTGTGTTGCAGGAAATGGAAAAGGACATCGAAGAAGCAGCTTGGTCTTTGGGAGCTAGTCAATGGCAGACTTTTTTGCGTGTAGTGATGCCGCCCTTAATGCCAGCAATGTTGACGGGTATTGCCCTTGCCTTTTCCCGTGCTGTTGGCGAATACGGTTCAGTTGTGATTGTGGCTTCCAATATTCCATTTAAAGATTTGATTGCATCCGTGCTGATTATTCAGCGGTTGGAACAGTATGACTATTCTGGAGCAACCGTAATTGGTACGGTGCTGTTGGCAATTTCATTGTTGGTACTTTTAATAATCAACATTCTACAAGCTTGGGGACGACGTTATGACCACTAATGTAGCGGGAAAGTCTTTCAATCCAGATTCAAAGAATTCTAAGTTATCACCAACAAAAGAGCGTCCCTGGGTCAAGGTGGCTTTAATTGGGGTGGCGATCGCCTACTTAGCGTTAATCTTGTTCATTCCAGCCATTAACGTCTTTGTACAGGCTTTTAAGTCAGGGTTTGGTCCTTTCTTTCAGAACTTGACACAACCTGTTTTTATTCATGCTGCCAAACTTACAGTTCTAATTGCCCTGATTGTCGTTCCTGTAAATACTATATTTGGGCTTTGTGCAGCTTGGGTGATTGCGCGGCATCAATTTCGAGGTCGCACCTTTCTGATTAGTCTTTTAGATATCCCCTTTGCAGTTTCCCCTGTCGTCGCTGGTTTGATGATTGTGCTGCTCTATGGCCGAAATGGCTGGTTTGGACCAATGCTAGAAGCTGCCAACATTAAAATTATTTTTGCTATGCCTGCAATGATCCTGGCAAGTGCGTTTATCACTTTGCCCTTTGTCGCCCGTGAAGTTATTCCTGTCTTAGAAGAAGCAGGTACGGATCAAGAAGAAGCTGCGAGAACTTTGGGGGCAAATGACCGCCAAATATTTTGGCGCGTCACTCTGCCTAATATTCGTTGGGGTCTCTTGTATGGTCTGATTTTGACTAATGCCAGAGTTATGGGTGAATTTGGTGCAGTCTCGGTTGTATCTGGCAATATCGCTGGCAAAACTCAAACTTTACCACTCTATGTTGAGGACGTATACAAGCAGTACCAGACAGAGGCAGCATTTGCCGCTGCTGTCCTACTTGCAGGTTTGGCAGTAGTTACGCTCGTCTTGAAAGAAATTTTGGAACGCAAAACTAAAATCAAAGATGTTTAATAGAATAGTATGGCTATTCAAAGTTCTAACGAGTTTGAAGCCCATTCATTAGAGCCGATATCTATTACGAAGTCAGAGGAAGCTCCGTCGTTTCACGGCGGAGTCTCTCTGACCTCGTCCTCAGCTAACAGACCAACTCAAACTCGCATCAAAATTCGCATTCCCAAAGACTTGTGTGAAGAGCCAATCATTTCACGCCTAGTTTCTCAACATGGTGTCACGGTTAATATCACTGCTGCCTTGCTTAGTGCGAATGCCCGTGATGATGGTTGGTTTGAACTGGAACTGAGAGCTACAAACCAGCAGCTCCAGAGCGCCTTAACTTATTTGAATGAACTGGATTTGGAAATCTGGGATCAATCTACTGCTGAAGATGGCTGGTAAATATAGTCTCAAATTTTGAAGTTTGAGTTTTAAGTTGTAATGTTCTAACTTAAAACTCAAAACTTAGAACTCATAACTATTTATTCATGCCATTTGATTTTCAATCGCCCAACGTGCTAGTTCAGTACGGTTGTGCAGCCCGGTTTTCCCCAGCATGTTGGATACATGGCTTTCGACTGTGCGCTGACTCACATTCAGTTCATCAGCAATATCTCGGTTAGCCAGACCTCTTGCTACAAACTGCACAACTTTCAGTTCTGTTTGGGTTAAGTGAACATCAAAAGGAACTTGGATTTTTGGCGAGTTCTCATTGCCATTATTCGATTGCTGCGTCCGACGAGAAGCCTGCTTGAGTGAGGCTTCGACTTGGGCAACTAATTCTTCTGGCTCAAATGGCTTAACCATGTAGACATCTGCACCAGTGTTTAAACCCTTAACTCGGTCTTGGCTTTGGCCCTTGGCAGAAAGGAATAGAACAGGAATCCAGCTAATGCGTTCGTTTTGCCTGACATGGTTCACAAAAGTATAGCCGTCCATTTCCGGCATCATCACATCACAGATAATCATGTCTGGGATGTCCTGTTCCAACACCTCCAGCGCTTCCCGACCATTTTCAGCAGTGATGACTTCATAGCCCCGGAATTCTAAGTAATCCTTGACAAGCAAAATGAGATTAGGGTCATCATCAATCAGCAGCAGTCGTTTTTGCTCTCTTACGCTGGGTTCTTTCATACTGTGCTACTCGTCACCCTTGAGTCAATGTGATTTTCAAATACTCTTTTTTACATTGTTTACTTGTCCGTAGCATTCTACTAAATCTTCACTACCTCCTCTGAGTTCTAAGTAGAAAAGCTATTATTGCTTACGCTGGGTACTATTGAAATTCCTGATCGTTGAAGTAACAGCAATATTTCAGTAAGGATACGGAAATTTGAAGTATATCTAAGGCGCTATTATATATTCTTTTTTAAAAAACTGTTTAAATATATGGCTGCTACCGACAAATAATCAGTTGGAGAGTGAGCAAAAGTAATCAGTTACTGACTTGTCACTGATGAATTCTAAGGCAGAAGCGTTAGCCTGAAGTCATGGTCTTCTCCTCATTATCCTCAGATGGAACCCCGAATCCCTAATCTCTAGAGAAAATGCCCAGCTTTTTGATCGCTAATCTTTAAAAGGTTCTTTAGCGATCGCGCCAGGTTCAGGTAAGCGATGCGTCAAAAAAGCATATTCCTGAACAACCTGATTGCCAATTAAATGCTCTTGGATAATTCGCTCAATGACTTCAGGAGTGGCTTGGCGATACCAAACACCATCAGGATAGACCACTAAAATCGGTCCTTGGCAGCAGACTCGCAGACAATTGGCTTTGGTGCGGAAGATAAGCCCTGGGGTGGTAGTTGGTTTGTCAAGTTTTAACTGTTTCAGGCGCTTTTTCAAGTATTCCCATGATTCCAGACTAACCTCCTTTGAGCAGCATTGGGCAAAGGTTGGACCAGCACAGATAAAAATATGTCGTTGAATTTGGGATAGTCCCAAGTCCACACAAGCTGCGAGGACATTGGATTCAGCTTGACAAGCTTCAGCTGCGTAGGGGCTAGACTGGGCTGCTGTGTTGTCACTCATAACTATTTTGACTGTGAACACATGTTATAAAACTACACTATGTGCCTCCAGTACTGATTGATAAGAAGCACTCAAGTTTAAGATACTACGCAGTTGCATTCAAGTATTTATACTTAAAAAATGTTTCAATATATTAAGTTCGGGAACCCGTACAAGCAATTTTGTTGCGATCGCACCTCATAAACAGCTAAATTAGCACTCAGGAGTCGAGAGTGCTAATCTAGGCAAGAAATTTGTATGGCAGCAGTAACTTTAAGTGTTTCTACAGTTAAGCCTTTGGGCGATCGCGTTTTCGTTAAAGTGAGCGCCTCTGAAGAAAAAACAGCTGGTGGTCTTTATTTACCAGACACCGCTAAAGAAAAACCTCAAGTTGGGGAAGTAGTTTCCTTGGGTGAGGGGAAGCGTAATGATGATGGTTCTCGTCAGCAGATGGAAGTAAATGTGGGAGACAAGGTTCTCTACTCTAAGTACGCTGGCACCGATGTCAAACTGGGTACGGAAGAATACGTATTACTCTCGGAGAAAGATATTCTGGCAGTCGTTGCATAGCTATTGAGCAAGAAGAACCAGAAGCGAGTAAGAATAAACCCCTCACTTCTTATTCCTTGACACCAGTTTGAGGCAACTTGCTCCAACGGAGGGGTTCACAGTCTTCTTTGAGGATTGGGGGACACCGCAAGTAAATGGCTTCTCCTGAGCTTTCACTTAATTAGTTTTCTTACCAAATACAAGCAGACAAATATGGCAAAGCGTATTATCTACAACGAGAACGCTCGTCGCGCCCTGGAAAAGGGTATGGACATTCTGGCTGAAGCTGTGGCTGTTACGCTGGGTCCAAAAGGACGTAACGTGGTGCTGGAGAAGAAGTTTGGCGCACCTCAAATTGTGAATGATGGTGTGACAATCGCCAAAGAAATTGAATTAGAAGACCATGTGGAAAACACTGGTGTTGCTCTAATTCGTCAAGCAGCCTCCAAGACTAATGATGCTGCTGGTGATGGCACCACAACTGCTACCGTTCTAGCTCACGCGATGGTAAAAGAAGGGCTACGGAATGTGGCAGCGGGCGCAAATGCGATTTCTTTGAAGCGCGGGATTGATAAAGCCACCCATTTCCTAGTGGACAAGATTGCGGAACATGCACGTCCCGTGGAAGATTCCAAGGCGATCGCCCAAGTTGCTGCAATTTCAGCTGGCAACGACGAAGAAGTCGGTAAGATGATTGCTGACGCGATGGAAAAGGTGGGCAAGGAAGGCGTAATTTCCCTAGAAGAAGGGAAGTCTATGACTACCGAACTAGAAATCACCGAAGGGATGCGCTTTGACAAAGGCTATATTTCTCCCTACTTTGCTACCGATCCAGAGCGGATGGAAGCAGTTTCGGATGAACCATTCATCCTGCTGACTGACAAGAAAATCGCTTTGGTACAAGATTTAGTGCCAGTGCTGGAGCAAGTGGCGCGTTCTGGTCGTCCTTTGGTAATCATTGCTGAGGATATCGAGAAAGAAGCTTTGGCAACGCTGGTGGTTAACCGCCTCCGGGGTGTACTAAATGTTGCAGCAGTCAAAGCCCCTGGATTTGGCGATCGCCGCAAGTCAATGCTGGAAGACATTGCAGTTCTTACTGGTGGTCAGTTGATTACTGAAGATGCTGGTCTGAAGCTGGAAAATACCAAGCTAGAGATGCTGGGCAAAGCTCGTCGGATCACGATCACCAAGGACAGCACCACGATTGTTGCTGAAGGCAACGAACAAGCTGTCAAAGC
Source organism: Chroococcidiopsidaceae cyanobacterium (assembly GCA_041748755.1). GTDB lineage: Bacteria > Cyanobacteriota > Cyanobacteriia > Cyanobacteriales > Chroococcidiopsidaceae > JAHHHE01. The sequence continues at coordinate 4,468 of JBGTCQ010000108.1, read as the reverse complement.
TCGTTGTGAGCAAATCCGCCGTCAGATGGATGAGACGGAGTCCTCCTACGATAAGGAAAAGCTCCAAGAACGTCTAGCAAAATTGGCTGGCGGTGTCGCTGTGGTTAAAGTGGGCGCTGCCACTGAGACTGAAATGAAAGACCGCAAGCTGCGCCTAGAAGATGCCATTAATGCAACTAAGGCAGCTGTGGAAGAAGGAATTGTGCCTGGTGGCGGTACAACTCTAGCTCACTTGGCTCCTGACTTGGAATCTTGGGCAACCAGTAGCTTGAAAGATGAAGAGTTGATTGGGGCGATGATTGTTTCTCGCGCTATTCCTGCTCCTCTGAAGCGGATTGCTGAGAATGCCGGTCAAAATGGTGCTGTCATCGCTGAACGGGTAAAAGAGAAGGACTTCAACGTTGGGTTTAACGCGGCGACGAATGAGTTCGTCGACATGTTTGAAGCCGGTATTGTTGACCCTGCTAAGGTGACTCGTTCGGCTCTACAAAATGCGGCTTCGATTGCTGGTATGGTGCTAACAACTGAGTGCATCGTGGTTGATAAGCCTGAGCCGAAGGATAGTGCTGCTGGTGCTGGTGCTGGCGCTGGTATGGGCGGCGACTTCGATTATTAATTCATGAGTTGGTGGGCAATGCCCAACTAATTACGGAAAACAGCTGCTTCTTTGTGGAGGCAGCTGTTTTTTATTTGTGAGGTGCAGACAGAGGGACTAGAGGGGCGATGTCCAACGACTGGCTTACGCCTACGCCCTTACTACCTGAACTACTTAGATGTTTTAATTCTTGTTCTAGAGACATAGCGAAGTCGTATATTGAGCGTAACTGGGCGCGGTAATAGTTTCAACAACCATATAGGCTAGGAGTGGATTGAAAATAAGAACCGTTAGAATTATTAGGGACAAGGGAGGGTTGAAAGGCGCACTTCTAAGAACTCCTCAGTCCCGGAGAGAAAATCCATTTTATTTGCAGAAAGAACGAAGCTATTCAAGCCATCCAGTCAAGCTAGCGATCGTCGCCACCAATTCAGCAATCTCAACTGGCTTTGTCAAATGAACTTGAAAGCCTCGTGAAAGCATGGAGTTAGCTTCATCAGGTCTGTTGGTCAGTGCGATCGCAAAAACTTGTTTTCCATATACTGCTTCAAATATTTCTATCTGCTCAATCAATGCGTTGCTGTTTGCATTTGATGGGTCAATGTCAGCAATCACAACATCTGGTTGGGTTTGATTTAACCGTTCTAATGCGATTTCTGTTGCCGCTACTGTTACCTGTGCCCCACGCGCCGTAAGCTCTTGCTGCAATTGTTCGCGCCTTTGAGCATCATCTACCACAACCAGGATGCACAACCCCTCAAGCTTCGTAAAGCCAAAAGGATAGTCCGGCGCATGTGTTTTTCCCCAGTCGCACATGATCTCCGTGATCGGACGAACCGTCTCACCATCAGCAGTCAGGGAGTATTCCACCCGAGGGGGTGCCTCACGATAAGCTTCACGGTGAATTAACCCGTCTGACTCCAATTCCCGTAACTGCTGCGTCAGGACTTGTTGTGTAATTTCAGGAATTAGCTGTTTTAGCTCGCCAAAACGTTTTGCGCCTCGTCTCAGCCACCATAAAATAACGCATTTCCACTTGCCACCAATTACCTCAAGTGTTACTTCAACTGGATAGTAATACTTTGCCTTTGCCACACCATTTGCTCCATTAGTCAGTATTTGGTGACTATCACGAGGATGTGATAAAACTTGTCACGAGTTCAAAAGGCGTTGAGTTTAAGCGTCTCTATAAAGCAGAAGCAATCATAGCATTGGCAGTGATAATACTCGTCGTGCAGGATTTTTGGCTGTAAAGAGTGCTTTGTAGGCTCTTTCAAATCTCTTGAAGCGATCAGTTCATCACTCACACTCTGCCTTTTAGATCCGAGACACCAACTAGCAATTGTTAACCGGAGCATTGATCGATGAAACACTTGAAGAGTCTCCGAGAGTACATTGACGCTCTCAAGGAAATTGGTGAGGTTCAAGAAATTGATCAGGAAGTCGATTGGAACCTAGAAATTGGTGCAATTGCCCGTCGCTGCTATGAAACTGGCGCCCCCACTCCTTTGTTTAACCACATTAAAGGAATTGAGCCAGGCTTTAGAGTGTTGGGCGCGCCTGGTGGTGTGAGTCACCAGCCAGGATTGTACCTGTCTCGGATTGCAGTGTCGCTGGGTCTGCCGCCCCGGTCTACAGGGCATGAAATTGTGGGAGGATTGGTAGAAGCACGCTCAAAATCTCCGATTCCACCACAAATTGTTAGCAGCGGTGCCTGCAAAGAAAATATTTTTGGCGTTGCATAATAGAGAGATGAATTGAGGTTAGTCCTAATGCAATGCCCTGAATGTCGCTCAACCCATATCCGGAAGAATGGACAGCGACGTGGTAAGCAAAATCACATTTGTGTGGATTGTTCTCGCCAGTTCATTAATCGCTATGAACCGCCTAAAGGCTACCCTGATGAGGTCAAACGCGAGTGCCTCAAAATGTATGTCTCTTGTCTTGGGATTTCGGGCAATCGAACGAGTCAAAGGGGTGCATCACACTACGGTGATTAACTGGGTCAAACAAGTCGGAGAAAACCTACCAGACGCCTATGACCCAGAGGCACTACAGTTGTAGATAAAATGAGGGGGTAAGGGTAAATGTGAAGGGTACTAATGCAGGAGGAGCTGAATCTATTTCCCAGTGGGCAGGCACTGGAAGCTCTGTGTGTATGGAGCGATCACCTCAAGTCATTTCAGGGGCGAATCGGCAAATATTTTGCCCGTTCTGAAGCCAAAGGGGCAGCCTTTGACTATATTCAAGCTTTACTATGTCCAGTGGAACGGAAAAACGGTTGGCAGATGGCAGAGCAGGTAGGGTACGCCAATCCATATCGCTTGCAGCATTTGTTAGGGAGAGCGATATGGAATGAGGAACAAATGTGTGCCGAGGTGAGAGATTATGTAGTCGAGCATCTGGATAATCGAGCAGGAATCTTGGCCGTAGACGAAACCAGTTTCCTGAAAAGGGGAGAAGAATCAGTTGGGGTAGGGAGACAATACTGTGGTCTGACGGGGCAGATAGAGAACTGTCAGGTTGGAGTGTTTCTCGCCTACATCAGCTCGAAGGGGCAGAGCTTGATTGACCGCCGTCTCTACCTCCCGAAGTCCTGGACTCAGGTCCGGCAACGGCGTAAGAAGGTCCACATTCCTAGCAAGGTGAGGTTCGCTACGAAAACTGGATTGGCTAAAGGGATGCTACAGTCGGCGCTCAAAGCTGGGATACACCCGGCATGGTTCGTAGCCGATGAGGTCTATAGTCGGGACGCCTCTTTCTGGCGATGGCTGGAGCAAACGGCGAGACAGCCCTATGTGCTCACTGTCAATAAGCGGCAACCTACTCCGATTAACTTCAAAACTCATTATGCGGAAGACCTCGCTGGCACCGTCCCACCCGAGGGTTGGCAGCGATTGAGTACCGGAGCGGGAACGAAGGGAGAGCGGTATTATGAGTGGGCTCGTGTCGAACTGAGTTGCCGTCAGCCCGAAGGATTCAGTCGTTGGTTCCTGTTTCGCCGTTGTCCTGAACATCCCGATGACCCGAGTTTTATCAGCTACTATCAGGTTTTTGCCCCAAGCGACACCTCTTTAGAAACCATGGTTGGGGTTGCCGGCCAGCGATGGCGCATTGAGGAGTGTTTTCAATTTACCAAAGACCAACTTGGTTTAGGGGATTACGAAGTTCGCTCCTGGACGGGCTGGCATCGCCACGTCACTTTGGTCTTGGCGGCAGGAGCTTTCTTGTCTGTGTTGCGTTGTCAAGCCGAACCGCTGGGAGAACTCTCAACTCCTCCATTTTTTTCTCTTCACGTCGGGGCTGGCAATCTGGTTGCGTTCAAAGCGGTCCGTGGGCTCTCGTCCGCCTCAGCCTCGCCGAATTGAGGCGATGGGTTTGGAGGTTTTTATTCCCCCGCTCCTGGTCTTTAGAGTCGATCCTCCATTGGTCTTTTTGGCGCAGACATCATCAAGCTCTCGCTCGCTACCATCATTACCGTAAACGTTCCCAAGCTCCCTAGAATTATCTACAACTGTAGTGCCGTCGCGGCAAAGGTGGCGCTGGTGACGTTCGTGACGCTCGTGACGCTCGGTACTAATCTTTATTTTCTGCCCATTTTCTAGCAAGACTACTAGAACTTAAGTGCTGTAGATATAATGCATATTTCTAGTGCGATCGCAGCTCTGGGGCACGCATCTATTAGGGCTACGAAATCAAATCATTTTTATGTTTGCCTACGTTTTATCCCTGTTTCATCACTTTCGGCTCCCGTAAAATAAGGAAAAGTTTCCCAAAAGATCGTTAAAGCAATGGCTGCACCCCGCGAAGCCGTCAGCACTGTTACGTTCATCGACAACTACTGCGCGGTCTACCGAGATTTGTTTGTGGACG
>JBGTCQ010000107.1:0-14706 GCA_041748755.1 Chroococcidiopsidaceae cyanobacterium | reverse complement strand
AGTAGCAGCTAAAGCGCCCATCTGGTTAAAGCCAGCTAGGGTTAACGGTGTGATAGCTGCTTCCACTGCGCCAGCAATTACTCGCTGACATTGCCCTGTTTGGATCAGGTGAAAGCCTTGAGCGATCGCCCAAATCCCAGTTGCACAAGCTGCCATTGGTGCTAGAACTGGGCCTGCTGCACCGATTTGACGCGCCGAGGCGATCGCGTTCATGTGAGGTAATGTGTCCAACCAATGCTCTAAGTCCTGCTCAACAGCAGAATTAGAGTGTGTAGGCACACTCCTCTTCGCTAGGGTTTGTCGCGCCAACTGTTCCCAAGAGGCTTGATGAGCGCGACTTGAGCCAATCACAACTCCACAATCCGGCAAAGGTGGAACCAGCGCCGCATCTTTCAGGGCGGATGCAACGACCAGCTGAGTCAGTGTTGTTAATTTAGCGGGTTGGTTACCAATCAGCGCTAAAGGTTTTGGTTTCAGTTCCGCAAAAGGTTGATGTAACTGAATGCCTGATTTACCAGATATCAACTGTTGCCAGCTAACTTCCAAGCTTTCGCCTAAAGCGGAAACTAAACCAATTCCAGTAACAACAACTTCCATGCTCAGACTAGGGGTCGGAGATCGGGGAGGATAAAAAGTTAAGGAAAATTCCCCTTGTCCCCTTGTCCCCTTGTCCCTTCTACTCTCCTTGTCCCCTCTACTCAGACTCTTCCTCATCACCAGTACTAGGAGGAACCAAAGCTACGGCGGCGATCGCATCATCCTCATCCAAACGCTGCACTCGCACCCCAGTTGCTGTTCTAGATTGAGGTGAAATCGCATTCACAGATTGACGAATAATAATCCCACGACTTGTGATCATCATCAATTCATCATCTTCATTGACGATGCGGAGGGCTGCTAGCTTATCTTTAATCTTGCGCTCCTTGAACTTAGTGGCAATCTTGCCCTTTGTTGCCCGATTGTAAAGCTTGAACTGGGAAACCGGAACTCGCTTGCCATAGCCACTCATTGTGACGATCAACACCCAAGGACCTTGGCTTTGGACAACTTCCGTTAATTCTTCAGTTTCGATATCTTCAATTTCGATATCAACGTCAGCGCTAGTATCCTCTTCACCTGTATTCAGCGTCGCCAGAATTGAACTAGGCAAGATATCCATGCCAATTAATTCATCACCCTGACGCAGTTTCATTGCTCTTACGCCGCGTGTAGCTCTACCCAGAGGACGCAACTGCTCATTACTGGTTCTAAAGTGAATTGCCATCCCATACCGAGAACCGATGATAATGCTATCTTCCACACGCGCCCGCCGCACCCATCTTAGTTGATCGCCTTCTTCTAATGAAATGGCAATCAACCCATTGGCGCGGATATGGCTGAAAGCCGCTAACTCAGTTTTCTTGATGTAACCGCCCTTCGTCAGCATCACTAGATATTCATCGCTAGTAAATTCGCTGACTGGCACAACTGAAGTGATTTTCTCCTCGCGTGGGATCGGTAGCAGCTGCACAATCGGCGCACCCCGACTAGTCCGTGACGCAACTGGAATCTGATAGGCTTTGAGTGAGTAAACTACGCCGCGATCGCTAAAAAATAGAACGCTGTCGTGATCGCAGCAAGTTAAAAAATGCTCAACGCCATCATCCTCTTTCATCCGAGTCCCTGACTTACCTCTTGTGGCTCGGCTTTGCGCCTCAAAGGTACTGACTGGCATTCGTTTGACATAACCTTGCTCAGTCACCAAAATCAAGGCTTTCTCGTTGGCAATTAAATCAATATCACCAATTTCACCTTCAGCAGGTTCAATTACTGTGCGTCGCGGCGTGGTGTAGCTGGTTTTCAGTTGAGCGACTTCGGTGTTAATGATTTGAAGAATGCGATCGCGCCGCGCCAAGATATCTTGCAAATCAGCAATCTGTGCCTGTAACTCCTCATGTTCTAGGCGAATTTTCTCTGCTTCCAAAGCAGTCAAACGCCGCAGCTGCATCTGCAAAATTGCATCTGCTTGTGATTCCGAAAGACCATATTCAGTAATCAACTGAGTTTTTGCTGTAGGAGTGTCGGCAGCATGGCGGATCAAGTCAATGATCTCATCCAAGTGCGCCATTGCAATTAATAGCCCTTGCAACAGATGATCTCTTTCTTCTGCTTTCCGCAGTTCGTAGCGCGTCCGCCGGATAATCGCGTCAATCCGGAAATCCAGAAACACACTCAGGAACTGCTTCAGAGTGAGCAGCTGGGGTTCCCCATTCACGATAGCCAGCATATTTGCCCCAAAGTTTGCCTGGAGGGGAGTCTGCTTGTAAAGGTTATTCAGCACCACACGGGGATAGGCATCGCGTTTCAGTTCAATTACGATTCGCATCCCATCGCGATCGCTTTCATCCCGAATATCTGAAATTCCCTCCAGCCGCTTTTCGTTAACCATCTCGGCGATCTTTTCAATCAGCGCCGCCTTATTTGTTTGGTAAGGCAACTCGGTAATGATAATCGCTTCTTTATCAGGACGACCCCGCTGTTGAAGAGTTTCAATTTCAGCCACGCCGCGCATCGTTATTGAACCGCGACCAGTGGTATAAGCTTCCCGAATCCCAGCTGTCCCTAAAATTTGCGCTCCTGTGGGAAAGTCAGGGCCAGAAATATATTGCATCAACTGGACATCAGTAATTTCTGGATTCTGAATTAGTGCTACTAAGCCATCAATTAATTCGCCTAGATTATGGGGGGGAATATTCGTCGCCATCCCCACGGCAATTCCCGATGACCCATTTAGCAACAACTGCGGAATCCGTGCAGGTAATACTAATGGTTCTTGCTGCGAACCGTCAAAGTTATCCGTGAAGTCTACTGTTTCCGATTCAATGTCGCGTAACAGAGCATCACCAGTAAGAGCTTGCAAGCGGCATTCTGTGTACCGCATCGCAGCTGGCGGATCGTTGTCTACAGAGCCAAAGTTACCATGCCCATTGATTAGAGGCGATCGCATCGAAAAATCCTGCGCCATCCGCACCAAGGCATCATACACAGCCGTATCACCATGCGGATGATATTTACCCAGCACTTCCCCTACTACCCTTGCACACTTACGAAACGGGCGGTCTGCCGTCAAGCCCAATTCGTTCATTGCGTAGAGAATACGACGATGCACAGGTTTCAGACCATCCCTGGCATCTGGAAGCGCTCGACCTACAATTACGCTCATCGCATATTCTAGGTAAGACCGCGACATCTCGTTCCGCAGATCAGTCGGGATAATCCTCTCCTGAGAGGTTGTCATACTTTAAAAAACTCCAAAAATCTAAAATTTCGCTTGTTATAGTCGAAAAAAAGCAGAATTACGCCAATTGTCTGCTAAATAAGTCTTAAATACTGATACAATCTTAGCACATTCTCTTATTCCTTAGCCTGTAAGTTTGCTGAGTATTAAGAGGGACTAGGGATTAAGGACTAGGGGCTAGGGAATCCCCATAATTAAAATTAGGGGATTTAATATCGACACCTTGTGCGGAGCCGGAGATGCTCCGCCTCCGGTCTCGTTGCAAGCAATTCTCGGGCACAAATCTTTATTTCTTTTCCATGTCTAAAAATAGGGGCTTCAAACCACTTACGGGACTAGTCTCTTCTCTCTCTTCCCCTAGTCCCTAGCCCCTAGCCCCTTCTTCAGTGAGACGTAATTTAAGCCCCAAGATAGTTTATGGTTAGCAACAGACGAGTTTAAGTTGAAGTGGTAAGTAAAATGGAAATACTATGAGCGGTGAAGTTCCGAATCAAGCAGAAAAGACGAATCCAGAGAGCGATCCAGCAGCGCTAGATCCGGAAGTCCTTGACAGGATAAAACACCCTCCGGCAATAGACGCTGTGCTGAGGGAACTACCACCCGATGAACTTATGGGTAATCCAGGGGTAGTACCTGAAATGTTGAATGAAGGAGACAATTTAAGGGACGATTTGAAGCGAGACTGAGGATACTCTGTATTTGTAATACGTCCTGCTGATTACTTTTATTGAAGTATGCTGCCTATAATTTACTCTGATGAGTTTCTGGAACACAAAACTGGTCGTCTCCATCCAGAAAAGCCAGAACGCTTGAGCGCGATCGCCACTGCTCTCAAAACAGCTGCGTTTTCAAATAAGCTGGAATGGCGATCGCCGACTCCAGTTGACGATACGAGGGTAATAACCTCTATAAAACGAGTCCACACGCCAAAACACATCGAAACTATCGCAAATTTGGCTAAAAACGGCGGCGGTTACTTAGACTCAGATACGGTAGTTTCTCCCCGCAGTTATGATGTAGCAATGCTGGCTGTAAGTGCCTGGTTGGATGGAATTGATTGCGTCTTAACGACAGGCAATCCAGTTTTTGTGTTAAGTCGTCCTCCGGGACATCATGCTGAGAGTAATTACGGTATGGGGTTTTGTTTATTTTCCAATGCGGCGATCGCAGCCTTCTACGCCTTGGAACAACCAGGAATCAACCGCGTTGCTATTCTTGACTGGGATGTGCATCACGGTAATGGTACACAAGAAATCGTCGAAAATCATCCCCAAATTGCTTATTGTTCGCTGCATCAGGAGCCTTGTTACCCAGGTACAGGCAAAGCTTCAGAGCAAGGTAAATACAACAATGTTTTAAATCTTCCCCTGCCTGCTGGTAGCACAATAGAAGTATACCAGCCGCTATTTGAGCAAAAAATAATACCATTTTTAACTAACTTTCAACCAGATGTATTGATTGTTAGTGCAGGTTATGATGCTAATGCCGCTGATCCTTTGGCAGAAATGTGTCTGCAACCACAAAACTACGGGCTATTTACTGATTATTGTCTTAATCTGACTCGTAAAATTGTTTTTGGTCTTGAGGGTGGTTATGATTTGCCTGCGCTGTCTCAGTCAGTTGTAGCAACAATTCAGCAGTGTTTAATCTAAAACTTGAATGATTACACTGCGACAACTAGTACGGCATCCTAATATTTTCTCAATTGAGTCAGTCTATTCCAATAAGCTAAAGTATTAAATGTTACATCTTAGTTTTTGAACGATTTACAGTTATACTCGTGTAATCACAGGCGTAATATATTGTTACAATATAAGAGCTGGTGATTCTTCGGTGGTAATCAACAGCCAGTATAGGGAGTATTGAAGGATTACTAGCGACAGCCTGGAGTTTGAGAAGATTAAGCAATGACTACCTACATTTGTTCGGAAACCGCACTGCGGATGCTTGTAAACGCCTATTTAGTCTCAGTGGTACTGCTAATCGCAGGTTCTTATATCGGTTGGGCAATGATCGAAACGATAGAAAAGGATTAACCTAAAAAAAGTCACACATTCAAAAGTCAAAAATAAGATCCCAGCGATATATCTGGAGGTGGGTGGATGAAGATGCACTTGTTGCTGCACTCAACACTCCATTAAGCAAGAACTGCACTGAGAGTGATTTATTACCTTTCTTAAAGTCAGACTCGTAATTATTCTGAAGCTTATTTTAATTTGAATGCTGTCTGCTGCACAAAACCTAGATTAGGCTGATTTGTACGGGTACTAAATTCCTGGGTTGACACTCTCTGCGCCTATTGGTACAGAGATTCTACATTCAACGACTCGCCGTTAGCCCAAGAGGGCAAAATCTCCTGTAGCGTAAATTCCGGTATGCCCTACCGTACTCAGACCTCTTATAAGAATATTGATGCTGGCTGCAATGTCTCTATTTTCACATAGCCGCAAGAACAAACGTGAGTCCTACTCGAAAGTGACTTTAAACTTCGCTTGCTGTGTTTTAGTTGATAATGATACAAATCACGCAGGAATTTGACCCTTATCAGTATGCCTTGTTGTTCCACACTGACCAAGCTGACTGAAATTTTAGCTGCCAAGCCGCTTAATTTATCTGATACTGTCTTAGGTCACTTCACTAATATTACTACGGATACCCGCAGCCTCAAGCCAGGTGAAGTGTTTGTTGCTCTACGCGGGGAAAAGTTTGACGGGCATGAATTTGTATCAGTGGCGATCGCCAAAGGAGCGATCGCAGCCATTGTTGATTTTCAATTTGATGCCGAATATCAAGTACCACTGCTACAGGTAAAAGACACTCTACAGGCATATCAGCAAGTAGCTAAGTGGTGGCGTGAACAGTTTAATATCCCAGTGATTGGGGTAACTGGTTCTGTTGGCAAAACTACAACTAAGGAATTAATTGCCGCAGTCTTAGCGACTCAAGGACACGTTCTCAAAACTGAGGCGAATTACAACAATGAAATCGGTGTCCCTAAAACTTTGTTGGAACTAACGTCACAGGACTACGCCGTGATTGAAATGGGGATGCGGGCAAAGGGAGAAATTGCCTTCTTAACTCAGCTAGCTTGTCCAACCATTGGTGTGATTACTAATGTCGGGACTGCTCACATTGGGCGATTGGGTTCAAAAGAGGCGATCGCGCAAGCTAAGTGTGAATTACTAGCGGAAATGCCCTCAAATAGTGTTGCAATTCTCAACCATGATGATTCCCGATTAATTGCCACAGCAAAGACGGTATGGCAGGGGGAAACTTTAACTTATGGTTTAGAAGGCGGTGACATTCAAGGACAGCTGATAGATAACAAAATATCTGTAGAGGGAATGCAACTGCCTTTACCTTTACCCGGTTGTCACAACGCATCTAATTTCCTAGCGGCGCTGACGGTGGCAAAAGTTCTCCAAATTGATTGGTCGCCCTTAACTGCTGGGCTAAAAATTAATCTCCCTGACGGGCGATCGCAGCGGTATGAATTACAAAATGATGTGGTAGTCTTAGATGAAAGTTACAATGCTGCACCAGAAGCTATGACAGCAGCATTAAATTTATTAGTTCAGACACCTGGAAAGCGACATATTGCAGTTCTGGGTGCAATGAAAGAATTAGGGGAGCGATCGCTTGAATTCCACCACCAACTTGGAAACACCGCGCGACAGCTAAATCTTGATGCTGTGCTGATTTTAGTAGACGGTGCAGATGCAGAGGCGATCGCTAGTGGTGCGGATGGTATTTCAGTTGAGTGCTTTTCTAGCCATGCCGAATTAGTCAAGCGGTTGAAGGACTTTGTAGAAGAGGGCGATCGCTTACTCTTTAAAGCTTCACATTCAGTCGGACTTGATCGCGTCGTAAATCAGTTTCGTGCTGATTTTCTTAACTCTGACGGTGTGTTCGTAAATAACAAATAAAAGCAGTCAGTAGTTGGAAACCAGCAGGTTTCTCACCGCCCTCCCTAATTTTAGCTGCTCCTGTTTTAAGGGCAATCAAAGGCATCATAAAATATTAGAACTATCTTAACAATGCCTAGAGTTCTTCATTCGATAAAAGTGGCTCAAATAAGCGGTATGCCTCATAATTACGGAAATGCCGAGCGTATAGCTCGGTACCATTATCGAACTCATCGTACAATACTGAATTCACATCTACGACCTGTTTTAAAGACCAGGTAATAGTATCGTTATACTCATTTTGATAACTTCCTTCTTGTTCCCTGACATAGATTAAAGCCTTCTCATTGGCTTCCTCCAAAGAGGTGGCTTTAATGAGAACGAAGCATTCCTCATACAGGGGTTTATACTCCGACGCACTCGATGAAGATTCATAGAGAATTACAGCAATATAGAATGATTGCTCTTTACTTGTGCTTTCAAACTTCATTAAAACCTCCTCTAATACAATTTCTTAAAAATTAAAATAGTGGCAAAATGTAAAGTGGTGTAGTTGCTTTGAAATAGCTGATATATTTCAGAATTGCTATTAAAAACAAGAGTCAACGAATAATATTATGCAAATCATTGATCTTTGTCCTGACGATACGAAGATCATCCAGCAGGTGGCAGTTTTGTTAGTTGATAGCTTCAAACATTGGTCAGACGCATGGACTAATATAGATAGCGCTTTGAAAGAGGTGCAAGAATCTTTTGGAGTAGATCGAATCAGCCGAGTGGCAGTTGATGAAAGCGATGCAGTTTTGGGCTGGATTGGCGGGATTAGGCAGTACGATGGGAACGTGTGGGAACTCCATCCCCTATTTGTGCGATCGGACTGTCGCAGAAAGGGAATCGGGCGTACTCTTGTTGCTGACTTAGAAAACCAAGTCAGAGAACGTGGCGGTTTTACTCTTTGGGTTGGCACAGATGACGAGGATGATATGACAACGCTTGCAGGTGTGGATCTCTACCCCAATGTTTTTCAGCATATTGCCAAAATTAGGAATCTGCGTGGTCATCCTTATGAGTTTTACCAGAAGTTAGGTTTTGTTATTGTAGGCGTAATGCCAGATGCTAACGGACTGGGAAAACCAGATATTTATATGGCTAAACGAATATGCAAAATTTGATAAACAGAGAATTATAATGATAACAATTCGCCCAGAAATGCTTGAAGACTATGCTGTCATTTTTGAGGTAAATAAGCTGGCATTCGGGCAAGAAAATGAAGCTCACTTAGTCGAAAATATTCGGCAGGCAGCTAACTTTAATCCAAAATTATCTCTAGTTGCGATTAAACATGAAAAAATAGTTGGACATCTTTTATTTAGTCCTATAGTTATCCAAACGCCAAAGGATAATATTACGGCTCTAGCCCTAGCACCTCTAGCTGTTCGCCCAGAATTTCAAAATCAAGGTATCGGTTCTAAACTTGTAAAACAAGGCTTAGAAGAGTGCCAAAGTCTGGGACACAAAGTTGTAGTAGTTATTGGACATCCAAATTATTACACTCGCTTTGGATTTTCTTCTGCCACAGCTAAGGGATTAAAGGCACCATTCCCAGTTCCAGATGAAGCATTTATGGTACTTGAACTTGTGTCAGGGGCGTTGGACGAAATTAGCGGAATGATTAAATACCCACCAGTATTTGATGAAGTTTAGGAGTACGAATAGGCGGCTTATAGAGGAAAATCAAGCTAAATTCCATGACTTTTACCAACTACCCAATGGCGGCGGAAAAAACGGGATAAAGCTGATTCTTCTAAAGATAAATAAATTGGACGACCATGAGGACAAGTACGGGGATTGCGGGTACGTTGCCATTGGTCTAAAAGAGTCTGCATTTCTGCTAAACTAAGGGGTGTGCCATTACGAATGGCACTGCGACAGGCGGTTGCTACTTGAGCAGTTTGCAAGTCCCCTCCCCAGCTAAGTTCTAAAAGTGCTTCAGCGCAATCGTCTCGATTAATTAGAATTGCAGGTGCTTTGCGGACGGCCCATAATTGTTCGCCGAAAGGTTCTACCTCTAAACCAATACGTTCAAGTTGCGATCGCTGTGCCAGGGATAATTGGTTCAGAATTGCCGGAGACTCAAGGGGAACAAGTTGCCAGCGATCGCATAATTGCTCATACAAAACCCGCTCATGGGCAATGTGCTGTTCTACTAACCACAAGCCAGCTGGATGCTCCGCCAGGATATACATGTTGTGAACTTGAGCGATCGCCCGTAGTTGAATTAAGGAGTTAGGAGTGTTCGCAACAACCTCTACCTGTTGCTCAGACGCTGCTGGTTGAATTGAACGACTGACACCATAAACACCTTTTTCTTCTGCCGCTTTGAGTAATATTCCTACTCGTGAACTGTGAACAGTCTCTGGAAGATTTGCCTCACTAAGTCGGAGTGCTTGCTCAATTGCTTGGGTAACTTGCTCCTGCCAATAACTCAGATTATGCAAATAAATTTCGGCTTTAGCGGGATGTCGATTCCAGTTAATTTGATTTGGAGAAACTCGCAGATGTAGAAAACAAATAGGATAGCGATCGCGTGGTAATGTTCGTGAAGTAGCGGATAGTATAGTTTGCTCCAGTTCAGGCGACTTCACCATCCGTCCATTCACAGCTACCCGTACCCAATCAGGACGATGGCGATGACATCGATCTGGCAAACCTAGAACCAGCTGAATACAGTCTGCATTAGTGCCTGAAAGTTCTCCAGTATGCAGGTTTGTCGGAGAATTCTTACTCTCAGAAGTCAGCATCGGCAATTCAATTTTCAACTGCTGCAAGTCACTCAAACGCACCTGACGCAGAATTTGAGGTAGCAGTTGTTGAGTGGTTGCTCCCGGACTCAGGATGAACCATTCGCGGTCATTTTGCCAAACTTGCCAAGTAACGTGGGGATGACATAGGGCAATTTGGTAAATTGTCATTTGCACCGCTTTCATTTGTTGTGCTAGTGAGGGCAATCCCTGACGACGCTCAAGCCATGTACCGAATAGATTAGAGACTGTAACGACAGTACCAGGTGCGATCGCCGCAGTTTCTACCTGCACTGCTTCCCCTTGAGGGCAATAAACAACGCGCCAACCCTCACTCTTGCCAGCTAGACGACTCAAAATCTCTAAATCAGCTAACTGAGCTAGACTATGCAATGCTTCCCCACGAAAACCTAGACTGGTAATCTTCCAAAGGTCTTCACAACTGCGAATTTTGCTTGTGCTATGGGCATTTGCCGCTTGCTGCAAGTTTGCCAAGTTCATCCCGCAGCCATTATCTGCCAAGCGCACCCGCCACTGCTGAGGCCACAAAGAGATTACAATGCGAGTTGCCCCAGCATCGAGAGAATTTTCTACGAGTTCCCGCACTACAGCTGCTAGACAATCAATTACCTCACCAGCTGCAATGAGATGTACGACTTCTGTTGGTAAAGGTTGAATACTGGATGACATAATACCCAGTTTAGGCATAATCAGTAACGTATTGAATTCTCAGGCTAGAGCGCTATCCAAACGTTAAAAATTATAAACTTTAGAAATACAGCCCTCAGACTGAAGTCTGGCGCTATACAAACAAAGCCTGCCCAAGCCAGGCTTAAAACTCTTTACTTTGCCTAGTCTCGCGTTGCGCGGACTAGCCTTCGGCAAGCCGCAAAGCGTCTATGTACGCGCAACGCCGCGAATTCTATTCGCCAGACATTTTAGCAAAAGTGGGATGCTTGCAATATCTAATATCTTTTGGATAAAACCAGATAAATACTTATATTTACAATAGTTTAGGTTTAGATAAAAATACTTTGCAAATATCTCTACTCTATAATTTGTTGCTCAGGCAGAAGCCTGCTTAAAACAGCAAGCTAAAATTTATCATTTAATTTATTTAGGTTTAAATTAAATGGCAATCTTTAATTTATAGATTCTTGAGTATTTATTCCAATAAGTGTGGATGATTTAGCCAAAACTAAAGTAGACCGAGCAAATTACTTGTTTCTCCATTTAACTTGTGCATCCTATTAATGAGGAACCTATATCAGCTTAGAAGCACAATTCCTAACTGTACTTTACATTTATTAACCAAAGAAAGATTAAAGAATCTAACTCTAACTAAAGAAGGATATTCTGAACGTTCATCCTAAAGAAAGATCGCTTAAAATTATATTTCTTGGTAGATTCCGGAATGATGCAATAAGCGAGGACTCGTTATGGATAATCTTTTAGGCGGCGTTATTCCCCCTAAGGAGCCAACTAGCGCCCAGGCTAACGCTCATGAACTTAAATCTCGTCTTGAATGGGGTGAACCAGCTTTCACAATTCTCGATGTGCGCGATCGCATGGTGTACAACGACGGTCACATTATGGGAGCCATGGCAATGCCCATGGATCAATTGGTAGAGCGGTCAAAGTCCAGCATGGATGTAAGCCGCGATATTTATATCTATGGTGAAACTGATGCAGACACTACTCAAGCTGCAACCCAACTTCGTAGCGCTGGATTTGAGCGGGTATCGGAGTTAAAAGGTGGACTGGCAGCATGGAAAGCTATCGGTGGACCTACAGAAGGCATTGTAGAGTCAAGAACTCCTCCAGGCGCAGATGATTATAATGTGGTAGCTCGGATGGCAAATCACTTAGAAACACAGCAAAAGGAGCCGTAGCTTCAATTTTTTTGGAGATTTAGAGTCACAAAGAGTGTGGCATGAAGTCAACCATAAATAGTTTGTTAACTGCCTATCTTCTGGTTTGAACCAGGTTTTGTTAGTCTTACGCCAAGAAAAACTAAACTGACGAGCCATCTGAGGCATAAAAAAACAGTCCCACCCCTAAAATTGACTAGAGGTGGGATATTTAGTTTTTTACACCAATACTAAGGCTGAGATTTAATGTAAGTTTTTCAAAGCGAATGCTAGATAATAAGAAGACTTTGAGAACTTATTAGTCCAACTTCCAGCCAGAATTACTGAATCAACAGCTATGCGAACTCACTATTGCGGTGAACTCCGAACTGAACACATTGGAGAGATAGTCAGCCTGTGTGGATGGGTAGACCGTCGCCGCGATCACGGGGGTGTGATTTTTTTGGATTTGCGCGACCGCACGGGAATTATCCAAATCGTTAGCGATCCCCAGCGGACACCCGGATCTTATCAGCAGGCAGACACACTACGGAATGAATATGTTGTCCAAATCACGGGACGAGTAACACAGCGTCCAGAAGAATCTTTTAATCCCCGCTTGCCTACTGGCGGGGTGGAAATCTACGCCGACAAGATAGAACTGCTTAATGCCGTCCGGAAACAGCTACCCTTTCAGGTAGGAACAGCAGATTTAGAGCCAGTGCGGGAAGAATTGCGGCTCAAGTATCGCTATTTGGATTTGCGGCGCGATCGCATGCGGCACAACCTCCAGCTGCGTCACCAGGTTGTCAAAGCGATCCGCCGCTATCTAGAAGACGAGCAAGGCTTTATTGAAGTTGAAACACCGATACTTACCCGTTCCACCCCCGAAGGCGCAAGAGATTACCTGGTTCCCAGCCGCGTCAGTGCTGGGGAATGGTTCGCCTTACCGCAATCACCACAGTTATTTAAGCAGCTACTAATGGTATCGGGGTGCGATCGCTACTATCAAATCGCGCGTTGCTTCCGGGATGAAGACCTTAGAGCCGATAGACAGCCAGAATTTACCCAACTGGACATGGAAATGAGCTTCATGTCCCAGGAAGAAATTCTCCAATTAAACGAAAGTTTAATATCTCACATTTTCAAGACAGTTAAAGGTATTGATCTCCCCCTTCCCTTGCCGCGTCTTACCTACGCTGAGGCGATGGAGCGCTACGGCAGCGACAAACCCGATACTCGCTTTGGCTTGGAACTTGTTAATGTCTCTCCTACCGTTAAAGACTCTGGGTTCAAAGTCTTTTCTGGAGCAGTTGCAACAGGAGGTACAGTCAAAGTCTTGCCAATTCCCGGCGGCAATGATGCAATTTCTAATGTACGGATTAAACCAGGCGGTGACTTGTTTAAAGAAGCCTGTGAAGCTGGTGCCAAAGGTCTGGCATATATTCGGGTACGGGATGATGGTGAAATTGACACTATCGGCGCAATTAGAGACAACTTAACTGAGGCCCAAAAACAAGAATTATTGAGTCGCACTGGTGCGAAACCTGGTCATCTATTGCTATTTGGCGCTGGTGCAGCGGATATGGTTAATAAAACTCTTGATCGATTGCGGCAAGTTATTGGTCGGGAATTAGGATTAATTGACTCAGAAAAACTTAACTTGCTCTGGGTAACAGATTTTCCAATGTTTGAATGGAATGCTGATGAAAAACGTCTAGAGGCACTACATCACCCATTCACCGCGCCTCACCCCGATGACGTAAACGACCTCAAAACCGCAAGAGCACAGGCTTACGACCTGATATTTAACGGTTTTGAAATTGGCGGCGGTAGTCTACGAATTTATCAGCGAGAAATTCAAGAACAGGTATTTGAAGCGATCGGATTTTCCCCAGAGGAAGCACAGAATAAATTTGGCTTCTTGTTAGAGGCATTTGAGTATGGAACACCGCCTCACGGTGGCATTGCCTACGGCTTGGATCGATTAGTAATGTTGCTAGCAGGAGAAGATTCGATTCGGGATGTAATTGCTTTTCCGAAGACACAACAGGCAAGATGTCTGCTAACCGAGGCTCCCTCTAGCGTAGATAACAAGCAGCTTAAAGAATTGCACGTTGCTTCAACTTACAAGCCAAAGTTATGACTATCGCAATATCACCCAATCTTACTTATCCACTCCCTGACCATACACAGCTGCCGGAGTCTGATGGAAGCATTGTGCAGAACTTTCAGGAACATCCCCAAAGCATCCTGTTAACCCTATCAATTTGGGAAGTTTTGCATAACTTACAGCCGGATGGACAATTTTGTATTGGTCAAGATAGTGGAATTTACTGGTGGATAACTGAGCCGCCGCTAGATGGCTGTAAAGCACCAGACTGGTTTTATGTCCCCAATGTGCCACCGATGCTAGATGGTCAAATTCGTCGCTCTTACGTTCTTTGGCAAGAAATTATTGCACCCTTGATTGTACTGGAATTTGTGTCTGGAAATGGTTTAGAAGAACGAGACACTACGCCTATGAGTGGTAAATTCTGGGTTTATGAGCAGGCAATTCGTGTGCCATTCTACGGCATTTACGAAGTAAGCAAAGCCTCGGTTGAAGTGTATAACTTGGTAAATGGTCGCTATCAGTTGATAGCAGCAAATGAGCGCGATCGCTATCTGATTACACCCTTAGGAGTAGAATTAGGCATTTGGCAAGGGCGATATCAAAATGTTGAATTGCCTTGGCTACGCTGGTGGGATGAGCAAGGTAATCTTTTACTGACAGGTGAGGAACGAGTAGAGCAAGAACGGATTGCAAAGGAATTGGCTCAACAACGAGCAGAACGATTGGCGGCTCAGTTAAGGACGTTAGGAGTTGAGCC
>JBGTCQ010000106.1:0-4173 GCA_041748755.1 Chroococcidiopsidaceae cyanobacterium | reverse complement strand
GTTGGGGTGACATAGAGACAACCGTGCTTGTCGCGGTGTTCTTCAGGAATAACTAGTTCTTTAATTACAGGATTGGTTGTCGAGCCAGCTGTCCAGATTGCAGTTGCCGTCTGTAGGGTTTCAGTCCCGTCGTCACGTTTGAACTCGATTTGCTCTAGTTCAACAGCACTAACTTCAGCACCTAAGATTAATTCCACTGGTACGTGGCGCTCTTGAAGTGCTGCTTTCGCGGTTTCTTGCAGTTTGCTCTTTACCCCACCTCTGGGTCCTGTGGAGAGAATCTCTCTCTGCCGATCTACCAACACGACACGCACCTGTTGCGGTTCGCCACCTAATTGTGCATACCAACTGGGTAGCAGATCGGCTAGGGTTGCTGCCAATTCCACACCAGAAGGACCAGCACCAATAACCGCTATCGTTAGTAGTATGCGACGCTGTTCTAGGTCTGTGGTCTGGGTGGCACGTTGGAGACAGTCACGCAGTTGTTTGGCTAGTGCCACAGCATCTTTGCCATTGCGAAAGCAAAAAGAATGCTCTCTCGCACCCCGAACGCCGAAGTAGCTGGCGGTACTGCCCAAGGCTAACACCAAGTATTTGTAGTTGTAGCTCGTTCCTGATGCCAATTTAACTTGACGTTGCGCTAAATTGACTGCTTGAACTGTATCTTGCACAAATGTCACGTCACTGCCGTCGAGCAATTCCTGGTAGCGCGGACAAACCTGAGCATCGCTCATTTCGCCACTGAGGAATTCATAAAGCATAGGATTGAAGCTAAAGCGTTCTTGCCGATCAATTAGGACAACTGACTGTGAGTAATGGCGATGACTGAGGTGGAGAGCTGTAAATAGCCCAGTAAAACCACCACCCAGAATAATTGTTGAGTCTGTTAAATGAGTCATAAGCTGAAGTTAAACGGCTACGGCTGCTTCCTGACAAATCGCACGCTCCATTGCTGCCGCGATTTTTGTTTTCTTTTCTGGTGAATTCGTCTCCAAATAAACACGCATTAGCGGTTCGGCAGTTCCCGAAGGACGCACTACTATCCAGCTACCATCAGCCAGGTAGAATTTGACGCATTCTTTGCAATCTAAGTGTTTCACCTCAATCCCCGCAATTTCCTTGGGTGGGTTTTGCATAAATGCTGCCATCAATGCTGTTTTTTTATCCTCTTCTGGGAGGTGGAAATCTAACTGCTGATAGTAAACAGGTCCGCCTGCCTCCTCAATCGCCTCTAACGCCAATTGGGAAAGGGGCTTACCTGTGTAAGCGATCGCTTCTGCAACGAGCATATTGGCTAAAATGCCATCTTTTTCGGGAATATGACCTTGAATGCTGAGTCCCCCCGATTGTTCGCCGCCAATTAGGACGTTGGTTTCTCGCATTTTCTCGCCAATGTACTTGAAGCCTACGGGCGTTTCGTAAAGTTCTAACCCGTACTTAGCTGCCAGCCGATCAAGTAGATGGGTAGTAGTGACGGAGCGCACAATTGCCCCAGTTTTGCCTTTATTTATAATTAGGTGACGCGCTATCAACACCAGAATAGTGTTGGGTGGGAGAATATTTCCTTGTTCGTCAACAATGCCAAAGCGATCGCCATCTCCATCTGTTGCCATTCCTAAATCTGTTCGATCTTGCTGAACAGCTTCGACTAACTCGTTGAGATACTCCCCAGTGGGTTGAGGCATTCCTCCACCAAACAAGACATCGCGATAATTATGAAATATCTGGATTTCACAACCACAATGTTCTAAAACTGTATCTAAATAGCCGCGAGAAGTTGAGTAAAGGGCATCGTACTTTACCTTCAGCTTGGCGTTGCGAATTCGCTCTACATCCAGTTGCGTGTAAAGAAACTTCAGATATTCCGGCTGAGGATCGAAAGTAGAAATGGATTCTTCCCCAACGCTCCCAACTCCAGGTATTCCCTCAGATCCATCAATATTGGCAACAATTGCATCCGTAATATCCGGTGTAGCAGGTCCACCATAATCGGGGATGTATTTAATACCGCAATAGAACGGAGGGTTATGACTGGCAGTAAACATCAGCGCCCCTGCGGAATCGAAGCGATAGGCATGATAAGCAATAACTGGAGTCGGGCAATCTCGGTCTGCGATCTTCACTGTCCAACCCAAATTTGCCAGAATCTCAGCAGCAGTGCGAGCAAATTTATCTGCTAAAAACCGAGTATCGTAACCAATTAAAATCGGTCGATCTTGAGAATAAGCAGTTTTGAGATAAGTAGCGATCGCGCGCGTCACCTTTCGCACGTTCGCGAAGGTAAAATCCTCGGCAATAATCCCTCGCCATCCATCAGTGCCGAACCGAATCTGATTGCCATTGCTACTCATCATCTGCTCCCATCGTTATTTGTTTATGCAGGTGGTATTGCTGAAGACTGAAAACAGTTACGCTGTAGCAGCAACCTTCACGGGCTGACTTTCAGCTTTTGTCCCTGGCAGGTACACCTGAGTAATGTAATCTGCTAACATCCGGTCGGTATTGAAATAAGGGCAAACTGTTTTGATCGAAGCTTTCATCATTTCAATCCAGCGTCGAGGTAATCCTTCAGGATCGCGATCGTAGTAGAGGGGAATAATTTCTTCTTCTAGTAGACGATAGAGAGATTCACTATCGTGATTATCTTCAGCGTCTTGGTCGTCAGATTGGTCATCATGGCAGTAGTCTGCGCCCGTCGCCCAGCCATTAATACCTTTTTGATAGCCTTCACACCACCAGCCATCCAACACGCTGCAATTGATTCCACCATTGAAGCAAACCTTTTGACCGCTTGTACCAGAAGCCTCCCTAGTACGCCGAGGAACGTTGAGCCAGAGATCGACTCCTTGAACTAACTTGGTCGCGACATGAATATCGTAATCTTCGATAAAGACTACGTGCTGCCACAGGTCGGAATGATGGCTCCATTCGATAATTCGTTGCATCAGCCGCTTGCCTTCGTCATCAGCTGGGTGAGCCTTACCAGCAAAGATAATCTGTACTGGGCGATTGCTATTGCTAAAAATCCGTCGCGCCCGTTCTGCATCGCGAATAATTAGATCTGCCCGCTTATAAGTACTAAAACGACGAGCAAAGCCAATAGTCAATGCTTCAGGGTCTAAAAGATGCTCCGCCGCTTGCACTGATTCGGCATCTTCCCCTCGATGTTGCCGGACTTGCTGAATCCGATAACGCGCATAAGCGATCAAGTTTTCTTTGAGCAATTGATGCCGCCACCAAATTTCTTGGTCTGGGATCTTATCCACCTTTGCCCACATTTGTACGTCTGTGACGCGGGCAGCCCAGTCTGGATGCAAATATTTATCGTACAACTCTGATATGAGCGGAGCAGTATAAGTGCGGACATGAACGCCATTGGTGATGTGACCAATAGGAACTTCCTCCACAGAGCGATCGGGGTATAAGCTCGACCACATTTGACGACAAACTTTGCCATTCAACTCGCTCACCCCATTAGTGGATCGAGTTAAGCGGAGTGCCAACACCGTCATGTTGAAAGGTTCCCAAGGATCTCCAGTCTGCCGACTTCCTAACTTCAGAAATTCTTGGCGCGATAGTCCTAAATGAGACCAATAGTGACAAAAGGACTGAGTTATTTGGTCAGATGAGAAGGTATCGTGACCAGCGGGGACGGGGGTATGGGTGGTAAAGACGCAGCGGTCTTCGACAGCAGCTTTAACTGCCTCAAACGACTGACCTGTAAGTTCTATTTCTTGACGAGCCACTTCTAAAAGGGCAAAGGCAGCATGACCTTCATTGAGATGGTAAACCTTGGGATTAATACCCAAAACCTGCAACGCTTTAACACCGCCAAGACCTAATAACATCTCTTGAGCAATCCGAGTGTCTCGTTTACCACCGTATAGCTGTCCAGTTATCCAACGATCTACTGGATCGTTATCCTCGCGGTCAGTATCTAGAAGGTACAGATTTACCCGTCCTACCCGCACTTGCCATATCTGGGCTTTGACTTGTCGCTGGCGGATATCAATCTCAATAGCCAGGGGTTCGCCTTGAGCATCACACAAAAGTTCTATAGGCAATTCCTCAAATTGATAATCTACGTAGTCTTCTTTTTGCCAACCTTGGGAAGTGAAGCGCTGATGGAAATAACCCTGACGATACAACAAACCAACTCCCACCAAGGGTAAA
>JBGTCQ010000105.1:0-5557 GCA_041748755.1 Chroococcidiopsidaceae cyanobacterium | reverse complement strand
ACAGCCTGTAAGATTGATGAAAAACGTGCCGTAGGGAAAACTCGTCCCGTAGCGTTGGGCAAACCACAAGATTATATAGTACCGACTTAAAGCACCCGCGATCGCTCCTAAACTGATAGCGATCGGATTACGAATCACTGAAATATTGGGAATCAAAATCTAAAATTGTAATTTGTAATACAGCGTTTAGTTGAGGAACTTGTGCAGGTTTTCTTGACAATAGGGGTAAAGTTAAAAAGATTTATCCACTATTAATCTGAAGTTTGAACGTTTAGCTTGTTATCAATAATACAAAAATAATCTGAATTAACTTACATCTACCCTGTTAGTGGGCAAACCCGTACTTAATTATCAGGATTTCTACCCAGCAAATTTGAATTTAGCTCGATACAATCAAGGTGCGGCTTGAGTAATGCTGTTGCTAACAAAATTGAAATATCAGTGCAGCATCCTCAAAAAAAGAATATGAATCAGTTGAAGAGGTTATAAATAAAGGGTTTACAAGCGTTTCAATTTAGGAGATATAGCCATGACTTCTGATATGAATGACGAAGATACATCCGTCAGAATTGAAATTATCCCCCAAAGTAGTCAAATCAGCGCCCAAACTAGTGACTTAGTTGAAGCTGAAATGGCTGGTGAGAGCGATGATCTTAAGAGTGAGACTAAGTCGCTAATTGACGCGCTGAAAAAACGCGCCCAGATAGAAGCTCAAACAGCGGGTACACTCACTCGTGAAGCTTATCTTAACGCTGTGCGTCGGGCGCGGGAAAAGATTGAAACCGAACAGCTAATTGAGCCTGAGCGCATTGAACACTCTTTTGAATTAATTAAACAGGAAGCTGAGAAGAACTGGGAGTCTGTAATTAAAGAAGTGGCAGAAGTGGGCGATCGCCTAGCAGATGCTGCAAAAGCTGCCTGGGAAGCCCTGACTGCTCCTCGCCCTCGTTCTTAAATCGTGGCTCTTGATTTATCCAAGGACGCTAAGGAAAACTTAGCGTCTTTTTGGCTTAGTGTAGAATTATTCCATAGTGGATCAGTTAGCTTAAGACACTGCAACCTGATGGATATCTGCTGGAGTCAGATGTGAGTGGACAACCTGGCCATCCTTGAACCAGACAATGCGCCCAGTTTGACGTGCCACATCAGGTTCATGAGTCACCATGACAATAGTAATGCCACCCGCATTTAGTTCACTAAAAATATCCATCACTTCTTGGGTTGTCCGGGAATCGAGTGCGCCCGTGGGTTCATCTGCTAGTAACAAAACCGGACGATTGACAATTGCCCGTGCGATCGCTACTCTTTGCTGCTGTCCGCCAGAAAGCTGATTTGGCTTGTTATGCAGCCGATTTTCTAAACCTACTCGCTTCAAGGCATTGATAGCGCGATCGCGTCGTACATCCGGTTTAACACCCGCATAAACCATTGGCAGCATTACATTTTCTAAAGCTGTTATCTGGGGTAAGAGGTGAAATTGTTGAAATACAAACCCTATCTTTAGGTTGCGAATGTGGGCCAACTCTGCATCACCAACTTGAGCCACATCTACATTATCTAGGTAATAGTGTCCGGCTGTGGGTCGGTCAAGACAGCCGATCATGTTCATCGCTGTTGACTTACCAGAACCAGACGCTCCCATAATCGCGCAATACTCGCCTTGCTCCACAGTTAAATTGACATCTACAAGCGCTCGGACTTCTGTTTCTCCAATGCCATATATCTTTGAAATCCCTTCAAGGCGAATAATAGTTGCAGAGGAGCGAGGGACGAGAGGCGCTGGGCTAGGGGTAAGTAGTTCCATTTTAGGCACTTCTAAGGGCAACAATTGGATCGAGTTGGGCGGCGCGACGGGCTGGGACTACACCGAAAAACAACCCAATACCGCCAGAGACACTTACAGCAAGCGCGATCGCTCCTGGTGAAAGCCCAGCCTGCAATGGTGAGAATGCACCAACTAGCAAGACACCACCAACACCAAGTCCAGTACCTAGTAAGCCGCCAGTTACTGAGAGAATCACTGCTTCGATCATGAACTGCATCAAAATATCTTGCTGGGTTGCCCCGATCGCCTTACGTAATCCAATTTCTTGGGTGCGCTCTGTCACAGAGACAAGCATAATATTCATAATCCCGATGCCGCCGACAAATAGGGAAATCGCCGCGATCGCTGCCAGCATCAGTGTCAAACCACTTGTTACAGTGTTAACTGTTTGCAGAATGTCCTTTTGGTTGCTGACAGTAAAGTCATCATATCTGACAATTTTGTGTCGCAGCCGCAACAAATTTTCAATTTGAAACTGGGCGGCTCCCATACTTGCTTCATCTTTGGCAGAAACAGAGATAAAGGTTAACTGGACACCATATGGCGAATTACGCCGTCCGACAAGCCGATTTGCCAATGTAGTCAGAGGCACAAAAGCAGTATCGTCTTGGTTTGTTCCCAAAAAGGAACCTTTCGATTCCATAATGCCAATGACTTGAAATGACACATTCTTAACCCGCACCAACTTACCGATGGAGTCAACATTACCAAACAGTTTGGTTGCCAGTTCAGGTCCAAGGACAATTACTGGGTTATTCCTTTTTACATCTAAGTCAGTGATAAATCGACCTCTGGCAACATCAAAGCTGCGTACTGAAAGAAATTCTGGTGTTGTCCCTGTAATTGGCGAGTTAGAGTTTTTGTTACGGTAAGTAATTAATTGTTGAGTGTTGATTTGGGGCGCGACTTCTTTAACAGAAGGAACTTGGCTAGCGATCGCTTCTGCATCAGCTAATACTAAAGTTCTTGGCAAGTCAAAACTGGTATTTCTTGACCGCTCCGAACCAGGACTCACAAACAGTACATTCGGTCCTAGCGATTCAAATTGCTCAGATGCCAGTTTTTGCGCTCCTTGACCGATACCAACCATTGCAATTACTGAAGCATTGCCAATAATAATGCCTAGCATTGTGAGGCTGCTGCGGAGCTTATTTGCCAGCAGCGTCGTCGTCGCCATCTTAACGCTTTCAACAATATCCATAATCAGGGGTTAGGGGCTAGGGGCTAGGGGCTAGGGAAAGAATAGGGGTAAGGAGCTAGGAGGATTGACTATTTATACCGATAAAACTCTCTTCCCCTGACCCCTTATTCTTCATCTTCCTTTGGTTTTTGATCTTTGGGCAGATCGATGAACACGCGATCGCCTTCTTTTAATCCTGATAAAATCTGAGTTTGGTTTTCAATACTCGGACCAATTGTAATTGGGCGAAACTGGGGGTCATTCTTTTGATCCGGTACTAACACTCCGGTCTTACCTTTCTCAGTTACAATTGCCACAGTTGGCACTACCAAAGCATCTTTCAGGGCTTCGCCTAAAAACGTCACGTCTACATTCATTCCAGAGAGCAATTGATTTTTTCCAGTATCGATACCAACCCGCACTTGAAACGAAGTGACATTTTGCTCAACTACAGCTTCCGGGGAAATCAGGCGCGCATGACCTTTAAAAGTTTGATCGGGATAGGCATCGGCGATAATTTCTACCTGCTGTCCCTGCTTAATTTGACCTATATCAACTTCTGGAACTTGAGCTAAAACTTCTATGCCACGAGCGATCGCTACAATCGAACTTGAGGTTGCTGACGCGGTATTAGAAGCAGAAGTCGTCGGTGTCACAAAAGCTCCTTCTGTCGCATACTTTTGCGTTACGATGCCGGAAAAAGGAGCGCGGATAATCGTGTCGTCCAGCTGCACTTGAACTGCCTTCAGTTGCCCTCCAGCTGCGGCAGCAACTGCCTCTGCCTGAGTAATTTCTTCTGGACGAGAACCCTTCTGGAGCTGCTGTAATGCTTGTTGCGCTTCTGCCACTGCTGCTTGCCGCTGGGCTATTTCCTCAGAACGAGTACCATTCTGAAGTTGCACCAATCGTCGTTGCGCTTCTTGAAGGGTTGCTTTGGCACTGCGATCGTCTGCCAATACTTCATCCAAGGTATCTTGAGCAATTGCGCCCTGCTGGTATAAGTTCTGATTGCGCTGCACGCGGCTAGTTGTCAGGCTCACCCGTGCTGCCGCAGCATCCACTTGGGCTTTTGCTTGAGCAATTTCCTCTACACGAGTCCCAGCACGGGCTTGAGATAGCTGCGCCTGGGCTTGCTGAAGGCGCGCTCTGGCTTGCCCAATTTCTTCAGGACGACTCCCGACACGGGCTTGAGATAACTCTGCCTGGGCTTGCGCTAGGTTGGCGCGGGATTGGATAAGTTGTGCTTGAATATCTGCGTCATCCATCTGGGCAATAATTTGCCCCTGCTCTACCTTGTCTCCTTGTTCTACACGCAACTCTACCAAACGCCCAGATGTTTTTGGGCTAAGGTTAACGCTTTGAACTGGTACGACTTTGCCACTGGCTGTAATCCGTAAAGTAACATCTTGCGAATCTACGGGTACAGTCAGTTCAGCAATATCTGACTTGGGTGTAGCCCGATTTAGAATGAAGTAAGTCGTACCAGCAACTACAACGCTAGCTGCCAGCAACCCGATTACCCAACGAGAAGGATTTTTGACTTTGCCAATCAAGGGAAGTTGTATATGCGTGGTCATAAAATCATGTATTAATGATTGCCAGGTTTTGTAGACCGTGGTTAGTAGTCTATATTCCGCAGTCAGTCGTACAAAATAAGAGCTGGCACCAAGTTTGCTTAATCTTCCTTAATTTTAGCGGTTACCGATCCCCCGCTGGCTTCTAACTGAAGGGGTGATTATTCCCATCCAACTTAGCGGTTACCGATCTTCTTGCACAAATCTGGATATTTAGGCTAATTAATCCCAATCCTCTAACTCTGCTACCCATCCTTGAAGCATGGAAGTCATTTGCTCTCGCCGAGATTCAAAGTTAGCGGCAATCCAAATAAAAGTAATGCCGAGAACAATACCCACTGCCCATAAGGTTAAGGAGTAATTGTGAATAAAAAACCAAATCTGTCGCCCAATTTGAACGATAAATGAAACTGTACCAATGTATAAAAAGGCTCGAATACGTAGCGCTAGTCCTGTTAGAATAAACCCGATGCTAAAGCCGATGGTTAACAGTCCCAGAAGTAAATTTGCTTCAGCTTGATATAAGGCAGTTAGGCAAATTAGCCCTGTTGCTAAACATCTTAAGAGATGGCGCTTTTCTTTTTCAGTAGATGCCTGTAGAGCAGGATCAACTTGCGTCACATAGAGTAGTGAAGTACCTAAAAGTGTGGCATACCACAACGGTTCATCCAATCCATAAATCCTAAATAGCCGCGCGATCGCCCAATCTGCTAAAACAATGCTGACATAACTCAGACGAACCTTGCCTGAACCTTTAGCGAACCAAGCATAAACAGCAGCAGCAATGAGTAAGCTTTGAATTGCAATTTTGCCAATTGAAAGGCAAACAAACAAGCCTGGTAACACATAAGCTGCTCGTCGCCACGGACGAAGTGACCAGCCCCAATTATTCCAGGGTAAACTATATATGCCAAAAGCAAAGATAGAGGCGATCGCACTTGACCAGGCAATTAACCACTGAGAATCAGGATAAGCTAA
>JBGTCQ010000104.1:0-19988 GCA_041748755.1 Chroococcidiopsidaceae cyanobacterium | reverse complement strand
GCACTCGCTTAATTGTGGCAGCAGATGGGGCGCGATCGCGCATCCGCGAAGCAGCTGGGATTAAAACTCATGGCTGGCAATACTGGCAATCCTGCATTGTTGCATTTGTCAAGCCAGAAAAATCGCACAATGATACTGCTTACGAACGCTTTTGGTCTAGTGGGCCATTTGCAATTTTACCTCTACCAGGCAACCGCTGCCGTATTGTCTGGACAGCACCTCACGCAGAAGCAAAAGCATTAGTTGCTTTAGACGATCAGCAATTTTTAGCAGAACTTAGTCGCCGCTATGGCGATCAGATGGGGCAATTGGAACTAGAAGGCGATCGCTTTGTGTTTCCAGTACAGTTAATGCAGAGTAATCGTTATGTATTGCCGCGTCTAGCTTTAATCGGTGATGCTGCTCATTGTTGTCATCCTGTCGGGGGACAAGGTTTAAATATGGGCATCCGCGATGCTGCTGCTTTAGCTGAAGTTTTGCAATCTGCTCACAATCAAGGCGAAGATATCGGGGATTTGCAGATACTCAGACGCTATGAAAGCTGGCGCAAGCAAGAAAATCTCACAATTTTAGGTTTTACCGATTTGCTCGATCGCATATTTTCTAACGACTGGTTGCCGATAGTAGTAATTCGCCGGATAGGATTATGGATGTTACAGAAAGTTAAACCAGTCAAGAGGTATGCACTGCAATTGATGACTGGTTTAAAGGGGCGTACTCCTGAAGTAGCTCAACGATCTTAACCTTGCATCTGTCGAATAAGTCGCCACCCATACAGGTAAAACCCTTATTTTGCTCTGAGTCCGTGCAGGCGGACTTAATTTGGGTAGCGGCGATTTTGATCGCAGATTCAATTCTGCAATATATGAGGCAACCACCCAATTTTTCAGTAACGAGCGCTACCACTTTTTATAAGGTAGAAACTTGCCAGACATGATGACTTTAACGCGATCGCCCTTGGGATCTTCTTCTTTCTCAATATCCATCGTAAAGTCAATCGCGCTCATAATTCCATCACCAAACTTCTCGTGAATCACTGCCTTAATTGGCATCCCGTACACCTGTATAATTTCATAAAAACGATAAATCAGAGGATCAGTAGGAATTACGGGGTCTAAACAACCCTTCACAGATGGCTCTGTTAATTCTTTAAGAATGTAAGGATTAAGTCCTAATGCCAAAGCAAGTTTTTCAGCTTCCTCAACAGATGCAGTGGCTTGACGATAGAACAAAGAGGCAATCCAAACCTCATCTCTATCCAAGACTTTTTCCAAATCAGCAAAGCTGAGTTCCTTTTCTTTTTTAGCCGCCAAGAGTTTTTCAGTTATTTCTAAGATAGCCATTGCAAAATCCTTAAGTCTAATGTACAAAATTGGTTCAAGCAGCCATTCTAATTCGAGATTCCACAGCCCTAGTTTCGCGGAAGAGGTGCTGTTCCATTTCTGCTTTTAGCTGATGATATGCAGGATGTTGAGCGATTACTTCGCGACTCCGAGGACGTGGAAATGGTACTTCGAGAATTTTCGCAATTTTAGCAGCGGGCGATCGCGTCATCATCACAATTCGATCTGATAACAGTAACGCTTCATCAATACTGTGAGTAATCATAATTACTGTCTTGTACTGCTGTTCTAAAATGCCCTGAATTTCATCTTGCAAAAAGCTACGAGTCAACGCATCTAAAGCCCCAAAAGGCTCATCCATCAACAAAATTTGTGGTTTAATTGCCAAAGCTCTAGCAATACCAACTCGCTGTTTCATCCCTCCAGATAATTCATGAGGATGCTTTCTTTCTGCTCCTCTCAATCCGACTAAATTAATATATTCATTAACAATTTTTTTCTGTTGTACTAAAGGCATCTTAGGATAAACCGTTTCCACAGCAAACCGGATGTTTTCGCTAACAGTCATCCAAGGCATCAAGGCATAGTTTTGAAACACTACTCCACATTCTGGACTGGGGTTACAAACTTCCTTACCATTGAGTATAATTAAGCCACTGCTAGGAGTAGTCAAACCAGCAATTGTGGCTAGTAGTGTGGATTTTCCACATCCAGAAGGACCAATAATTGAAACGAACGTATTAGCTTCTATATCTAAAGTAATATCATCAATTGCAACAAAATCTCTTGAGGTGCGCCGCAATAATTTATTTACCCATCCCCGCTTGCCTGGAAACACTTTAGAAACTTGCTGCAAAGAAACTTGAGCAATGGTGGAAGTGCCTGTAGTTAATAAGCTTGAATGTGAATAAATAGTCATGATTGTCGTCCAAATGCCACCATATATTGCAGTAAGCCAAACAGTCGATCTAATACTATGCCCACTAGTCCAATTACAATAATTGCTGTAATGATACTAGTAATGCTGAGGTTATTCCACTCATTCCAAATAAAGTAACCCAAACCTGTGCCACCAACTAGGATTTCTGCTGCTACAATAACGAGCCAGGAAATTCCAATACTAATCCGCAATCCAGCAATAATATTAGGGGCGGCAGCTGGTAAAATTACTTTCCAAATCGTGCGCCAGCGAGATGCTCCCAAAGTTCGAGCTACATCTAGGTAAGAGGTGTCTACATTACTAACTCCAAACTTAGTGTTAATAAGTGTTGGCCAAATACTAGTGATAGCAATGACAAATAAAGCTGTATTTTCCGAATTTTTCAAAATCCCCAATCCTAGTGGCAACCAAGCCAGTGGTGAGACAGGCTTAAGCAATTGAATGTAGGGATCAAACGCCTTAGATGATACCTCTGACAGACCAATTAAAAACCCTATTGGTACGGCAATTAGCGAACCTATGCTAAATCCAATCAACACTCGTCTTAGGCTAACTAATAGATGCCAGCCGATTCCTTTATCATTAGCTCCATTATCATAAAAAGGGTCAGATATCCAGCCCCAAAAGTCAACTATTGTCTGACTAGCTGATGGCATTAATTTGGAGAAGATTCCTAGCTTTGCTCCAAGTTCCCAAATAGTTAATATCATAATTAATGATATAGAAAATAGAACAAAAGCTTGGACGTTTTTGTCATTTAATAAGCTGTTACGTTTTCCCTTAAGCTGATTAATTTGAGCTATGTTGGGTGAGTTGTAAGCCATATCTGTTTACTTTATAAGTAGAATAGTAATAATTATAGTAGTCGACAGGTTTCTAGCTTGGACAGGGCAAGATGCCGATGCCACAACTTAAATCAGAGTCTAGAGGTACTAGCTGATAAATTCTTATACCCCATACTTCCTAATCTGTTCTTTTACATATTCTGCTGGCTTACTAGGATCAAGTGTATCAAACTTCAACTTTTCAACTTTGAGTGTTTCTGTTGGCGGGTTCAATCCTAATTCTTTAGCTAAATCTCTTGCTAAATCAGTTAGAAAAATTTGTTCACCAATTTCTTGATATTTTGCTTTTTCTGCTGGAAGATAATCCCATCGGACTAATTGAGTCGTAATCCACGAAGCAAAACTTTTCCAGGGATAAGGTTCAAACATAATTCTGTCAGGAATATCTAAGGAATTACCTTGGCCATCTTCGAATTTACCTGTCAATACAGCTTCAAGAACTGGTACAGGCTGATTTAAATATTCTTTAGGAGCGATCGCCTGGGCAATTTTTTGTCGATTAGCTGAGTTATTCGCATAACTAGCGCCATCAATAATAGCTTTATTTAAAGCTGCAAAGGTCTTAGGATGGCCATCAATCCATTGCTGGCTAGCAGCAAATGCACAGCAGGGATGACTAGGCCAGATGTCTTTTGTGAGCAGATGAATGAAGCCAATTTCTTGATAAACCACTCGTTGAACAAAATTATCTGGCATCAAAAATGCATCTAACTGCCCTGCGGTCATTTTGGCAACAGAATCTGGTGGCGGAATAATTTGAATATCTACGTCCTTATTTGGATCTAACCCTCCAGATGCCAAGTAATAACGCATTAAAAGATTGTGATTAGAGAAAGGGAAAGGAATTCCAATCTTGAAGCCTTTAAAATCCTTTGGGCCGCTAATACCCTTATGCTTATTGGCAACGGCAATACCTTGACCGTTATTATTTTCAATGCTGGCTAACTTGATCGGAAAAGCTGTTGAACCCAAGCCCAGAGTCATAGAAATAGGCAGGGGTGCTAGCATGTGGTAAGCATCAAGTTCACCCGCGATCGCCGAATCACGAACGGCCGCCCAGTTAGGCATTTTCACTACTTTGACATTCAACCCATGTTTCTTGTAAAAGCCTAATGGTTCCGACATAATAATCGGAGTGGCACAAGTAATTGGAATAAACCCAACTCTCAAGTCTGTTTTTTCTACATTTGCTGCTGTTGGTGATGTTGAAGTTTCACTCTGATTTTCTTGGTTTGCACAATTTGCTAAAGTAACAAGTGCTGCCCCGATCGCAAGTTTTCGTAAAAACTCTCGACGAGTAAATTGGCTATTGCGGATCGTGTCATTGAAAAGTTCTATTGATCGATGTCCAAATGCAGCAGCAAACGCTTCATCAAGTCCGCCAGCTTGTTTAATTAATTCATTACAAAGTTGCTGACGCTGTGGATTTCCTTGAGAAACTGTCTGTAAAAATAGAGCTTTTCTAAGTTCGACACCAGTTAAGGTATTAGCAAGTGATAAGGCATCAGATTTGTAAAGACCCATTCTTAATAGATCATCAATCAGATCAACTGGATCTTGTGGCATATCTGCCATATATTTAAAGTGATCTGCTGCTAAGTGCCGACCTCCACAAAATGAGCAGTTTTCCTGCAAATCAGGGGACAACAGCTGTGTTGATTTACTTGTTGATTCAACCACCATAGCCTTGTCTGCCTCGCTTACTTTCATATTGATTTGATACTAAAAACTTCAGTTTTTTCTGTAACTTTTACTACAACTAATAATTTGACGCTTAGTTAGTTAGGAGGCATTATTTAATGTTCTGCTGCGGTGAGGCTTTCATCTCATACAACATCTTCTTAAGATGCTTAAGAGCAGGAGTAACGATCGCAACAAAGTAAGATTCGCGTAACTTTCTTTCAACAGTGCTACCATGCACATAAGCCTTAGCTCCTGTGTGTAACATCGCTGCATTAGCAGCGCGAAGCGAAAGCTCAGAAGCTTCTATTCGAGCTTGAATAGCTTCTTTAATTTTGTATTTTGAACAATGGTACTTCATCTCATCAGCCAAGGTATAAGTTTTTAGCCGCAGCGTTTCTAGCTCTGATTCAATATTTTCTACTTGATCGTCCAAAAAACAATTAACATGACCTAGCCTTTGATTAGTACGTTGCATAATCTCAATACAGCTTGCTACTAGTCCCAGTCCCATACCAACTTGAGTCAAGATGAAACCAGGTTTAATCCGATTAATATAATCCTCACAAGGAGCAGCAAGAATAAATTCGTCTGGTACAAAAACATTCCGAAAAATACAACTAAAAGTATTACTGCCTTCAAGAGCAATAAAATGGGCATTGCAGCGTAAGTTCAAACCAGCAAAGTCATCAGATACAATCGCCATCAAGTACTCATCTTGATTTGCAATTTTAGCTGCGATCGCAAAGTAATGATTAGAACCAAGATTTGATACCCAAGGCAGCATCCCATTAATTACATAGCCACCAGCACAACGTTCTGCCACTAAAGCAATCTTCTCAATTCCGGCAAAGTGCTTCATTGGATTAGATAAACCAGTACCAGCTAGCATTTGCCCAGTTGCAACCTGCGGTAACACATATTGTTTTAAATATTTATTATCACTGTTTTGGATATACCAAGCACAAGCAATTTGACACCAAGTGATAAATCCTGTAGAGAGACATTCGTGAGAAACCGCTTCAATAACCTGGATAGCCGCCTTTACTCCCCTGTCAGCACCTCCAAACTCAGGGGGAACTGCTTGCCCAAAACTTCCAATTACACCAATTTGATGCATGAAGTTTTGCGGATATTCGCCCTTCAAATCAATGTCTCTAACTTTCGGTGTTAGCTCCTTAGCAATTACAATTTTTAACTGACTGATGATTGGCTCAATCCTCAATTCTGTTGATAGTGTTTCGTCAAAAACACTTTGAATTTGCATGAAAGTCTCCGATGGATGTAATCTAACTAGGCTCAACCGCATTAAGTTTTCCAGGCTACTATTTCAGTGTTAAGCCTAGTTATGTCTTAATTCAGCTAAATACAATACCTAAACCAATGAAACTTGCATATTTACAGGATTACGAAGCGTGTTAGCAACAGGTGACCAAAAGTTCGAGTGGGCAACTAAGGCTTCTAATTCTTCTCTGCTGACATCGCCTTCGAGATCCACCTTAACGCGAATGTCTGTAAATCCCAGCCGCTTTTCTGCCAAATCGCCAATACCCCAAACGCCTGTAATATTAATATCTCCTTCTAGTTCTAGTTCTAACTTTGTCAGGGTAATTCCCCGCATAATCGCGTTGGCATGAATGCCGACAGAGATACAAGAACCTAAAGCTGCTAATACAGCTTCAGAAGGATTCACTGCCGTATCTTGTCCCAACAAAGTCGGTGGTTCGTCAATAACGTGTGCGGGCAAATTGCGCACATAAGTGAGGTTGCGAAACTGTCCTTCACAGACTGTTTTCACTTGCAAACTCTTAACAACATTGGGATTGCTAATAGCTTTTGCTGCTAACCCTTCTAAGCCTTCTTTACTAACTGGACGCAGCGGAGTTGCTACTTCTTGGGTTACTACAGTAGTTTCAGACATAGTTTTTCATCAAATAGAATGTTCTATCTAATTGAAAGGCATATAGTGATAGAAAAAAGTATTTTATGCTACAGATGGCAGCCGTGCTGGGACTGAATCGTGAGTTTAAGAGCTAGCTTGAGTGATTTTAATCTGCCCTGGCTAGGCTTTCACGCGCTTTAACCAGGTTGAGTCAAATCCCCCAGCGCTAAAGAAATGTAAGCGAATAGGTTGATGTCTGCATTGGTGTAGCGATCACCAACTAAAAAGAACAACCCTGAATAGTAATTTAATTAATAGTTAACTTAGTTTAAGCAACGACCATGTAATGTTTAGTTAACAATATTTTTCGTTGAGGTATAACGATGAAACTATTCTATGCTCCTGGTGCGTGTTCACTAGCACCTCACATTGTCCTGGAATGGATTGGTGAGCCTTATGAACTTCAAAAGGTAAAACTTGGAGATCCCGAATACACAAAAATCAATCCGCTAGGACAAGTCCCCGCTATCATTGATGACACGAGCAAGGTGATGACGCAAGCCAGTGCCATCTTAGAATATCTAGCTCATAAGTATCCTGATGCAGAGCTTGGAGATGATGGCACATTGCAAGGTAGCTTTACTGTGGAACACTGGCTAGCATTTTTTACTGGAAATGTACACCCAGCGTTTTATCCCTTTTTCATGCCAGAGCGCTATGTAGCAGATAATAACGAAAGTATTCTTAATTCAGTGAAGGAAGCATCCTACAAATTAGTCGATAAGGTATTTACTCATCTAGAAGACCATTTAAACGGCAAAGAACATTTTGTTGGTAACCACCGCACTATAGTCGATGCCTATGCCTTCGCTATGATTCGTTGGGGAAACTACTTGCCCAAGCCTTTATCAGACTATCCCAATATCTATCGCTTCTACCAGCAATTACGTGGTGATGAGGGCGTAAAACGTGCTATGGCACAAGAAAACATAGAATAGTGTACGCCCCCTAACCCCTACTTCGTCCCTTAGTAAGGCTACATAACAAAATAGTGTGCTCTCTACGCTGATACTATCTATCGTGCTGCCATGCTTACTAAAGTTGGTTCCCCAGCTTCGATTGGAAGGGATGAATCGCGTGACCACTCGTTCCACGAGCCAAAGTAGTTTCTGACATCTTTAAACCCAGCTTCTTTGAGGGCAACAAGAGTATTAGAGGCTCTAGAACCCTTGAAGCAGTAGATGTATACCGTTGCATCTGGTGTAATGCCCATTTCACTACAAATTTCCAGGATTTCTTCTTTAGGTCGAAATACGGGGACTTCAGAATCTGGAACCATCAGGCGGTACCACTCAATCCAAACAGCGCCGGGAATTCTACCTTTACGTGGACAAAAATCCACACCATAAGGAGAGGAGCTAGCGGCAACCCACTCGTCGCGATCGCGATTATCCAACTTGACGATATCCGGATTATTCAAAGAGCGCAACATTTCCTCTGCTGTGACCATCAGCGAGGAGTCTACGTTCACAGGGAAAGCCTTTTTCTCAGGGGTTGGGACTTCTGCTGTCGTCGGGAGATTTGCGGTAGCCCAAGCTTGGTAACCGCCATGCAGAATCGAGACTTTAGGATACCCCAGATACTTTAGCAAAAAGTAACCTCGGCAGGACTGCCCATAGCCTTTGTTCATGGCATCTTCGTAGATGACAACCCATTCTTCCCCAGACAAACCAGCTGCTCCTAAAAGCTCTGCAAACAGTCTCTGCAAGTCCTCTAATCCTTCAGGCGTGGAAGTTGCCAGGTATGTGAAAATCTCACGGATATTCACTGCTCCGGGGATGTGCGAGACTGCATAATCTTCAGAATCGCGAGTATCAATTATAACCACTGGTTGTTGAATCGCGTTCAATTCCATTGGGGTAATCAGTGTTTTGACTTCCATTTCTGCCCTTCTCCTTGCCTATCTTGAGAATGAGTTCTCGCGCCCTTTGTTTCACCCAAGCAACTTAGTCCCGACTTGGGTAATCAAATAGAACGCTCTATACAGTTAATAAGGCAATTTACAAAGGCAGAAAGTGTCTTACACTACTGCTTCAGTTAATATTTGAATTAATTAAATTAAGTTTTACCCGCTTCGCTCGCTCATTTTAAAGATGCCCTCAGCAGGTTACGTCCACTATCAAAACCCCGACGGATGCGGGCTGGATCACGCCGTAGTCGTCCAATCAGCATCACACCTTCAATTAGGGTAATAATTTGCTCTGCCACAATACCGGGAACAACATCGGGCTTAAGTTGGTTTCTGCCTTTGTAGAGGGCTTGAGCGATCGCTCGTTCCCATTCATCAAACACTCTTGTCAAATGCTCCCGGAAAGATTCATCCTCCTCGACTAAATCTACAATCAAATTGCCCAGTAGACAGCCACCACAGTGCGGCTCAACGAGTTGCTTCGATTCTAAGCACTCTAAAATCAAAAATACTTGGGCGATCGGATCGTCACATTTAGCAGCAGGTTCGAGGACATTTGTCCTTAATTGGGCCCACTCAAAGTCGATCAGAGCATGACCTAATTCATTTTTAGAGCGGAAATAGTTATAAAAACTACCACTAGAAGCACCGCTAACTGCAAACAGTTCACTCAGCCCCGTAGAATTGAAACCTTTACGGTGGACAGTATCCAGAATTGAAGCCAGAATGTCATCGCGTGTGCGTTTGAGATTAGCCATGAACTATCTGATGGAGTAACAAATATTTTACTACTCGTAGGTTATAGTCTTTTCTCCCATAACCTAATTTTCGCCATTTTTGCACTACTTTGGCAATATACCCCATGAATTATGTTAAAGAGCGCTTGTCATTAAAACTACTAGGAAAAACACTTATTCAAAGACAGCTTTTTAAGTTTTTTATTATTTTAGCTTTTGTTCGTTGTTAATATCTGGGATTGATTCTGATAACCGTTTAGCTAAATTCATGAAATCTGACGGCATCATGATTATTGTAGTCGTATTATTTTCTGCCCCGATTTCTGTTAGCATTTGTAAGCGTCGTAACTCTAAAGCAGCTGGGTTATCCATAATTAATTGAGAAGCTTCTGCTAATTTAATTGAGGCTTCCTGTTCTGCTGCTGCTTTAATTATTCGAGCGCGTTTTTCCCGAATTGCCTCGGCTTCCTTAGCCATTGCCCGTTGCATGGCAAGAGGAATTTCTACATCCTTCATTTCCACCCGCTCAATCACAACGCCCCAAGGCTCAGTAATCTCATCAACAATTTCTTGAACTTTATCGTTAATTTTGTCGCGGTTTTGGAGAACATCATCAAGGATATTTTGCCCAACAACATTGCGTAAACTGGTTAGAGCGGCTTGGTAAACAGCTAATTCGTAATTCTCAACTTTATTAATAGCTTTTGATGGGTCAATAATTCGATAATAGAGAACAGCATTGACTTTAATTGTGACGCTATCCGCTGTAACTGTTTCTTGCGGTTCAATAGTAACTGTCTTGGTGCGAATATCTACTTGTGCTTTTTGGTCTAGCACAGGTAAAATCCAGTACATTCCTGGTCCTCTAACACCGTTGATTCTGCCGAGTCGGAAGATAACGCCGCGCTGATATTCTCGATCAAGTTTGAGTCCAGAAGCTCCAAGAAAGAGAACTACAGCCAAAAGGGTGCCTAATACAGGTTCCATTTGTGATTTAGTTACATTATTAACTAGCTCTATTTTAGACCTGGGATAGATGCGATCGCCTTACTTTCTTTATCCTAGCTTTACAACTCAGGACACAAAAGGACTAGCAAGACTTAACATTAAGTGTAGTAATGCTCGTTTTCCTCTAGTAAATACCAAGGAACTTCTACACAGTCTGAGGAAGTTGTTTCAACTTTAGAGTTTGTAAATTAACCCAATTCATCTAAATTTCAATATTCATCTTTAACTGCAAGAAACCATGCTTACCCAAGACAAACAACGTAACTGGAAGCCGATTCTCAAAAAGTTTGAAGCAGTCGTAGGTAAAAACGGAGTAGTTCAGCGCCGCGAAGAATTGCTTACTTACGAGTGTGACGGACTAACGAGCTATCGTCAACGCCCAGCTGTTGTGGTGCTACCCAGAACGACAGAACAAGTGGCGGAGATAGTAAAAATATGCGATCGCGCTAACATCCCATTCATAGCACGCGGCTCTGGCACTGGTTTATCTGGTGGAGCTTTACCAACCGAAAACTGTGTTCTGATTGTTACTGCCTTAATGCGGCAAATCATCAGCATAGATTTGGAAAATCAGCAAGTTGTTGTGCAACCTGGGGTGATTAACAACTGGGTAACTCAAGCTGTTAGTGGAGCTGGATTTTACTACGCCCCTGATCCTTCTAGTCAAATTATCTGCTCGATTGGTGGCAACGTGGCAGAGAATTCTGGCGGAGTGCATTGCCTCAAGTACGGCGTTACTACGAACCACGTCTTGGGATTAAAACTTGTGCTTCCCGATGGAGCGATCGCAGATGTAGGCGGACAAATCCCAGAAATGCCTGGTTACGATCTTACTGGTGTTTTTGTTGGCTCTGAAGGCACATTGGGCATCGCCACGGAAATTACTCTAAAAATTCTCAAAACAGCTGAATCAATTTGCGTCCTCTTAGCAGACTTTACCAGCGTCGAAGCAGCTGGAGGAGCTGTATCTGACATCATCAGCGCTGGGATTATTCCAGCTGGCATGGAAATGATGGACAACCTCAGCATCAATGCCGTAGAAGATGTGGTAGCAACCAATTGTTATCCCAGAGATGCCGAAGCAATTTTGCTGGTAGAAATAGACGGCTTAGAAGTGGAAGTTGCCCAGAATAAACAGCGCATTGCTGCCATTTGTAAACAGAATGGTGCTAGGAGCATTACTACTGCTAATGATCCAGAAAAACGTCTGAAATTATGGAAGGGACGCAAGGCAGCATTTGCAGCAGCGGGACACCTCAGCCCGGATTATTATGTCCAAGATGGCGTGATTCCGCGCACCCAACTGCCGTTTGTACTGCAAGAAATTAAGTATCTCAGCCAGAAATACGGTTATCGCATTGCCAACGTGTTCCATGCAGGAGATGGCAATCTCCATCCACTGGTTCTTTATGACAATTCAGTACCTGGGGCACTTGAGCAAGTTGAAGAGTTAGGTGGAGAAATTCTCAAACTTTGTGTGAAAGTAGGTGGCAGCATTTCTGGCGAACATGGCATTGGTGCCGATAAGCGTTGCTATATGCCAAATATGTTTAGTGAGGCAGATTTAGAAACAATGCAGTGGGTGCGTGGGGCTTTTAACCCCAAAGGTTTAGCAAATCCGGGTAAAATCTTTCCTACACCCCGCACCTGTGGAGAAGCGGCAAGGGCTGATAGTGCAAAGCAGTTTGAAGCGGTAGAACGGTTTTAATACCTATAGGACTCAGGCACTCTTGTTGCTCCTCCTTTGATCTCCCCTAGCCCACGGCAATAAAGCGGTAAGCATAGACACCACTTTTTGCCTCCTCTTAAAAAGAGGGGAACCTGTTAGCCTCCAATTTATCGGGGGTTCTAGGGATCTATGCCTAAGTCCTGACTTATAAAAGGAGTAGAAGTAAGGGCAAAAATCAAGGCTCCAGCAATTTTAATACTTGCTGGAGCCTTTATAATATACGGGTTTGTCCAATACCCCCAGGGGAAGTCGAATCCCCGTCGCCTCCGTGAAAGGGAGGTGTCCTAGGCCACTAGACGATGGGGGCATCTAAGTTGCACCTTTATTAAGGTAACGAATCTGCTTACTTATGTCAACTGCTAGACACAAAATCCCGCGTTGTCTTGCCCAAACAACTACAGCACATCAAGCATCAGACAAGTTACGTAAGCGCATCAGTTGGCGTCGCATTTGCGGAGAAGCTTCCAGATCAGAAATTTTTTGGGTATTAACATCCGCTTGCAGAGGTTCCATATACTCGTCAGCACCAATTGTAAACGCTTCGATTAATACTTCCAGCAGATTGTTGCGATCGCTCAAGGCACATTTCTCCTCAATTAACCGGAACTTGAGGTGGATTTCGCATTCATAAACACTGACTTCGTCATTCTTAGGTTGGAGTGATGCTGCTTCAGATTTCATACTTTTAAACAAGTCCTAATTTTGTAGTAAGTAGTATGTTCGATCCGAGGTTTTCTTACCTTTTTAAGCAAAAATTTTAATACTTGGTGAGATAAAAACCTTTCACGGTCAATAGCATTGTCGTTACATTTTCCTGGATCATCTCAATCTCTTAGCCAGAGCAACCAAACTTTTCTGGTTTTTAATATCTCTGGTTTATTAGTGAGACAATTACCATTATTCAGCTTTTAAGAATGAATAAGGTAAAGTTTATGTGAG
Organism: Chroococcidiopsidaceae cyanobacterium; assembly: GCA_041748755.1. GTDB lineage: Bacteria > Cyanobacteriota > Cyanobacteriia > Cyanobacteriales > Chroococcidiopsidaceae > JAHHHE01. Next base: position 6,916 of record JBGTCQ010000104.1, on the reverse strand, counting down.
GATTTTGTGAGCTTTCTGAAAGGTTTTTTATTGTGCTTGTATCGCCTGCAATTAATGTTCTAATTAATACAATAGAAATTTGTTTGCTTTCCAGTGTCCTAAGAGGATTGACATCAGAAGAACTTCAATTGTTCTAACCCTCAAAGCCTGACTTAGCGGTCTAGAAAGTCAGACTAAGCCCAAAAACTTAAAGAATTCAACTGGTTATTCTGAAACCAGGTCTAAAAGTAATAATGTAATAAATATGTCTAACAAGGCAGTTTAGCGATGGCATCCAAACCAACCATCGGCGAATCTTGAAACACGAGGTGGTAAACAATACCATGAGATTGTCTGTTACATAAGTAGCCTGAGCCGCACGGCTCAAGAATTCGCTTGTGGGATTCGCGGACATTGGGGTATCGAAAATTGCCATCCGAAAGGGTTAAAGATGTAGTTCTTGAGCAAGACAATTCGACAATACGTATGGGTAACGCTCCTGCAAATCTCTCAATTATTAGAGCGATCGCGCTCAATCTACTTCGCCCTACATGGTTATCTTTCCCTTACAACTGCTCAAAGATTTCTCTCTCATGCTATTGACAAACTCCTTATCTTTGTGGAATGAAACAGCCCTGCCCTTTTTAAGGGGGCTAGGGGAGATCCTCAAGAGCTAAACATGACAAACCGAGAAGTATTGCGTCAGATCCTGGAATTATTAAGAAGAGAGCGCTCTAAGGGCATAATCAGCTTATAGGTAACTGCTAATGTATCTAGGCAAACTTCTAAGATGATTAGACTGAAGGCGCTATGCCTGCGGCGGACTAAGCCTACGCAGTTTTAAATTCATTCATCAAATGCTGTACTAATTCAATCCCAAAATATCATAAATAGATATTTCTAAATTAGGTACTTGGATAAAAATTTGTTGATTGCGATGCAATTGTTGAATCTGCTGGTAGCCATTTGCTGAAGGCTGACGATATACTTCCAAATATTGCTCTACCAAATCTACTAACCAGACTTCAACAATACCCGACTCGGCATAAAGGGGTATTTTTACCTGTCTATCATAATCAGCAGAAGTATCCGCTACTTCTACTACTAGTAAAACGTTCTCTGGCTGAGGGTGAGCAGTTGCATAAAAATCCGGGCGGGGTTGCAATAATGCTAAATCAGGTTGAGGTTCAGAGTAACCACTTAGACGTATTGGGTTTTGCACACTAACTAAGGCATTTTCCCCTACCTGCACAAGAAACAGCTTATTTAAGCGATTTACACATGCTGCGTGGCGAGTACCAATTGGACTCATTTCAACAATTTCTCCATTCAGCAGTTCTACTCGCTCTGCTGCGGTTAGAATATCAGCCTGAACCATGCGCTCATATTCTTCTATAGTAAATAGCCGTCTAAGGAGTTCAGTAGGCATTAATTAATTCTCCGTTTTCGGGTGTAATTACAGCTTAAAAGAATTAAACACATAATTCAGGCATGGTATTTACGCGCCGACTGATTCTTTGGCAGCGTACATAACTTCTAGGGTGATTACACTGAAGCCGCGATCGCGCGCAAACTTTTCTGTATTCCGCTTCACTTTGCCCCGCACAAAGCCAGGAACTTTGTTTAGTTCCCCTTGAGCTTCTTTGTTCCACCCAAGGTCAGAATCAGCTGAAATTCCCTTAGTAATTACTTCCTTGGTGTCATGTCCACCAAAGATTTCTAACAAGTGATCTTCCATTCCCAAAGTAAAGGAATTGTAGACCAAATCTGCAACTTGGTTCGTGCCTTCGTAACCCAAGAAAGGCTTGTAACCGATGGGGAAGTTCTGAATATGAACTGGTGCAGCAATTACGCCACAGGGAATATTTAGCCGCTTACCAACGTGGCGTTCCATTTGCGTACCGAAAATAGCAGAAGGTTCTACTTTGGCGATCGCATCCCCAATTTGACCATGATCTTCTGTGACAATTACTTCATCACAATATTCACTCACTTGTTCGCGGAACCAATCAGCATCATACTTGCAATATGTACCCGCCCAAACAACGTGAATCCCCATTTCCCGCGCTAAAACTTTAGTCATTGCCGCTGCGTGGGTGGAGTCACCAAACACTACAGCCTTCTTACCCGTTAAGTTCTGACAGTCAATTGAGCGAGAGAACCAAGCAGCCTGAGACACATACAGAGTTTGCTCGTTGATGAACTCTTCGTAATTAACATCTGCGCCTTGAGCATTAATTACCTGCTGAATCTTACGGATACAACGGGCTGTTTCCACCACACCCATCGGCGTGATATCTATATAAGGCATGCCGAATTCTTGTTCCAAATAACTTCCTGTCATTAAGCCCAGTTCCCGATAAGGAACTAAGTTAAACCAAGCGCGGGGCAGATTCTTCAACTCAAGAACCGATGCACCTTCTGGAATTACTGCGTTCACCTCAATTCCTAAATCAGCCATCAACTTTTTCAACTCTGTACAGTCGTGGTGATTGTGGAAGCCCAAGGAAGAAATACCGATGATATTTACTGATGGCTTTTCTGTCTTACCTGCTGGCAAATCGCCCTTTTTACGCGCTTTCTCAATGTAAAGCTGGACAATTTGCCGCAGGGTAATATCAGCAGCTTGCAGTTCATTAACTCGGTAGTGGTTGACATCTGCCAACATGACATCAGCCTTTGCTTCTATTGATGCTCGCTCGACGAAGTTTTCCAAATCTTCTTGGAGAATACTAGATGTGCAAGTCGGGGTTAACACAATTAAGTCAGGGCGTTCCTCAGCATCCTTGCGAGTAATGTTGTCCACAACTTTTTCTTGGGAGCCACGCGCCAAAACGTTGCGATCAACGGAACTTATCGTAACTGGAGTGAAATTGCGATCGCGCTCTAGCATTGAACGCATCACGTTAAAGTAGTCATCTCCAATCGGCGCGTGCATAATCGCGTGAACATTCTTGAAGGAGCTAGAGACGCGCAGAGTGCCAATATGGGCGGGGCCTGCATACATCCAGTAAGCCAATTTCATAGATTTCTTCCTTGTACTGATTACTAACGCTTAATTTCTGGTGTCGAACAATGATTTCAAAAATTCAATTGTTTGTTGATTGTCTCAAACATCTAAGCAGATGCGATCGCCAGAGTTTGCCGTGCTTATGGGTAGATAAAAATGCCTGGAGTTCTTGCCCTAAAGGATATACAGACTAAAAGCATAGTAATTGCACTTCCATAAACCTGCAATGATTCTTCATGTTTTGCCACATTCCTTTATTCAGACCGCAAAGCCTGACGCTGGGCAGCTAGCAACTCTTGAATGCCTTTTTCTGCCACATCTAAGATTTGATTCAGTTGGATCCGGCTAAAGCTGCCTGATTCAGCTGTTCCCTGGACTTCAATAATTCCCAACTGGTCGTTCATCACCACGTTTAAATCAACGTCAGCTGCAACGTCCTCAACATAGTTCAGATCCAAAAACGGCTCACCCTGCAATAGTCCTACAGAAACAGCTGCTATTTGGTTGCAGATGGGCGATCGCTCTAACACTCCTTGTTGCAATAGCTTTGCCATCACGTCAGCCAGTGCCACAAACCCACCTGTAATCGCTGTTGTCCGTGTCCCAGCATCTGCCTGCAACACATCCGCATCAACCGTCACTGTGCGCTCTCCCAGTGCTTCTAAATCCATCGCTGCACGTAAGCTGCGTCCAATCAATCGCTGAATTTCTTGGGTACGTCCAGACAGTTTCATCAATTCTCGTTCTTGACGCTGAGGCGTAGCTGTGGGTAACATTCGATATTCAGCCGTTAGCCAGCCTTTACCACTTCCTGTCAAAAATTTAGGAACCCCAGGCTGAACTGTCACAGAACAAAGTACCTGAGTATCACCGCACTTAGTTAAAACCGAACTGGCTGCAAAGCGGGTGAAGCCAAGCTCAAAGCTGATGGGACGTAGTTGATTCGGTTGCCGACTATCTGGACGCTGCCGGGACATTGCATTTGCCTTTTGAAACCTCATTTAGAATACAGCAGTTAGCGCTTCACTAGTTTTCAGATATTGACGTATCTGTATATCTAGTGTTTGATTAGAAGACAAACTTTAAAACTACGCTACATATCAGCCGACCTACTCTATTGGTTAAATGTCACACTATGGTTGCTCAGCTAGAAACCCCAGCCTTGGATTCTTCTTGTAGCCTCCCCTACCCGGTTGAAGGATTGGTGCAAGTATTCACTTCCTCCCACCGCAGCTTTTTTACTAGCGTCATGGCTCAAGCGTTGAGAATTGCTGGCCAGGGTACCTCAGTTTTGGTGGTACAGTTTCTCAAAGGCGGACTTAATCAAGGTCACGAGCATCCCGTCCAGCTAGGGCAAAATCTAGATTGGATTCGCTGTAATTTGCCCCGCTGTATTGATACTCCACACCTAGATGAAACAGAAACTCGCTCTTTGCACCAGCTGTGGCAACATACTCAAAAAATGGTGTGCGCAGGAAAGTATTCTCTCGTTGTTCTGGATGAATTAAGCTTGGCAATTAACTTTGGCTTAATTCCACAGGAGGAAGTATTGGTGTTTCTAGAAAAACGCCCTGGTCATATAGATATTATCTTGACAGGACCAGAAATGCCCCAAGCCCTTTTGGATGTAGCTGACCAAATTACCCAAGTTCGTCGCAGTCACCTACTTTAAGGAATCCACTTAATAGCGATCAATTATACGTCTACTAGTTTAGGATTGGATTAACACAATCCAAAACGGTATCCTAGTATTTCGGTTTGGATTACTTGTGAAGCTGTGATTAAAAACGACATCTGGATTACTCAAATGGCAGAAAAGGGTATGATCTATCCCTTTGAGCCTAGCTTAATCCGAGAACTGAAAGGAGACCAATCTTTACCGTCTCGTGTGATTAGCTACGGTCTTTCTTCTTATGGCTACGATATACGCCTTTCTCAGGTAGAGTTCCGCATTTTTCGTCACATTCCTGGAACTGTAGTTGATCCAAAAAACTTTAATCCTCAGAATCTGGAGCCAACACAACTTCATATAGACGAAGGCGGCAATTACTTTATCCTACCTGCTCACTCTTATGGACTTGGGGTTGCCCTTGAGAAGTTAGAGGTTCCAGATAATATTACAGTAGTTTGCATAGGTAAAAGTACTTATGCACGTTGCGGTATTATTGCAAACCTAACCCCTGCTGAGGCAGCGTGGCGGGGTCATTTGACTTTAGAATTTTCTAACTCTTCTAGTGCAGACTGTCGAATCTACGCTGATGAAGGAGTAGTACAATTGCTCTTTTTAGAAGGGGAACCCTGCGCTATCAGTTATGAAGCTCGTCAAGGCAAGTATCAAGATCAGGCAGAGATTGTAACACTAGCTAGAGTTTGATTTTTACAGGAAAAAGTTTGAGTTTGATTCCTCTACCAAAAAGCACCTCAAAAGGCTAACTAAACTTTTGCAGTAATTTCTTTTGCTGTCCTTAATGGTTTGTCCTGCTCATATATAAAGCTTTGTTTCATAGATAAAGCTAGCTCTGCCTTTTGCAACTCTGTTCCTAAGTACATAGCGTGTTCAACTTCTAAACTAGGGCAATTTGCTGATATTTGCCGATAAAGTTGACTGGCTGATTTACCTGAGTAGCAGTTAATAACTTCTCCAGATCCAGGTGTTGTATGTTCTACAACAATTTTGTCATCCTGCACACTGATCATGAAATTGCCTGAAGGATCAGTATAATTTCTTTGCTGGCAGATTTTGGTATACTGACGTTGAATTACCTGCTCAGCGTTTTCAAAACAGTCGTCGTATATATGGGCGCTTTGGCTGATTGTAATTAGCGGTCCCATACTTAAATCATACTTTGAAGAAAGCGCGATCGCATCCCGAATATGGCGTTGCAAAGCACGTAACCCCAGTGCGTTTGCAGGCCATGCTGAAAACATATCGTTACTACGAAAAGTAGCGGTTATTGATAGTTCATTATCAACCACTCGTACCCAAATATGGTTAAGACATGGGGGACTGTTGTTAGCTTCGTGATCTTGCACATCCCATAAAGACATTACTGCCCTAGCTGAATCAATATCAACTATTAGTTTTTGAATAACTTGTTCAATTTGGTCACGTCCAAACCACGAACGTAGACGTTGACCGTAGGTGTATTTTACTCCTTCCCTATGGGGAGTATCGTCTAAAATTTGGGAAATGTACTCTTGAATGAAAGCGCGATCGCACGGCAAATAATTTGGTTCTGGGAAATAGAAATCCTCTGGTTCGTCAGTAACAATTGCAACTAAATCAATTAATTCCTGCCATTTTCCGTCATAACCAGTAGGTCGAATTGTGCCAGTGTTCTTAATTATATGAATAATTTTTACCCAAGTTTCGGCAATAGTTTTCCCCTCAATCCGATGCCCATAACGTGGTCCTGGTAGAACAGTTGGGATGACAGTAGAGAAGGGAAACTCTAGCGGAGAACCCCAAGGTTCAACGGTACTTCGCAATGTATAAGCTTTCACCTGACTTACGGCATCAGCAATTGAAAAGCTTTCTTGCCACTCCACTGATTGCCGCAGTTTTTCTAGGACATAAGCCTCAATTTCAATATCAATAAACCCTTGGACATTTGAGCGAATTACCCAGCAACGCCGTCCAGTATCACTAAAACCTTCTGTAAAGCCATTGCGAAAGAAGTCTAGCAAGCACTCACATCCACCTGCATTTCTGTCTTCTTTTGTGGCATTAAGGACAACTAAAAAGCGCACATGCGGATTGGCTAGCAAATTCCGAATTAGCAGTGAAATTCCCCGTGTGGGGCTGTACAGTTGTCCAATTACAGCATACTCATGGGGTTGTAACTGTTTGGCGATCGCTTGCTTTACAGTCCATCCCGTCACCACCGCTGTTTGCCCAGTACCATACATCAGCTGGTTAGGCTTGTG
>JBGTCQ010000103.1:0-44383 GCA_041748755.1 Chroococcidiopsidaceae cyanobacterium | reverse complement strand
ATCTCATTTAGAAGGTGTACCTGGAAACCAAGCTGCTTACCTGCGAGGATTTGCTTACACCAAAGAAGGGAATTTACAACAAGCCCATCGGGAATGGCAGTCCTTACATCAGGGGGCAATTGAATCTCAACGAGAAATTCTCAAGAGCCTTGCCCAACGGCAGCGCCTGCTAGCCACACAAAACATTGAGCAACTGGTTAAGGCTCAAAGCCTAAAAGAAGCTAAGGCAGCAAGTGCAGCATTTATCCAAAAATTCGGTTCTGATTCGTTAGTAGAGTGCAACCTGGATGAACATATCCAGCCCCAGTTAGAAACCGCAGTTTGGCAAGGTGCATACTGGGGAACTATTGCCGATACGGTGGAACAAGTCTGGATTGAACAACCTAATCTTACCTCCTTACACAACTGGGCAGTAGCGATTTACTACTATGCTCTAGTTGAACCTATAGAAACGCGAGATTTTGGAGATTTAGAGAATTTAATTATTGCTTTATCAACAGCATTGGCAAATTTACGTCACGATCCAGCTCTCCAAAATGTGCCTTGGCTGGGGAATACACCTGTTGACTATGACTCAGTATCTTCAGACTTAGTACGGCGAATAGAAGAGGCAATTGATAGCCATAAAAGTAAGGATATTAATGAGTATTTAAAACTACGCGATCGCTATCGCTTAGAAATGGTGTCACTACACTTAATGGGTGAGTCACCAACAAAAGGTTTAAGGGTAAAAGAGGTATTTATAACACCTAGTTGTTATGAGCTTCACAAAGAAAACCTGAAGGGAATAACATTTCCTCCAAAGCTTTGGGGAACGCTCTATACTTCTTGGGGGCTAGCTGTTGCCGCTTGTATAGAAGGAGATACTCAAAGAGCCATACAACTTAAACCATCAACTAAACCATCTAGTGAAGTAGAATCATTTGCTCGAAACTTCGTAGCTTACCACGAAGGATACTATTTACTCCAGCAGCAAAAATGGCGGGAAGCAACGAACCCTCTAAAGCAAGCCCAGGCAGAAATTAAAGCTTCGGCTGATTGGCAAAAACAACTAGACAGATTGTGCGGAGTGCAACGCCAAGCACTTTCAGAGTTTAAAGAACATCTAGAGTTTGCTCAGTTTTGGCATGACCTTTTGGGAAGTCAACCTGCTAGAAGCTATCTAGCTGAATACAAGGCAGAACAAATCAGAGATAAGCTGGCGAAAGAGCAAATAACCTTTAGTCAAGCATCGCAGGAACTTAAAGCAATTAAGCAAATTGATACTCAGAATCCTGTTGTACTTGACCTAATTGAAAGAATTGAACTTAGCCAAGAACTTGAAGTAATTCAGCAGCTTTTCAGCAATCAACAGTATGAAGAAATGGTTAGTCGAGCTAAGCGTTCGCGCCATGAGCGGATTCGCTACATTGTTGCTGAATTTATTATCGACAGATTAATAAATGCTGTTGATAGTGGTAATTTGAATAACCCAGAAGTAATGCAGCAATTAGGAGGCTGGGCTTACGAAATTTGCCCCAATGAACCTGCGTTTCAAGAAGTCTACCGCACACTCAAATTACGTTATTAGGAAAAGGTATCTAATGGAAAATAATCCTTACAATATTTTGGGAATTTCACAAGCTGCATCGAAAGCCGAAATTACAAAGGCTGTAGCAGTGGCAATGAAGCGTAAGCATTATCCTGTAGATGTTATTGCTAAGGCTCAAAGAAGCCTGATGAAATCTGAGGAACGCATTATAGCCGACTATTTGCGTCCGATTTTGCCTACGGTTAAGCGATTCAAATATACCGATTTATCTACTCTGAACCAGCCAGTGCCAACACTAGTATTGCTGTCAGAATTTGATGGACTAGAAAGAGCGATCGCCTCCGCTACAGAAGCAGAACGCCTAGAGTGGGAACCCTTGCCGATTCCCTTATCAGAATTGCTTACCGAAGGCTTTACAGCTTCCAAAGAGGGACATTACCCCAAAGCCGTCCAATACTTAGAAGACTACTGCCAGCGTTGTCCTGACCACTACGAAAAAGATTACATTCAAGCTCAAATGTATCTCGTTAAGGCGTATCAGGAAAATGGACAATATTCCAGCGCGATCGCCTTATGTGAGCAAATGACCAATCACACGAATCCTCAAGTGCAAGCTTGGGCAAACAAGACACTACCGTTACTATCCAAGGAGGTTTCCCGTGTCTGATACACCTCAAACTTACATTCTTAGACAAGAAGATCGCGATCAGCTCCTGCAAAAACTTAAAACATTTTACAAAGAAAGGGTTTTGCTCCAACAGTCTTTGCGAGAACAACAAACTCAGGCAGCAGCAACAACCGAGGATCTTTTCCTGGAACTATTAGAAGTTGGGGATGCTTTAGAAGCCTTACTTGATTACCTGGCAAATAACCCCAACCCTAGCCCAGAATTTTTCCAGCGTTTACCTAGATCTATGGGAGCAGTTCATCGCAAGTTTCTTAGTGTCTTAGCAAAGCGCCAAGTCTGTCCCATAGAACTGTAAGGAACACAGCCAGACTTTGACCTATGCCGCGTGGTTGACCGAGAAGTACGGGCTGATCTACCAGACAAAACGATTACTAAAATTTTGCGTCAGGGGTTTCGTTTAGGAGAGAAGATCCTGCGCCCGACTGAGGTAATTACGTCTAAATCAGAATAGATAATCTCTCCTGGATTTTAAACCTAACTTATGATTCTATTAAGAAGCGATCGCGCCTTTGCAGTAGCTTATGCACTAAGTCAGCAGTCGATAGACTAGATGAGACACGGCTCAAACAGGTGCGATATGACAAACATTAATCAAACAGGCGCACTCCCCACCCCGAACCTTTCCCAATCTGACCTTAAATCCCTGGAACGGTTGTACACCTTCCGGGAGTCAACAGAAGTTTTAGAGTTTCTTGACAAATATCCGTTTCTTGTTCCCCTATTGCTAGAAGCACACGAACACATTTGCCGTCACTTTCCAAATTCACCGCTGTTTCTGCAATATGTCCCAGATCCGGAAATTGATTACCCGCAACTGGTAGTCTACATTGTCACAAAACTTGACCTAGAGGAAGCTCTCGATAGGCTTGATTTGTTGGATGAGTGGTGGGTAAAAGTTCCAAACCGCTCACAGAGTAAGATGTTGTTTGATGTAGAACTCCCATGAGTTTCGACTGGTCAGAGTATCTGAATCTGGCACAGGAACTCGCGGGTAAAGCCACAACCCCTGCAAGTCAGGAAGCTAAATTACGTGCTATCAGTCGAGCATACTATGCAGCTTTCGTTCAAGCACGGAATTTTTTGCGCGATCGCGATGGTCTAACAATTCCCCGTGAGAGTACTCACCAGTAGGTCATCGACCAATTCAGGAATAGCCCTAAAGACGAAAGGCGGAGAAACTTAGGTGATAAGTTGGCTCGTCTGCGGACTATTAGAAACCAAGCAGATTATAACGATACAGTTACCGGATTGACGGGAAAGAGTCAGGAGGCTTTAGGTTTATCAAGGCGGATCATCTCTGGGCTAGGCAATCTATAACAAGCGATCGCCGCCTGATCCAAAACGCAATAACGCCTAAAAATAGCAACCCCATAATCCCAGCAAGAGGGTTGCGGTCAACGCCAGTAATCCAGTCAGGAACTGAACCAGAATATTGCACCAGATTTCCCACGTTGATAATATAGTAGCCCCAAACTAAACCAGCGTGAAGACCAATAGGCAGACCGAGGCGGTTTCTACGCGATCGCTTTGCCCAAACTAGAGTTAAACCTAGTAGTAACAGCGCTGGAAATTGCGGCCATGTCTGGAGAATTGCTGCTAGTGGTTTAATAAAATGCAGCAACGTAAATATAATCGCGTCTACCCAAAGTGCTGTACGGGGAGGGTAATCACGCTGTAACTCATCTAGTAGCCAGCCTCGGAAGAGTAACTCCTCTGCGGAACAAATAGCGATCGCAACTATTAGCCCCTCTAAAATCACTTGGGGTAAAAAAACACTGGGTTGTTGCCACACCAACCAGCCAAAACATCCTTCTAACCCAAAGAGACTTAGAACGGTAGTTGTTCCGGTAGTAAGCCCGATCAGTAACTCTATACCATTGCGCCGCGTTCTTTCTAAGCCATATTGCCGCAGTAGACGCGGTTGATGGTAGACGTGCTTGCCCCAAAACCTAAGTAAGAGAACAAATTCTCCATACAGCAGTACTATCATTAGAATACTGACCGAGTTTGGATCGCGCCCTAACCAGTAGATTGGTGCAGCTAATGGCAGCCACAGAAGCAGCAAAGCCAGCAGAAATAGTACCAACCGGATCGGGGCTGGATGGCAGGCAACGCTGCTTAGATTAAACTTCAATTGCGCTTATTTTTAACTATTCATCAGGCTCAATCGTACTGCTCAAACCATGATTATTCAAAGTTTCAGAGTAAAATTCAGCGTGTTCCTGAGCGCAAGTAATAACTAAAGCCATACCATTTGTATGGGCTTCCATCATGATACTGACCGCTTGAGGCTGGGTAATACTCGGCACCGTCTGCATTAAGACTTGCACTACATGCTCCATGCTGTTGTAGTCGTCGTTATGAAGCAAAACGCGATACCGAGGTGCGAGCTTGCGGGTCGTTGAACGCTTCTCAAGGGTTTCGACAGACACTGGCCACTCTTTTCGTTATTAACTACAATTTAATCTCTGCTCAGCAATTGCTTAACAGTTATTAGCCCATTGTATAACATCAAAATTGAATATAGGAGCGTAGACGCACAGCGGAGGAATGTCCATCAGACATCGCGTCAGCAGAACTCAATTACAAGCTGCTGGATTTGTGAGCCAGTCCGCAACTGACTTCTAAAATAAAGAAGCAGCAAGTGTACGTTGCTGCTCTGGAGCCAATATCGATGGATTTTATTTGTGACTTTCAACCACGACAAATTGTGTGTCTAGAGCATGAAAGCACCTGTCTGTATGCCGAAGTCATCCAAGTTGGAGAATCGCGCCCCATTTGCTGGGTGCGCCCTTTGCTGCTAGCACCTGGCAACTACTTATCTGGGGAACCGCTGATGTATGATTTACGGCCAACTGCTGACTTAGTATGGCCGCTGATTTTTTTCCGCCCCGCCCTTGATACAGAAGTGATTCCGCTCTTAGTTGAGTTATTGGCATCAGAAGCGCAACTAGACAGTGATCCAGTTGCCGTGAAACAACTTAATCAGTTTATCCACAAAGTCTGGCAAGCCCAGCAAGAAAGGGACTAGGGACTAGGGGCTAGGGGCTAGAGAATCATGAATTCATAAATTCAGCATTTCAGCATTTATCGTTCATCTTTTCCCTAGCCCCTAATCCCTAGCCCCTAGTCCCTAGTTGTAACGAATGCCAGCATCCTTCATGCGTTGAATTGCTTCTTGCATCCGCTGATCAGCTACTGTGAGGGCAATGCGGAAGAAGCCTTCTCCGGCTGCACCATAGCCATTGCCAGGGGGCACAATAATGCCGCACTTGTCTAGTAGCAACGTCACAAATTCAGCCGAAGAATAACCTTGGGGAACTGATGCCCAGACGTAGAGCGTAGCTTTCGGAGGTTCAATTGGCCAACCCAGAGATTGCAGCCCTCTAACAATGATGTCTCGGCGATTTTGGTAAACCGACATCACGGCTTGGAGTTCTGTTTCCCCTGTAGAATAAGCTGCGATCGCCGCGCGTTGAATTGCCTTAAATACACCAGAATCGACATTCGTCTTCACCTGACCTAATCCCTTAATTGCGTGGGCTGACCCTACCACAAAACCAACTCGCCAGCCTGTCATGTTGTAGGACTTGGACAAACTATGAAACTCAATTGCCACGTCTTTCGCGCCAGGGACTTGCAACACACTCGGCGGCTTGTAACCGTCATAAGCCATTTCCGAATAAGCATGGTCATGACAAAGCAAAATATCGTAATGCTGGCAGTAAGCCACTAATTTCTCAAAAAATTCCAGCGTCGCCAGCGCTCCAGTCGGATTATTAGGATAGTTAATCCACAATAACTTAGCTTTACGGGCAACATCCTCAGGAATCGCGTCTAGATCGGGCAAATAACCGCGATCTACTAATAAAGGCATAGTGTGGAACTCGCCACCAGCAAAAATGGTAGAAGTGCGATACACCGGATAACCTGGATCAGGAATCAGAGTATAATCCCCTGGTTCCACAAAAGCTAGAAACGTGTTGTGAATTGCTTCTTTGGAACCGATGGAAGAAACTACCTCAGTATTCGGATTTAATCCCTTCACCCCAAACCGACGTTCCATCCACTCAACTGCTGCTTCTCGAAAATCTTTTGTGCCTTGGTAGGGTGGATAGTTGTGGGTGGCGGGGTCATCAATCGCCTCATGCATTGCCTGGACGATATGACCTGGAGTAGGTCGATCTGGATCACCCACGCCCATGTTAATAATGTCAACTCCCTTAGCAACCATTTCATCCCGTTTCCGGTCAATCTCGGCAAATAGATAGGGAGGGATTTTCTCTAAGCGTTTGGCAAACTGCATGGCTATTTAGAACAGACTTGTGTAAAACTAGAAGCACAATAGCTTAGTCTACCGCCAAGTTTAGTCAATAAATAGGACAAGTAAAGAAAGACCCCTACTTTCTTCCAGTGTTTGTACGGAAGAAGTGCATTTCCCCTTGTCTTTTTGTCTTTGAGTCAATTCATCCTCTTCATCAAAGGCTGGACACTAACTGAATTCGACCAGCATCCATCTCTGTCATTAATAATTCCAGCGCCTCGTAATCAACATCAGAAACGTAACCAAGCTGAGTTAGTTCGGAGTTGATTGCATTTTCAATATCAGGAGTTAGCTGTTTAATGTATAAAGCTTTTTCTACAAGTTGGCGGATAGCGTAATTAGTTTTCATATCGGATAATAAATTTATTAAAAATATTTTAAATTAAAACACTAGGCACAAACGTGAGATAAATCAGAGCTTTTAAGTGATACGAATCACAATACTATTTGTTTTCATTTTAGCTATCATAAGTGATACTTTATCAAGACACAGTAATGATTAATGCTATTAGAGTTGTTTGAATGGTAAATTAATTGGTTAAATCTTATCTTATTACTATAGGTTTGATAAAGTAGATCGTTTTTGTATAGCAAAATACTTTTGTTTTTGGCAGTTTACTGATAGTTTTAAAAAAATAGGTAAGAATAAATGTTCAGCAATTTGCTGAAGGTTGAGTGGTTGATATTAAGGTTGACCTCTTAAAGCGGAATATTTATCAAATGAAATGATTAGTAACCTCAACAGCAATAGAATAATGACAGCAATTATTGCCCCTCCAAACGTTACAGTAATTCGGCTTCACGGTTCTTGCAACGCTGCGAATGCTATTGAGTTTCAGCAGAAGATGAAAATAGCGGTCACTCAAGAGCGGCATACCAATATTTTAGTAGATCTTGAACAAGTGGAGTCCTTGGACAGTGCTGGACTGATGGCATTAGTTTATGGTCAAAGGCTGGCTCAAGTTCTAGAGCGGCGGTTTAGTCTTTGCTCAGTTCCAGCCCCCATTCAGATTATTTTTGAACTCACCCAACTCGATCAAGTGTTTGAAATTTTTGAGAGCATTGCCGCATTTGAGACCGCAATTGCTTAGCACAAATTCCTTAAAGCATTGCTTAGCGAAGAAGAGTGTGTATATGCCTGGAAGCAAGGTATGAGCTTTAAGTGAATCATTACTCAGACTAATACCAAACACTTTGAGGAGCTAAATTACCACGCTTTAAATGCTAATGTTAAAGCTAAATAGTATCGAATGCACAGTGATAGTTGCTGTTGAAGACTTATTGACCGCCGACATTCTCCGACCAGCTCGTTATTTGGGAAACGAGTTAGGGTCTGTACACAAGTCCTGGGATACGGCAATAGTACGTTGGATATTGACCTACCCAGAAGTATATGAAGTTGGCGCATCTAATCTAGGGCATATTATTCTTTACAACATATTGAATGCCCAACCGCATCAGTTGTGCGATCGCGCCTACTTACCAGCAACAGACCTAGCAGCAAAGCTACGAGTAACTCAAACTCCCCTATTTGCTGTACAATCGCGGCGATCGCTGCAAGAATTTGACATTTTGGGCTTCAGTCTCAGTTACGAACTCGGAGCAACCAACATTCTCGAAATGTTAGATTTGGCTGGGATCCCTCTTACTTGGAGAGAGAGGGAGAGAGCAGGGGGAGCAGGGGAAGCAGGGGGAGAAAAGCACTTACTTTACCCGCTGATTTTTGCGGGGGGACAGACGGCGACATCTAATCCTGAACCATATGCCGACTTTTTTGATTTTATTGCTCTGGGTGATGGCGAGGAACTATTACCGGAAATTGGCTTGGTGTTGGAAGAAGGCAAGCTGTCTGGGTTAAGCCGAGAACAGCTGTTGCTGGATTTAGCACAGATACCAGGCGTTTATGTGCCTCGGTTTTATGACATGGCGGCTGATGGTTCTGTGCAGCCGAATCGCCCGGATGTGCCAGAGCGGATTTTGCGGCGGGTTGCTACTCCCATGCCAGCCTACTCTATTGGGTTAGTACCATATGTGGAAACAGTACACGATCGCCTAACAGTTGAGATTCGACGTGGTTGCACACGGGGCTGTCGCTTTTGTCAACCAGGAATGCTAACCAGACCAGCACGGGATGTCGAACCAGAAAAGGTAGTGGCAGCTATTGAACAGGGAATGCGGGCGACTGGGTATAATGAGTTTTCCCTGCTATCTCTGAGTTGTTCTGATTATCTATCTCTACCAGCTGTAGGGATGGAAATCAAAAATCGCCTTAAAGATGAAAATGTTTCCCTCTCTCTACCTAGCCAAAGGGTGGATCGATTTGATGAAAACATTGCCAACATCTTGGGAGGCACACGTCAGGGAGGACTTACCTTTGCCCCGGAAGCTGGAACTCAGCGGCTGCGGGACATTGTTAATAAGGGATTGACTAATGAAGAACTACTGCGAGGTGTAAAAACAGCTGCCGATGCCGGCTGGGATAAAATCAAGCTCTACTTCATGATTGGTTTACCAGGAGAGACGGACGCGGACGTGCTGGGTATTGCGGAAACAGTTGCTTGGCTACAGCGAGAATGCCGTGCTCAGGGCAGACGGCTCAACTTTAATCTGACAATTTCTAACTTTACGCCGAAGCCCCACACGCCGTTTCAGTGGCATTCAGTTTCAACAAATGAGTTTGAGCGCAAGCAGAGATTGCTAAAGCAAGAATTTCGCTGGATCAAGGGCGTAAAGGTAAATTTTACTGATGTCCGGATTTCGGCGATGGAGGATTTTGTGGGACGGGGCGATCGCCGGATCGCTGCTGTAATTCGCCGCGCTTGGGAATTGGGTGCGGGAATGGATGCTTGGTTCGACAGTGCGGAACGAGCTTTTACAGCTTGGGGACAAGCGATCGCCGAATCTGGTCTCACCTGGAAATACCGTCAAGTCGAAAACGGCGAATGGAACGTGATGGAGGCAGAAGACAAGGGGACAAGGGGAAATCGGGGCCCCCACGTTAGCGAAGCGGGGCGAAGCCCAGTGGGGATTAGGGGCGAAGGGGACAAGGGGACAAGGGGACAGGAGTTAACCTCCCCTCACTCCTCACTCCTCACTCCTCAGCATTCACTTGATGCCGCTTTGCCTTGGGATTATATAAATACGGGGATTGATAAGCAGTGGCTTAAAGCAGACCTGCAAAGAGCAATAGATGCGGCGATAGTGCCGGACTGCTCTTTTGACGGTTGTTCTCACTGTGGTGTTTGTGGTATTGACTTTGGTCATAATGTTGTCATTGAGCCGCTGCCTATTCCTAAATTTATGGGGCATTTCGTCCCAAATACAACTAAATCTGCGCGGTTGCGAATTTGGTTTGGCAAGCTTGGTGAAATGTCTTTGATTAGCCACCTAGATTTGCTCCGCTTATTTGATCGCGCTGTACGTAGGGCGGCACTGCCAATTTCCTTCACAGGTGGATTTCATCCTGGTCCCCGCATTTCTATCGCTCAAGCACTGCCTTTGGGAGTCACTAGCAGTGGTGAAATTATGGATTTTGAGTTGACTGAGCAGGTCAATACCGAAACTTTCCAGCAACAGCTAATAAGTCAGTTACCTAGAGATATCCCAATTTACAAAGTTGCTGCTATTGATTTGAAGGCACCTGCGGCTACACAGTTGTTGGAAAAAGCTGAATACTTGATTACTGTAACGGCACCTGAGAATACTCCTCTGGTTCAATGGTATAAATGGGTGGAAATGATTCAAGGCGGGGATACTATTTGGTGGGAGCAGACAACTAAGTCCGGTACGAAGCAATTGGTAGATTTAGGCGATCGCTTGTTTGAGTTGGAAATTATTGCCCAGAGAGGCTCATTGCCTAGCCTTGGCGAAGAAGAAAATTCTTTTGTTGTTTTGCGCTATGTGGGCAGCTGTCGCAATGATGGCACTCAGTTGCGACCAGAGCAGGTGATTTTTATGCTAGAGCAAGTGGCTCAATCAAAATTTCAGCTACTACACATTCACCGCAATCAGCTGTTACTACAGAGTCCTTAGTCATTGGTCAATGGTAATTAGCAAAAAAATAAGGAATAAGGACTAATGATTAATTGATTTTTCTGAAGCTTGAGTTAAGATTAAATCAATAGAAATTTTTCCAGCGCCGTATTGAGTGCCCTAGTTGACTCTCCTGGTCATCAAGGCTGAACTGAAGATAATTGAAGAGCGCTTTCAACAATTCTTGTGCATACAAGCCTCGCGGGTTGAGAATTCTCTCCCTTTAATTCCTCTGAGTAGCCCAGTAACCAATATTAGGCGCAGTCGACTAATAACATGTCTGTTTTTGAAGCTTTGCTCCTGCTTGATCCAAACAGGGTACTGTATTAAAGATCAACTACAGATAGTCGCTCCAGTTGCCTACTATAGTATGCAGTTGTTCTGGAATCTACCGGATTCAAGGCTATAAGCAGAAATGACCTATTCTTTTTGAAGAGTGATGAGCGCAATTTCTATTACCAGCAGCCCGTTGCCAGAGTTGTACCAAGATCAGGAGGCTCGCTTTTGGCGCTGCCAATTTTTGAGGAAATTGAATGCCGAAACAAATCATCATCGCAGAGCAGCATCACATAGCTGCGATTTTTTCTGAAGATCAAATTCAAGAACTCGTTGTTGCCACAGGCCGTCACCAAATAGGTGATGTTTATCTTGGTATTGTTGAGAATGTACTACCTGGGATAGATGCGGCTTTCGTTAACATTGGAGATGCAGAACGGAACGGTTTTATTCATGTAACTGACCTGGGACCTCTGAAGCTAAAGCGCTCTGCTGGGGCAATCACAGAATTATTAGCACCACAGCAGAAGGTGCTGGTGCAAGTGATGAAGGAGCCAACGGGAAATAAGGGACCCAGACTCACGGGTAACATCACCATGCCTGGTCGCTATGTAGTGCTAATGCCGTTTGGACGGGGTGTGAATTTGTCGCGGCGGCTCAAGAGTGAAAGTGAACGCAATCGCTTGAGAGCTTTAGCTGTTCTGGTTAAACCAGCGGGAATGGGTTTGCTGGTGCGTACGGAAGCCGAGGGGAAGCCAGAAGAAGCGATTATAGAAGATTTAGAGGCGCTACAAAAACAATGGGAAGTGATTCAGCAGGAAGCTCAATCTCAGCGACCACCGGCATTACTCAACCGCGATGATGATTTTATCCAGCGCGTACTGCGGGATATGTACGGCTCGGACGTGAATCGAATTGTGGTTGATTCCAACACTGGCTTGAAGCGCGTAAAGCAGTACTTGGTGAACTGGAGTGGAGGTCAAGCACCGCAGGGGCTACTAATTGACCATCACCACGATCGCACTTCAATTATGGAATACTTCCGCATCAATGCTGCAATTCGAGAAGCCCTAAAACCGCGAGTTGAGCTGCCTTCGGGAGGCTATGTCATTATCGAACCAACCGAAGCTTTGACAGTAGTTGATGTCAACTCCGGTTCATTTACCCGCTCGGCAACTGCCAGAGAAACAGTTTTATGGACAAACTGTGAGGCGGCAACAGAAATTGCTCGTCAACTGCGGCTGCGGAATCTGGCAGGTGTGATTATAGTAGATTTCATTGATATGGAATCGCGCAAAGACCAGCTGCAAGTGCTAGAACATTTTAACAAAGCGCTGAGAGCAGACAAGGCGAGACCCCAGATTGCTCAACTGTCTGAGCTAGGTCTGGTAGAACTGACCCGCAAGCGCCAAGGTCAAAACATTTACGAATTGTTTGGTCGTGCATGTCCTACCTGTGGAGGGCTAGGACATCTGGTAGCTCTGCCTGGTGGGGAAAGCGTCCCGGAGCGGGAATTTGTGGGAGCCCCTAGAGAACGGGTGATGCCTGCGATCGCCGAAATGCCAGAGCGGTCTATAACCCTGCCTTCCCGGGAATCTCGCACCCCAGAGAAACTCCGGCTTCCAGAACCACGCGATACCTATGAAGGGCAAGGGGAAGCGTTCAATTCTGACTTAGACAATGACTCTACTCTCAATCTCCTTAATCATCCTACTAGCTATCAAGAACTTGGAGATGCAAATAAAAATCGCCGTACCCGCCGTCGCCGACCGGGAATGGGTGACGGCGGTGTGAATGAAGCTCGGATGCCTGCCAACCCTCTTGCTTTGGTAAGTGAACGTGAGTCGGAAATTGATCTAGAAGTTGACTCAGAGGACTCTACTAGGCACACTTCCGCAGAACCCGAACTATCATCGGTCAAGCCAGAGGTCTCCTTACCAGTAACTGGTAAAGTCGGCTGGCTTGACAGAGCAGAGCAGCGGACTAAGCCAACCAAGCTGGAGCCAGTGAAACCCGTTGTAGAACCGCCAGAACTTGTTTCTGTAGAGATGACACCGCAGGAACAAGACGTTTACGCATTTATGGGAGTTTCTCCGTTGCTGCGCTTAAATCGTGCCATCAAAAATTCTCGTTCTGTGATTATTAACGTGATCCTACCTGGGCAACTTCCAGATGCTGGTACTTTAAGTGAAAACGAAACGCCTGACTCGGAACTACCTGAGCAACTTCCAGTTTCTGGTACTTTGAGTGATCAGCCTGATTTTGAATTAACAAAAGATTCAAGCGTTGAATCCGATAGGATAATACTACCGATTAATACAGACCAGGAATTTTTCCTAGATACATCTGAGTCTGAGCAGTCGTCGGTTTCTGTAATGACACATGAAAGTGAAGCTGAAGCTAATAGCGGAGTGTCTGCAAATCGTCGCCGTCGCCGTCGCTCTTCTGCCACTGAAAATAGGAGTGAAGACTGAAGGCAACCGCTCAGGTTAGGACTGAGAACAAAACTGAGATTGAAGTTATGAGAACTGAGTATATTACTCTAGACCTTGACTCTGCCCTTAGCATCCAGTACTCAGTTCTATGCGGTGTTGATGAAGTGGGACGAGGGGCTTTGTTTGGTCCTGTAGTGGCAGCAGCAGTAATTTTACCGCCGTCTGCACTAGAGCCTGTAACAGATAAAATTAGAGACAGTAAACAGCTATCTGGTTATCGCAGGCTTGAGCTGGCTGAGAAAATTTGGGCACTGGCTAGAGATTGCACAATTGGCTTCGCTTCTACCGTTGAGATTGACCGGTTTAATATCTTGCAGGCATCACTTTTGGCGATGAAGCGGGCTGTTCTCAAACTTAAGGTGCAGCCCGAACTATGTTTAGTTGATGGAAATCAGCTTATAAAGAACCTGCCGATGCCGCAACAAACATTGGTGAAGGGAGATGAGCGATCGCTTGTAATTGCGTCAGCTAGCATTGTTTCTAAAGTATGGCGTGATGCTCTAGTTGTTCGCCTCGCTGCTAAATACCCAATGTACGATCTGGTTGCTAACAAGGGTTATGGAACGAAGCGTCATCTGCAAGCGCTGCAACAATACGGTCCCTCACGCTTACATCGAATGTCCTTTCGTCCTTGCCAAGTAGAGAGCGTAAGGGAATAGTTTTGAGTTTTGAAAATGAGTTAAAGAAGTTCTTCAATTTCATTACTCAAAACTATTTTCCTTGTTTTCCTGTAGCTCAGGCGATTGAATTATTAGAGGGCAGCACTGCGCCTTGCTCAGAGCCAACTTCTTCATTTTTATCACTAACCCAGCAGCAGTAGTCCGTCAAAAGTTGATGCAACAATCGTTGCTTAATTGTTAATAGAACACTCTTGAGTAGACCATTGCCAGCAGCTTCTAAAATTGGCATAGGTGTCAGTGAAAAGGGTAATGGCAGTTCAACAATTACTTCCAAATCGGCTTTACCCCTTAAGTAAGTTTCGTTATTAACCTGGCAAGGAGACAAATGACCTTTTAAATTTAGAGCAAAGCGTTGGTTTATGTAGTCGATTCCTCGAATTTCACACGCCATCGACTGTAGATGAATGGTTCCATTAGGTTCCGCCCATACTTTGAGGTCTACAGTTGGTTGAATACTAAGCGTCATAAAGGCAAGTGGGCGCATTTTTAAGCGAAAACAGTCCTCACTTAGCTGCTCAATCCGACTGGGGTCAACGAGAGCATTTACCAGGCGTTGAGGCTGACGCAAATAGTGCTGAATTGGAATAGGCTGCTTTGGAACAGCAATTTCAACCGACTGTGAGGCAGTAAATCGAGTATGCATTATTGGGTAAAAACACTTACTTTTATAATTTTATAATCAATTAGGTGCAGGAATATCATCCGAGGCATGAAATCGCCCTGTACCGTCCAGCAAATCCAGCAGCGGGTTCGAGTAGATTATATGCCTCTAACAATAAAAAAACAGTACCTTAGAGATGCAAAATATGAGTAGGAATCTAACCCAGCAACTAAAGATTGAACACGATGATATCGATTGCCCACTTAGGACCTCCTGGCACCTACGCAGAACAAGCAGCTTTGGCTTATGTTAACTGGGTTCGTCAGGAAATGGGACAAGAAGCTATCTTATGCTCCTATCCCAGTATCGCCCAAACGCTAAGGGCTGTCGCTCAAGGGCAAGCTGATCTAGCTGTTGTACCTGTGGAAAATTCAATTGAAGGAAGTGTTGCAATTACACTAGATATGATGTGGCAGTTGGATAAGTTTGAAATTCAGTTAGCTCTAGTTTTGCCTATATCTCACGCTTTGTTGTCTTGTGCTCAAACTAAAGAGGGCATCCAAACTGTTTATTCTCACCCACAAGCTCTGGCACAGTGCCAGGGATGGTTAGAGCAGTTTCTGCCAGATGTGCAGTTAATTCCGACTGATTCGACAACCGAGGCACTACAGCAGCTGGAGCATGACTGGACAACAGGTGCGATCGCTTCCCTGCGTGCTTCCCAACTCTACAACCTACCAGTACTAGCCAGCGCGATTAATGATTATCCAGATAACTGTACTCGGTTCTGGGTACTAAGTCAGAGCCATTCCCAAATAAACTCTCGCCAATTTTCATCAAGCACTAGTCACACCTCACTTGCTTTCAGCGTGCAAGCTAATATCCCAGGAGCCCTAGTTAAACCGCTGCAAGTATTTGCCCAAAGAGGTATTAATCTTAGTCGGATTGAGTCACGTCCCAGCAAGCGATCGCTAGGTGACTATCTTTTCTTTATCGACTTAGAAGCTGATGCCAATTCCCCTCTCGTGCAATCGGCTTTAACAGAATTAGCCACCTACACGGAAATTCTCAAACTCTTTGGCAGCTACAACATATTAGCGATTAAGGGCTAGGGGCTAGGAAGAGGACAAGGGGAGGGGGAGACAAGGGGAAAGAAGAAAAACGCTGCGCTTGTCCTGCACGGTCTACGGTCTGAAGTCCCCGATACAGCGCGTGGAGAAGAAAATATTTGTGTCGAGAACGCAACGTGCGAGACACAAGGTGTCCATTCTTCAAGTCCCTAGATTCTATTTATGGGGTTTTTCCCCTTGTCCTCCCATCCCCTTGTCCCCTTGTCCTCTTCTTTGACCCCTAATTAAACGTGTCTTTCAGAACTGTACGAGCTGCTAGGTGATTGCGAGTAGAAGTAAGAATTTCTGCTTCGCGTTCTAGTCGAGCGGCAGTATCCTGCATTTCTAGTAACGTTTGCTGCTCTTCCGCGACCCCATAAAGATTACTTGCTACCCAATAAGACAGTTCTGTAGGTAGATCGGGGATATCTTCTGGTAGCTCGATAAGTTGGTCTGTTAGCTTTGCGGACAGACGCACCACATCGCGGAGTAGTTGTTCTACTTCCGTAGCCAAAGCTCTTATGTCTTTTTGTGGCGGCTGATCTTCAATCCACTCCACCAAACCAACTTTGTAGGGCTTTTCTCGAACGTACTCCAGAACGCGAAACCGCTGCTGCCCCAAGGTTAATACCTTCATGCGGTCATCAGACAGGCGCTGATATTGAATAATTTCAGCACAGCAACCAACTGCTGCTGGTTGACCTCGCACTGGATCCCAGAGCAATACTCCAAAGCGGCGATCGCTCTCCAGAATCGTGTTCATCATGATCCGGTAGCGAAATTCAAAGATGTGTAGAGGTAGGGGTCTATTGGGAAATAGAACCACCTCAGGTAACGGAAAAAGAGGAAGTTCTCGAACCGCAATTTTGGAAGAGGATGCCATCGTCCCTAAGTAAAAACGCTCGTGTGCGCACTATAATCCTACTTTAGCTGATTTGTCCCTTAAACTCGTGCTAAATAAACCCTTTAGAGATTTTAAAGGGCAAATTTAATTGGGACTACTGACACGTTAGACAGTTTTAGAGCTTAACTTCGATGTCTACACCTGACGGTAGGTCAAGTTTCATTAGGGCATCAATCGTCTTAGAAGAAGGTTGGTAGATGTCAATAATTCGGCGATGGGTACGAGTTTCAAAGTGTTCCCGCGAATCCTTGTCCACATGAGGCGATCGCAGCAAACAGTAAATTCGTTTCCGCGTCGGTAAAGGAATCGGACCTACAGCTGTAGCATTAGTCCGATTTGCTGTATCTACAATTTTCTCACAAGAGGCATCAAGCAAACGCTGGTCAAAAGCCTGCAAGCGAATCCGAATCTTTTGCTGCTGAAGAGTTGCCATTTGAAATTGTCTAGGTTCTGGTTAATTGGATGTAGAGTTGCTGGTATCCGGATGTTTCCCCAGAACACCAGCAACCCAAAGGGACAAAGGAGCAGCAAAGTTACCTTGTGGGTATTGCCTTCACTGCCCCTTAAGAGCTGACTACCGTGTTACTTCACGATTTTTGAAACCACACCTGCACCAATGGTGCGACCACCTTCACGAATAGCAAACCGCATCCCTTGCTCAATAGCAATCGGGTTGATTAGTTCAACCGTCATTTTGATGCGATCGCCAGGCATCACCATTTCTGCTTCGCTGCCATCATCTGCGGTAAACGCTCTAATTGTACCCGTTACATCCGTTGTCCGCACATAGAACTGGGGACGGTAGCCAGGAAAAAACGGGGTTTTGCGACCACCTTCTTTTTCCTGAAGTACATAAACTTCGCCTTCAAATTGAGTGTGAGGCGTAATCGAACCAGGCTTAGCGATCACCATACCCCGCTCAATATCACCCTTCTGGATACCCCGCAGTAGGACTCCAGCATTATCTCCTGCCATACCTTCATCAAGACTCTTTTTGAACATCTCAATGCCGGTTACGGTTGTATTGCGCGTGGCTCTAATTCCAATCAATTCTACAGTATCGCCGACTTTAACTTTGCCCCGTTCAATTCGACCAGTCGCTACTGTACCACGGCCTGTGATCGAGAAAACGTCTTCTACAGCCATCAGGAAAGGCTTATCCACATCCCGCTCAGGCGTAGGAATGTACGAGTCCACAGCATCCATCAAGTCGTAGATCTTATCTACCCACTCATTCTCACCCTTGGGCATTTTAGGAGTAGCAGTCATTGCTTCTAACGCCAGCAGACCTGAACCCGATATAACCGGGATGTCATCACCTGGAAAATCGTAACTACTAAGCAGTTCGCGGACTTCGAGTTCCACCAGTTCTAGTAGTTCTTCGTCATCCACCATGTCTTGCTTATTCAAGAAAACAACCAAGTTGGGAACACCAACCTGCTTGGCCAGCAGAATGTGTTCACGAGTTTGGGGCATTGGTCCGTCAGCAGCAGAAACCACCAAGATGCCACCATCCATCTGTGCTGCGCCAGTGATCATGTTCTTCACATAATCTGCGTGTCCTGGGCAGTCTACGTGAGCATAGTGCCGACTTGCAGTCTCATACTCAACGTGAGCCGTGTTGATTGTGATCCCACGAGCCTTTTCTTCGGGAGCGGCATCAATGTCAGCATATTTGCGAGCCGTCGCTTGACCAAGAGCAGCCAGTGTCATTGTAATTGCTGCTGTTAAAGTGGTCTTGCCGTGGTCAACGTGACCAATCGTACCGATGTTGACGTGGGGTTTAGTCCTTTCAAACTTTGCGCGTGCCATGTAATAATCGGTTCCTCTTCTAGTTAAGCGTTTCCTTTGCTCTTAGCAATAATTGCTTCAGCCACATTGCGAGGCACTTCTTCGTAGTGGCTAAACTCCATTGCGAAGATGCCCCGACCTTGGGTCTTTGAGCGGATATCTGTTGCATAGCCAAACATTTCCGCCAATGGAACTTTGGCAGTCACCTTGGCAATTCCCTGTTCCGAACCCATGCCTTCAATTTGACCACGACGAGAATTGAGGTCGCCCATCACATCCCCAAGGAAGTTTTCTGGAACTTCAACCTCAACTTTCATCATAGGCTCTAATAGTACAGGCTGAGCCTTCATCACTGCGTCCTTGATAGCCATAGAACCAGCAATTTTGAATGCCATTTCTGAGGAGTCTACATCGTGGAAAGACCCATCGACCAGCGTCGCCTTGAGATCTATCACAGGATACCCAGCTAAAATACCTGATTCACAGGATTCTTTCATGCCCTGTTCTGCTGGTCCAATATACTCTTTGGGTACAACACCGCCGACAATCTTGGACACGAATTCAAAGCCGCTGCCTGGATCTCCTGGTACTACTTCAATGACTACGTGACCGTACTGACCTTTACCACCGCTTTGGCGGATAAACTTGCCTTCAGTTCGCACGGGTTTACGAATTGTTTCTCGGTAAGCAACTTGCGGCGCACCTACGTTCGCTTCTACTTTAAATTCTCGTAGCATTCGGTCTACCAGAATTTCCAAGTGGAGTTCTCCCATTCCGGCGATCACGGTTTGGTTAGTTTCGGGATCGACATTGACGCGGAAAGTGGGGTCTTCTTCAGACAAGGATTGCAGCGCCTTAGACAGCTTATCCATGTCTTGCTTGGTTTTGGGTTCAACCGCAACCGAAATCACAGGCTCAGGAATAAACAGAGATTCCAAAATCACTGGTGCACTTTCGTCGCAGAGCGTATCACCTGTCAAGGTGTCTTTTAGACCTAAAGCAGCTCCCAAATCACCAGCTCGCAGTTCATCTACATCGCTGCGTTCATCTGCCTTTAGAATAACCAAGCGGGAGACTCTTTCCTTTTTGTCTTTAGTAGCATTAAGAACATAGCTACCTTTCTTAAGAACCCCAGAATAAACTCGGACAAAGGTCAAGCGACCGTAAGGGTCAGCCATAATCTTGAAAGCCAAAGCTGCCAAAGGTTCTGCGTCGTCAGCGCGTCGTTCAACAGTGTCACCATTCGGTAATAGGCCTTGAATCGGCGGCACTTCACTTGGTGCTGGTAGGTAATCTATAACGCCATCAAGTAACAGTTGGACACCTTTATTTTTGAAGGCAGAGCCGCAAAGTACCGGCACAATTGTAACCGCAACTGTTCCTTGGCGCAGACCTTGGTGAATTTCAGCTTCGCTAAGTTCAACGCCATCCAGGTACTTCGCAATTAAGGCTTCATCCGTTTCTGCGACTGCCTCAACTAGCTTGGCGCGATGTTCCGCTACCTGAGCTTGCATATCTTCGGGAATGTCAGTTTCCTGAATATCAGTTCCCTGGTCATTGTTGTAGATGAAAGCCCGCATCCGCACTAGGTCAACAATGCCTTGAAAGTCGTTTTCACTGCCGATTGGCAGCTGAATTGCAATCGCGTTAGCCCGCAGGCGATCGCGCATCTGCTCAAGAACTTTGTAGAAGTTTGCGCCTGTGCGGTCCATCTTATTAATAAAGGCGATCCGTGGCACGTTATACCGATCCGCCTGTCGCCACACTGTCTCTGATTGAGGCTGCACACCACCCACGGAACAGAAAACAGCGATCACACCATCTAAGACCCGCATCGAACGTTCGACTTCAATTGTGAAATCAACGTGACCAGGTGTATCAATAATATTAATTTGATGCTCTTTCCAACTGGTACTGATAGCAGCAGCAGTGATTGTAATTCCTCGCTCCCGCTCCTGTTCCATCCAGTCAGTTACAGCCGTTCCTTCATGGACTTCACCAATCTTATGAACGATGCCAGAGTAAAACAAGATTCGCTCTGTTGTCGTTGTCTTACCCGCGTCTATGTGCGCCGCAATTCCAATATTGCGTACTCTCTCAAGCGGGATCGTACGTGCCACAGTTACCTCCTATAGTCTTTACCGCAGTAATATCTTATGTCTATGTTACTCTCTGTTAAGCTTCTGTCGGCTTACGGTAAACCGTCTTAGTATTACTAATCCCCTGTAATTATCCTTCTTAGTACCGATAGTGAGCAAAGGCTTTATTTGCGTCAGCCATCCGGTGAGTTTCTTCCCGTTTCCGGATCGCATTGCCAGTTTCATTAGCAGCATCCATCAACTCATTTGCCAACTTACTAGCCATTGTGCGCCCTGGGCGTTGTCTAGCAAACTGAAGTAACCAGCGTAGTGCTAGTGTAGTACCCCGATCAGCGCGCACTTCCATTGGTACTTGATAGGTTGCTCCCCCAACTCGGCGAGCTTTGACCTCTACTAAAGGTGTTGCATTCTTTACCGCTCTTTCAAATGTTTCTAGTGGATCAGAACCAGTGCGTTCCTCTATAGTTTTCATTGCGTCATACACAATGTTCGCAGCAATTGATTTCTTGCCGCTACTCATTACTCGTCGCATCATCATGCTAATGAGGCGACTGTTATACACAGAATCAGATGGAACTGGGCGTTTTTGAACAACAGTACGGCGAGACATACGTAACCCTTCAAACGATTTAGCAACGACTGGATTTGATGAGTGCGGGCAACAATTTCTCTTACGGAAATCCCGCACTGATTTTTTAACTTACTGTCTTAAAGGAGATAGCCTTGGTGGCATTAAGACGTTACAACACACCAACACTAATAGTCTAGTTTCTCCACCACGACCCTACTCAGTTTTGTTTACAGTATTTTTAGAATTTGCCTTTACCGTTGTAAGATTTGAGTCTAAGCTTTGTTAATTAACCAGTTAGTTTAGTTAGGTAGTGTGGCAGGGGTAAATCCTGTCACATTTCTATCAAAACCTTTTCTCTGGAGTATTTTAAGGACAAAGCTTACGTTTGTTTTGGACGTTTAGTGCCGTACTTTGAGCGACCTTGACGGCGATCTTTAACTCCGGCTGTATCTAATGTGCCACGAATAATGTGATATCTCACTCCTGGCAAGTCTTTGACTCTACCACCACGAATCATAACAACTGAGTGTTCTTGCAAGTTGTGACCAATACCTGGAATATAAGCTGTCACTTCAAACCCAGAAGTGAGGCGCACCCTCGCAACCTTGCGAAGGGCTGAATTAGGTTTCTTAGGCGTGGTTGTATAAACTCGTGTGCAAACACCTCGCCGCTGAGGACATTGCTTCAGAGCGGGCGACTTAGTTTTCTTGTTAGTTACTTGACGTTCGTTACGGATAAGCTGCTGTATAGTTGGCATGAGTTACAGCACGTAAAGCTTCTGCTGCTCTAAAGTTTTAACGAATTCTGATTATATCGAGTTTTTTAACAGAATGTCAATCTATCAAATACTGCTTTACTAAACGGCAGATTTGATTAGCTCTAGCTATTATGTACATCACGAGGAGAAAATGAATTACCACAGCCACAAAGAGCAGTAGCATTCGGATTATGAAAGCGAAACCCACCACCCATAAGGTCTTCTGAGTAATCGAGTGTAAGTTCGCTGATGTAATTTAGGCTTTGGGCATCTACCACTAAGGGAATACCACTACAGTCATATAAGTGATCGCCTGGTCTTACTTCTTGATCAAATTTTAAATCATAGAACAGACCAGAGCAGCCACCAGCTTGAACTTGCAAGCGTAACGTATTGAGGTT
This sequence comes from Chroococcidiopsidaceae cyanobacterium, assembly GCA_041748755.1. Taxonomy (GTDB): domain Bacteria; phylum Cyanobacteriota; class Cyanobacteriia; order Cyanobacteriales; family Chroococcidiopsidaceae; genus JAHHHE01. Next base: position 22,124 of record JBGTCQ010000103.1, on the reverse strand, counting down.
GTGCTTTGCTCTGAGGCGTTTAACTTCAAGGACGGCGGTTGGGCTAAGATGAACCATTTGTGTGTCAATTGGGATGAAGAAAGGGGTTGGAGGCTAGGGAAATATAATACGCGTCCAGAATTATTGTAGCGATCGCGTACCGTTTCCTCCCCAGCCCCATCTCTTACTTACTCCGAGCGTAGTCGTCTTGAAATCTGATAATATCGTCTTCTCCCAAGTATTCCCCATTTTGAACTTCAATCAAAACCAGGGGAATCACGCCAGGATTTTCTAGACGATGACTCGTACACTGGGGAACATAAGTAGATTGATTATTACTCAACATCACTTCTTGCTCAGCGCAAGTGACTTTAGCTGTACCAGAGACGACGATCCAGTGTTCGCTGCGGTGGTGGTGCATTTGCAGGCTGAGGCGATGTCCGGGCTTCACTTCAATTCGCTTAATTTTGTATCCTCGCCCTTCTTCCAAGACGGTGAAGGAACCCCAAGGTCGTAGCTCGGTTGCAGCAACACCATTATGGGCTACGGCTGGGGGTAGGGGTAGTGTGGATACTAGGTTTGTTTCTTGAGTCTGAGCCATAAAAATTATTTCTCCTTGGATAAAGAACAGTGGATCAGTATTGTAAAGAACTGATTAAGAAAACTAGGTGGTTTCAACTGTAGAAATACGATAATTTGAGGCAATCCTAGCTAAAGATAACAGACTCTGCTTGATTACTGTTAGTTGTGATCGCAGCAACGCTGTTAGTCTACATTAAGTCTTTATAAACATATAAGTAGCTTTAAGAAAGCTTTAATAAATACGCGATCGCCAATTACTACAACGATAGCTGTAATCAACGAGTGAGGACTGCTGGTTTTTTCCGAACTTGGGCTTCAAGAGGGCTTACTTTTTCTACGATTTCAATAAACTGTTCGTAGTTTGGCACTTTAGCATCCAGGATATAACCAGCATCTCCAACAATATTTGGCGGAGCTGACTTCATAGCTGCTTCAATTTGCTGCTGCTGGTTGCGTTCTATTGTTGGACCAAGCAGGACAACCCCAGGAGGAATAAACCGCGTTTTGTGCAGAATCCGCAAGTTTGTTTGCTCAAACTCTCGTTGATAAAGCTGGAACTCATCTTCCGATAAAGCACCAGCATCGATAATATCTTGACTGAGCCATTCGAGAATAGTTTTCGGGGTCGGCGCGAAGCGCAATTCTGCCAGTGTTAAACCATACATATCATACAGTGGTAGATAGTACCCGGCAGCAGAACCCGGTTGTCCCAAAGCAACAACCTTGTTAGCAAGGTCCGTGAGACTCCGAATCGGACTATCTTCTCTTACCACGATTACGGAGCGTAAATTGTTCGCCCCTTGCATACGAAAGATAGGGATGTACTGCTCTTTGGCGATGGCGATCGCGGCTAGACCGGGAGGAGCAAAAACAATTGACCAGACTCGGCGCTGAACTTGGTCAACGGCTTGTAGCTCATTGAACGTAGGTTCTAATTCTACAATTGTGTGGGTCTGTGCTGCCAAGTACTCCTTAAAACTTTCGTACTTTTCTATAGAGCGTACTCCCGTGTCATAACTCACGATCCCAACAGTCAATTTTTCTGGAGTATCTTGGTTGTTAGAATTGCACCCTACTATTAACAAGCCTAGTAGTAATAGTAGCTGTACTAGTATCAGACGGCGTGAAGGCATCAATTCTGTGAAAAAATGGTTATGATTCAACTACTTTACATTTTCCATAACATACATAATTACTAGCCTGGTTGGAAAAGCAGAAATAATAGGAAAGTGACCCAGCGCCGGACTCGGTACGCCCTTACCTCAGTTAACTCGACGGCTAAGCATAAAGTAATAGACTTCTTGCATAAATAGTCAATAAAAAGGCGAGAACTACTATAGCTGCTTGGTCAAAATAGACTTTTGCAAGAGAGAGATCTAATGTCTGCTAACTACCTCACGCTGCTTGTCCGGAAAACAATACGTTTAGACTGAAGAAATCTCTATGCTAAGAAAATCTGAAACAATTTTAAGAAATCTTAAGCTAGGCAAGAAGTTCACTATCCTACTTCTTCTAGTCTTTCTAGGAGGAATTGCCGTTAGTGGTGCTGTTTTTTCTACCATCCTGAATTACAACGCTCAGAATCTAATCACATCAAAAGCCTATGGCATGATGGATACTATGAGTTCTCTCCGGAATTACACCAATATTCAAGTGTTTCCAGAGTTGGCTGAGCAGTTTGAAACTGAATTTTTACCGCAGGCCATCCCCGGTTACTCTGCACGGGAGGTATTTGAAACGCTGCGTACAAGCAGTGACTATAGTGGCTATTTCTATAAGGATGCAATGCTTAACCCTACCAATCTCCGGGATAAAGCTGATAGCTTTGAGACGGGAATTGTGCAGCGCTTCCTTGACAGAACAAATCTCAAAGAGTTAAGTGGATTTCGTTCTGGGCCAAGTGGAGACCAATTCTACATCGCACGCCCCCTAAAACTTTATGACTCCAAATGCCTGCAATGTCATAGTACGCCAGACAGAGCGCCCAAGAGCGTGATTGAGCGTTATGGAACAGCTAATGGGTTTGGGTGGAAACTTAATGTAATCAATGGCGCTCACATTATTTATGTCCCAGCCGGTAAAGTTTTCCAGATTGCCCGCCAATCTTTTGTTCTGGTCATGGGGATTATCTTCGTTGTTTTTGCGGTGGCTATATTAATGGTCAATCTCTGGCTGAAACAATATGTTATTCGACCCCTCAATCGGATGAGCCTAGTTGCAGAAGCAGTGAGTACAGGCGAGATGGATGCCGAGTTTGAGCAAAAGTCCAATGATGAAGTAGGTAGTTTAGCTGAAGCCTTTAGGCGGATGAAGACAAGTTTGGCAATTGCTGTAAAAAGGCTTGAGCAGTACAGTATTGAACGCCGCCGATCCGATGATTCACAATAGATGTTGCTTAAACTCTTGTGCCTTTTGCGGGTTGGTGATTTCGACAGTTAGCGATTCAACCAGTTGCTGACGAGATATCTGGGGATATTGGTTCAGGGTATCATTGAGAATAAAACTCGCAACCGGTCCAATAGAACGAGCGAGTTCTCGCCGACAATGCTCTATAAATTCTGGATTGAGGGCAGCAGGTGTTTCTGCTTCTGTTTGAGGTTGGGGGACTATCCCCAAATCAGCAGGTGGACTGACAACCTCCTGGTCATTAATTGATTGCTGAGGAGTTTCAGTGTCTGGCTGAGGTGCGGCATGAAGAGACGTTATATGTAAAGTCTCTACAATAGGAGCTACATCTTCATTTCTCAGACCAAAAACTTGCTGCAACTGTTTTAACTCATTGCGAGTGACATCCCCCAGAGGACTCTCCCGCCCAATTGCCTCCATAAATGCCTGCTCATAAAGCTGCAATTTTCGCGATCGCTCTCGGTAAGGTTTGAGGACCTCCTCCTCAATAACATCTGACTCTTCTGGGGGTATTCCCAGTTGCTTTCGCTGCTCGTCTAATACTATGTGACCAATCAGAGAAATCTCGCCACGACTGACAAAACGCTCAACTTCTCGGCGATATCTGAGCTTGGGATCGCCAGTAGGTGCCGTAGTCAGCAGAATCTTATAGCCTTCTTTGACGGCATAAATTTCGGGTTTCATCGCTGGCGCAGCTTCTTGCACCTTCGCTCTGGCATAATCATGCAACTCCTCAACCGAGACCATCCCATCCTTATCCTGATCTGCTACTCCAGTTGAAATTCCCTCGATCAGGTAATGGGTATAAATTGAGAGATTTGATCCCTGCTGCTCGAAGGAATACTGGGTAGAAGTCGAAGAAGTAAGCACAGCCCGCCCCTCACCGCCTAGCTGGTTTCTGACATCTACTCCCCCGTCATCTTTAGCTAACAATCCCTCAGCGAAAGCGCCACTAAAGCAACAGTCGAGAATTACCACCTGTCGCTTGGAGCGACAATTATTCATGATGTCATGCACAAAACCTGCGGGCACAGCTGTAGCCTTGATGAGTTCCCCCCCTCAGTTTTGCGGGTGATGCTACTGGCCAGGTAAAGGTTGCCTCGATCATCCTTAACACCGTGACCAGAGAAAAACAGCAGCACTAAATCATCCTTTTTGCGACTGGAAGAAAATGCTACCTGCATCTCTGTCTGCATCTCCAGTGGCTCAGGATTAAGCAGCGCCTTAACCTGATCAAAACCACCGATCTCTGAGTGCTGCAAAATTCGGCGCATGGCCTCCACATCTTTTGTCGCTCCAGGAAGTGAGTTTAAACCAGGCTGGTATTCACTGACCCCGATCAGCAGTGCTATCTTAGCCATTGGGGAAAGTCCTCCATCGCAACTAAGAATATCCTACTTGGCTGAAATAAATTCTTGGGCTGCTTGGATGGCGGCTACTAAATCTTGCTGGTTGCTGGCTTTTAGTTTTAATTTTCTACCGTCGGCTTCTAGTTCCATCTCAATAGTTTTACCTTTTTTGCGATCGCCTATAAACCCCAGAACCTTCATAATATTGTCTACGCTCACCTCAGCCTGCAATATTCCCAGCAAAATGCCTGCCAGCGCCTTAGAACTCTCTGGAACTGCTTCAGTGACAAGACTCGCCTGTTCTACTTCATCGAGTTCGTTCATTTCCTGTAGCAGGTTCCGCGTGACCTTGTCTAGCTCTTCTGCGTCTAAGTCTGGATCAGACAGGGCAATGGTGAGTTTAACGTTGGATTCTGCTTTCATTGTTCATTTTTAGATAGCACTGCCAATCAAGTCTTTACCTATATAGCGATTGTATAGCGTTCTAAGTTAGCAAACAATCTTGGGCGATCGCCGCATTTCATCTACCGCGCATTGTGCCGAGTTAGGAACCGCTATTTATTAGTCTGCTAGACAGGCAGCAGTTATGCGTTTTGTTGGAGAAATTAAGAGTTAAGGAGGGTAGGTATACTTCGCCTCTAACTGACTGCTTAATTAAGAGCTAAGGAAGAGGCTCAAGGAAAACACCAAAACCATTGTGGACACGAGCAGCAGTAAGAGGTGAGCGATTCAGGAGTTGACCTCCCAAGTAAAGGCTAGTAGAGCTACCGCCGTCAAGATTAAGGGCATCAACGCAGCCCATCTGCTGCATGACTTTGGCGATTTCCGATAAAGTGGGCCCAGCGCCACCAGCGCGGTTATGAACGGCAGCAATTAACAGAGTGCCAGAGGATGTCACGCCGATCGCACTCCGAGCAGCTTTTTCGCGGATGAAAGCATCGCTGAATCCTTCGCTTTTAGCATCAAGCACAATTTGCCGATTTTGGACTAAAACTGGTCCTGCTCCGATGATTTGGGGGTAACGCCCGAAGTCCGCTGGGACAGTGGTGCTTTCTTCGCGGACAAGAGTGCCAATCTGCAAGGAACTAGCAGTAGTATTATTGTTGGCTCGTAGGGCTAGCAAATATCCATTAGAGGGAATTGGGAAAGTGGTTTTACCAGCAATACCTGCTGGCAGTTGTGCGGTAACTTGGTTGTTCTGAACAACTACGATAATTTCGTTGTCTACTAGGGGAGTGTAAGTGGAACCCCATGCCGCAGAATAACGGGCAATGCCAGCTTGGACGTAGCCGCTGTTGGAAGTCAAAACGGGTAAACGTCCGGTTGAAGTAATTATCGTTTCTTTAAGGCTGAGACGATTGATTTTTACTTGTCCTGAATCATTCCAGGCGATCGCACCCCGATTTAGAATCGGACTCGACAACCACCTACCATCCCGACGAATTGCGCCCAAAGGTAACTGATTTTTGCGATTAAAAAAGCCACCATTAATTGCAGCGGCGGCTGAGTGTGTTAGAGCAGTTTTAATTAAAGGGGCAATACCTACAAGCGTTGTAGCTTCACTTGTAATCGGTTTCAGTGTTAAGCCAGTGGTGCGGGGATTAATTTCTAACCACACAACCGGAAAACGCTCAGAATCTAGATTGACGAACTTTTTTCGCCAGCGCAACCCTTTAGCCCAAAGAATATCTCGCTCTACCATAGCGTCTGATCGCAGATCAATTACTAAGCGATTGGGGTTGGGTAAAGTGCTAACGCGAGGAGATAGCTTACTTGGGACGCTCAAACGAATGGTGGTAAGGGTGGGAGTTGTTTCAACTTTGAGAATCCGCGTTTGCGAAGTATTGTTATTTAAAAGCTGATTAAGTGGACTGGGATTAAATGCTTGTATCAAGGCAGGAGCGGCTACTGCATCAATTGTAAGCGTCCATTCTTGATTAGAGGTTTTGCTTACTGACTGCTGTTTTATTTGCCAAGAAGTGGGGCGATTTAAATCAAGCACGATGCGATCGCCCCAAGGTTGCCTTCCCTGACGAATCGTTTGTACTCTTGCCGTTGGTGAGGTTATGCGTAAAGTATTACCACTAGGTTGCACCTGCCAACCTGCCTTTTGAGCAAAATCAGTTACATCTAAATAACGCGCCCCCGCCGTTAACCAGCTAGGTAGGACAAGCATAGTTTTCGGTTCAGAGAACCACTGCACGGGTTGTTTCTTTTCATCTTGTGTACTTAACAACTCCATTCCCAATTGGGTTACGCCTGCATCACTAATCCATGTGCGAATACCTTGGTTTTGCCACTGACTCCAAACAGCAGGTAAAGTTCGCCCATTTAAGGAAACTTGAGTACCAGCAGCAAGTACCGGAGGCGAGGACATTGAGTTAGCGGGAGATTTTTGGCTAAGTATCGGTAGTAACTGTTGGGCGCTGGCAGTGGATGCTAACCCTAGTGAAGTTGTCACTAGAGGAAAGATGATTTTTGACAAGCACGAGATAAATAGCTTCCCACTGCTTTTCGCCTGTTTAAAGCCGCTATTTTTCTGGTTCTGAAACCCACGCTCTAGCTTAAGCGAGTGATTAATCCAAGTTCGTACCATTTCTTCGAGTTACCGGAATATGGGAAAATTTTTGTCAAATATTAAGAACTAGTGACTTTTGTTTTGAGTCTTAACGTCATAATAATAAATAGGGGATTGATGTCTCTGTTGGCATCCAACCAACGATATTCGAGCCTTACCCAGTAATTAAGTCTGTTAAAAAGCTTGACTTGAACCTGACAGTGATCCCAAGGGTGTTAGTAATCTGCTGTACAGATATCTTTAAGGTCGTAACAGTTGGTTTATCCTAGTTGTACTCATTAAGCGTCGCAATCAGGAATTATCAAATCTGGGTATTTCACCATAACTTTATTTTGTTGCCGTGTTAGGCTTCTATCAAATTCAGCAGCATACTTTTTCAAATTTGTCAATATCCTTGAATTAGAACATTCGGGTAAGCCGAAGTAGATGTTAGCTTATGTCCAAGCCTTTACTATCAGTGGAACCTAACTTTAAGACATTGAACCAAAATGCAGGGTTCCTGGAAATAGATTACGAGATAATATTTAAACATTTGTAGACACAGGTAGCATAACTTTTGCCTAAAGGTCAGGGTCAAACAGCATCATCAGGCTATTACAGCCCTAAATGCAGAAAGATAAGTTTTAATAATTTTTGTTGATTTAAAAGGAGGAATTTTCTGTAGTTATAAATTACAGAATTAATTGCACTCAAAGAACGAAAATATTTTCACTCCTTGTAATAAGTCAGGACTAGCCTATGGATAACAACCACGTTCAAAACCAACATTTGAATCCAATAAATCAAAACCTAGATAAAAATACAGAGTTAGCAATGCCGTATGCAGGTCCACGCTGGTTGGTAGAAGAACGAGATGCTTGTGGAGTCGGCTTTATTGCCAACTGTGAAAATCAGGCAAGCCATGAACTGATTGTTAAAGCTTTATCTGCCCTAACTTGTTTGGAACACAGAGGCGGTTGTAGTGCAGATCAAGATTCTGGTGACGGAGCTGGTTTACTGACGGCAATTCCTTGGGAGTTATTCAGCCACTGGTTCAAAGAGCAGGGAATAGAAATGCCTGCTACGGATAACTGCGGAGTAGGAATGGTATTTTTACCTCCAGATACCGAGGCGGCAACGAAAGCCCGTCAAACAGTAGAAAAAGTGTTGGCTGAGGAAAACCTGAATGTACTGGGTTGGCGAGTAGTGCCAGTGCAGCCTCAGCTACTCGGAGTGCAAGCACGTGAAAATCAACCCCAGATTGAACAAGTATTTGTGGAAACGCAAACACTGCGGGGTGATGAATTGGAGCGGCAGTTGTATGTGACGCGCCGACGCATTAGTAAAGCATTGACAAATTTGAGCGATCGCGCTGACTTATCAGATTCCTATATCTGCTCGTTCTCTAATCGCACAATTGTCTATAAAGGCATGGTGCGTTCAGCTGTGTTGGGAGACTTTTATCCAGATTTAAGAAACCCAGCCTATGAGAGTGTCTTTGCTATCTATCATCGCCGCTTCAGCACAAATACAATGCCCAAGTGGCCTTTAGCACAGCCGATGCGCCTTTTGGGACACAATGGCGAAATTAACACCCTCTTAGGTAATATCAACTGGATGATGGCACGGGAGGCAGACCTGAATCATCCAGTGTGGGAAAATTGTTTAGATGCCCTGAAACCGACGGTACATATAGATAATAGTGACTCGGCGACTCTAGATAATGTGTTTGAATTAATGGTGCGTTCTGGACGCAGCCCACTGGAAAGCTTAATGATTATGGTTCCAGAGGCATACCAGAATCAGCCAGATTTAGATAATTATCCGGAAATTACTGATTTTTATGAATACTACAGTGGTATTCAAGAGCCTTGGGATGGGCCAGCACTGTTGGTATTCAGCGATGGAAAGAAAGTAGGCGCGACATTGGATCGTAACGGCTTGCGCCCGGCTCGGTACAGCATAACTAAGGATGGCTACATTGTTGTTGCTTCCGAATCTGGGGTTGTAGATCTACCGGAAGCAGACATTGTAGAAAAAGGGCGACTGGGACCAGGGCAAATGATTGCCGTGGATTTAGAAACCCATGAGGTATTGAAAAATTGGGAAATTAAGCAGCGCATTGCTAAAGAGCAACCTTATGGGGAGTGGCTGAAGCAGTACCGTGTGGAACTAGGTACGAAAGGCTTGGGATTAGAGACTAAGGACGGGCAAGAAAATAAGGAATCCACTGTATCCAACCTTTCTTCTACGCCTCTCCCCGAACCCTTAGCCCCTAAAACCGCTCTGCTACGGCATCAAATTGCCTTTGGCTACACCACAGAAGATGTAGAGATGGTGATTCAGCCGATGGCAAGTGAGGGCAAGGAGCCAACTTTCTGCATGGGGGATGATATTCCTCTAGCGGTATTATCTGGAAGACCGCACTTGCTCTATGACTACTTCAAGCAGCGTTTTGCTCAGGTGACGAACCCAGCGATCGATCCACTGCGCGAGAGCCTGGTGATGTCGTTAAAGATAGAACTGGGTGAACGCGGGAATTTGCTGGAGGCAAAGCCAGAGTATGCCAAGCGACTGAAGCTAAATTCCCCAGTATTGAATGAGGCAGAGTTAGAGGCTGTACGGCAGTCGGGATTTGAAACCGCTGATTTGTATACATTGTTTGAAATTGCCGCTGGTCCTCAAGGGTTAGAAACAGCAGTACGCAAACTGTGTCAGCAGGCAGCTGAAGCTGTTCGCGCTGGTAACAAGATTATAGTGTTGAGCGATCGCACAACTGAAAAAATTGGCACGGAATATAGCTATATTCCGCCTTTGTTGGCGGTAGGTGCTGTACACCACCACCTGATCCGCGAAGGACTGCGGATGAAAGCATCTTTAGTAGTTAATACTGCCCAGTGCTGGAGTACTCACCACTTTGCTTGTTTGATTGGTTATGGAGCAAGTGCAGTTTGTCCGTATCTGGCATTAGATACAGTGCGGAGTTGGTGGTCTGATCCCAAGACGCAACAGTTTATGGAGCGGGGGAAAATACCAGCAATTACGCTAGAGAAGGCGTTAGGGAACTATCGCAAGGCTATAGAAGCAGGAATATTAAAGATCCTGTCTAAGATGGGCATCTCCCTGTTAACAAGCTACCAAGGGGCGCAAATTTTTGAAGCAATCGGGATTGGTCATGATTTGTTATCACTAGGATTTTATGGCACAACTTCCCGGTTGGGAGGCTTAAGTATCAGCGAACTCGCCCAAGAAGTTCTATCGTTCCATCAGCGGGCTTTCCCAGAATTGTCAGTCAAGAAGCTAGAAAACTTTGGCTTTGTCCAGTATCGACCAGGGGGCGAGTATCACATGAACAGCCCGGAACTGGCGAAGATGCTGCATAAAGCGATCGCGGATCAAAAGTATGACCACTACGATGTCTACCAAAAGCATTTAGCAAATAGGCCAGTAACGGCATTGCGCGACTTGCTAGATTTTCAGGCGGATTGTCGTCCGGTGCCTTTAGAAGAAGTAGAGTCGGTAACAGAAATTTCTAAACGGTTCTGCACAGGTGGGATGTCTTTGGGGGCGCTGTCACGAGAAGCGCATGAAACTCTGGCGATCGCGATGAACCGAATTGGCGGCAAATCTAACTCTGGTGAAGGTGGAGAAGACCCGATCCGCTACAAGATTTTGGATGATGTCGATCAGCAGGGGCATTCCCAGTTGTTACCGCATCTCAAAGGGTTGCGGAATGGTGATACTGCCTCTAGTAGCATCAAACAGGTGGCAGCGGGTCGCTTTGGGGTAACACCGGAGTACCTGATGAACGCTAGGCAAATTGAAATTAAAATCGCCCAAGGAGCCAAGCCAGGGGAAGGCGGTCAATTGCCTGGAACCAAGGTTAGCCCATATATTGCCCTACTGCGGCGGACGAAGCCGGGAGTGACACTGATTTCACCACCACCGCACCACGATATCTATTCAATTGAAGATTTGGCGCAACTGATTTTTGACCTGCATCAGATTAATCCCCAGGCGCAGGTATCAGTAAAGTTGGTAGCAGAAATCGGCATTGGAACTGTTGCGGCAGGAGTGGCTAAAGCAAATGCCGATATCATCCAAATTTCTGGTCATGATGGCGGTACGGGAGCATCACCTTTAAGCTCGATTAAACACGCTGGCGGTCCTTGGGAACTGGGGTTAACAGAAGTGCATCGAGTGTTAATGGATAATAAATTGCGCGATCGCGTGATTCTACGTGTCGATGGCGGCTTCAAGAGCGGTTGGGACGTAATTATGGGCGCATTGATGGGCGGCGAAGAGTATGGCTTCGGTTCGATTGCGATGATTGCCGAAGGCTGCATTATGGCACGGATTTGTCATACAAATAACTGCCCCGTAGGTGTCGCTAGCCAAAAAGAAGAACTGCGGCAACGGTTTAGCGGCATGCCGGAGCACGTAGTTAATTTCTTCTATTTTGTTGCCGAAGAAGTGCGCTCAATTTTAGCTCGACTCGGCTATCGGTCCTTGTCAGAAGTAATTGGACGTGCTGATTTGCTGAAAGTCCGTGAGGGCGTGAATCTAACTAAGACTCACGAGCTTAATCTAGATTGCATCACCCAGCTGCCTGATACTAAGGAAAATCGCAGTTGGCTCAATCACGAAACTGTTCACAGCAACGGTGTGGTTTTAGACGATCAATTGTTGGCTGATCCAGAAGTTGCAACTGCTATTCACAACCAGTCGAGTGTGACCAAAACTATGGCAATTGTGAATACAGATCGGACAGTTGGGGCGCGGCTAGCGGGGGCGATCGCTTCTAAGTATGGCAACACAGGCTTTGGGGGGCAAATTAACCTCAATTTCATTGGCAGTGTGGGACAGAGCTTTGGGGCTTTCAATCTCCCTGGCATGATCCTCAGACTTGAAGGTGAAGCCAATGATTATGTAGGGAAGGGAATGCATGGTGGCGAAATCATCATTTACCCCCCAGAGGCTGCTACCTACGCACCTGAGCAGAACGTGATTGTAGGTAATACCTGTATCTACGGTGCGACTGGTGGCTTCCTTTTTGCCAACGGTTTAGCTGGTGAGCGGTTCGCCGTTCGCAACTCCAAAGGTACGGCAGTAATTGAGGGAGCTGGCGATCACTGTTGTGAGTACATGACTGGTGGCGTTATTGTCGTACTAGGTAAAGTCGGCAGGAATGTGGGAGCTGGAATGACTGGTGGTTTAGCTTACTTCTTGGATGAAGAGGGCAACTTCCCGGCTTTAGTTAACCCAGAAATTGTTAAGCTCCAACGAATAAGTAGTCCAGCTGGCGTGCAGCAAATACAAGAGTTAGTCCAAGCTCATGTAGAACGCACTGGTTCACCAAAGGCGAAAACAATTTTGGCTAATTGGGACGAGTACTTGCCCAAGTTCTGGCAAGTAGTTCCGCCTTCTGAGGCTAATAGTCCAGAAGCCAATTCTAATGCTGGAGCAGAAAAAGAGCTGAGTTCTGTGTAGACCAATGTTGAAAGGCAAAAGAAAATTCTTTTGCCTTTTGAATTTTGATTATTCTTAAGCAAATAAGAATGTATAAAACACTAGATGTCTCTGCTTTAGTTTTCCAAAAAGCTGGAAAACTAAATAGTTCTTCTAAGTAGACTAGACATTTTCTGTCCCAAATTTATGGCAAGGTAAAGGTTTTAATCGCAAAAGCGTGATTACTGTTACCTGTTAACTGTTGAAAGTGTAAGAAGTAAGTACCTGCGGTCAAGTCAAATCCTTCTACTGATTCTGTTGGAATAATATTGAATGTGGTTCTATCGACAACTGTAGTATTTCTCGACAGCAAAACCTGACTTTCACTATTAAGCACTTCTATACTTGCAGGAATAGGGGTGCTTGTAAAACCTATAGTAACAATGCTTCTTTGATTCAAATCGAACCGATACCAGTCATTGCGATCGCCAGTACCTACCCAATCAATTGAAAAGCTTGGGGTAGAGCTGACAGTGATAGGGCGAGCAGTGCTTAATGTGTTTCCAACGTTGTCGCTTCTACCAGCGCGTCCCTCGAAAACCCCATATATCTCGAAGTGTTTCAGTAATTGGCTACCATTGAAGCCTACTGCAACCAAGTCGGAATTGGTTGAGCTGTAGTAATTGAGATTGAAGTACGGTGAAAACGTGCGCCCTTCATTCAAACCAAAGATTGCTAAATGTTGTAACGCTTGCTCGCGGTTGCCCTCGAAGGCTTGGGCAACGTCAAAATTACTTGTAGCACTTAAGTATAAGTTGAGGTCTACAATCTCGTCAAATCCACGTCCCTCCTCTAGACCAGAGATTTGCAGATGCTCAAGCAGTTGACGGTTATTCAAGCTTGCTAGGTCAGGGTTAACACTTGCATAGGTGTAAAGGTTGACAAAGGAAGAGAATAAACGTGATTCGTCGAGACCATTGATTTGCAGATGCTCAAACGATTCGCTGTTACTCAAAGACAGCAAATCGGCATTACCGCCATGAGCTCGGTAGAAGTCGAGGTCAACAAAGGGCGAGAAGCGGCGTCCCTCAGTCACACCATTGATTTGCAGATGCTCAAATAATTGCTCGTTGTTGAAGTTTGGCAGGTCAGGGTTGGCATTCCGGTAGAAGTTGAGGTCAGCAAAGGGTGAGAGGCGGCGTCCCTCAGCCACACCATTAATTTGCAGATGCTCAAACAGTTGCTCGTTGTTGAAGCTTGTCAGGTCAGAGTTGCTTGACCGATAGAAATTGAGATTAGCAAACGGTGAAAATGCACGACCTTCGTTGATCCCAAAGGTTTGGAAGTGTGACAAGGCTTCGGCATCATTAAAGTCTGCCAAGTCGGAATTAGCAGCACGATAGAAATTGGCATCGAATAAGTTGACTGGCATAAGTTATGAACTCGTGGGTCTTATAGTTTTAGAGCTGAAGTAGCGTCCTCAAACCCTCTGAGTGCGGGGTCGGGAGTAATAGTAACCATATGCAGGGTCATTGGAAGTTTTAACACCGTTAATAACCATACCCAAGACGGCGGCGCGAGAAGTTTTTAACGCATCTAAGGCTTGCGTTAATATAGAACGGTCTGTTTTACCGATGCGGACAACTAGTACGATTCCAGCTGTATGGGCGGCAAGAAGACTGCTATCAGCCAGCCCTAATAAGGGTGGCGTGTCATAGATAACTAAGTCAAAGTTTTGCCGAAATTGCTCCATGATATCCCGCATCTTTTTGGAAGAAAGGAGCTTGGTTGGGTCGGGCGGGATTTGACCAGAAGTTAGCACATACAGGTTATCGGACAAGGGCGAGTCCTCAGAGGCAAGCCGCCCTTGGCGGCATCGCTGGATCACCTCTGAAGCCGACAAGTTTGAAGAAATAAGGTTGCTGAGTCCCTGAGCGTTTGGTAAACCCAGCAGACTATGAATTTGTGGTAGACGCAAATCTGCATCGACTAATAATACTCGCTGCCCCATAGCAGCAGCTGCCTGCGCCAGGTGTAGAGACACTGTAGATTTACCCTCAGCGTGTAAAGCTGAGCTAATTACTAGAGAGTGAATCGGTGTATCGGAACCAAGAAAGCCGATGTTGGTGTGCAGAGAGCGGAATGCCTCTAAAAACGGAAAATAGCTATATTCTTGAGCGTTGCTGCTCTTACGCAATACCAAGCCATTTGGCTTCGTCTCAACAGCTACCTCAGCTACAGGAGTAATTTGTTTGAGGTGTTTCCGAAAAGGAATCACGCCTAAAAGCGGCAGGTTTGTTACTTCTTTAAGATCATCAGGAGAGTGAAACACGTTATCCAGCCTTTCTGCCAACAACGCGGCTCCTATTCCGGCTAAGAGACCAGCGATCGCCCCCAAAATCAGATTCCGCTTCACATCAGTAGAAATCGGTACTTGGGGTAGCTGGGGAGCCGCAATTAACTGCCAGGGAATTTCCTTTTGAGCCGTCTCAACCTGTAGCGATTCGCGTTTTTCTAAAAAGCGGTTCAGACTCTCGGTAGCAATTTTTAATTCCCGTTGCAAGTCAGTATATTGCCGAGCTAGAGTTGGCAATTGTTTAACTTGTTGATTTAAGCTGCTTTCCGCTCGGACAATTTTCGCTGTCCGCTGTTCCAAAAGTGAAATCTGGTTTGCTACCTCCACTAATTTGTTCCCCAATACCCGTTCTGCTTCCTGCTGCAACACCGGCAGCAAATTCTCTCGCTTCTCCCGTAACGCCTGAATAGTTGGACTATCATTGTCAAATCTGGTTGAATCTGCTGCAATTTGACTCTCTACATCCCGCAACTCACCCACTAACTTCTCGTAAACTGGAGCTTCCTTTTCAACTAGTGCATCCTCCGCACCCGATTTTTCCTGCAAAGTTGGATAAAAGGCACGGCTTTGAGCTAGCTGCACACCCGATTGACCCTGCAATGTCGCATAAAAGGCACGGGCTTCAGCCAGTTGGTTTTCGGTATCCAGTCGCTGTAGGTTAATAGCGCTGGCTTGCTCAGATACTTGTTCTGCTTTAACCTCTGGATCGATGAAATTGTACTGCTGCCGAAATTGTTGCACTTCTTTCTGGAGTCTGTTAACTCGCGCTTGCAATTTAGGCATCTGGAAATTAACAAACTGAATTCCTTGACGGAGGTTAGTTTGCCGCTCTTGCAGACTGTACTTCAAATACCCTTTGGTTAGCTGCTGCAAGACAAACTGAATTTTTTGCGGCTCTGAATCTTGGTAACTTACTTCTAAAATTTTTGTTTCTTGGAAGCGGTAGATCGTCAGATTTTCAACCAGTGAGCCGTAGCTAATATCTGGATAGCGAGTAGAAATTTGTTTAATAATTGGAGCCATCAATTCAGGACTCCGCAAAACCTGAATTTGCGTGTCGTAATCTAGACCTTCTTGTTGGTTGGCATTGGCACCTGGGATTTGAGTCAGTCCGACCAATTTACTTTCACCTGTTACAGGTTCAACCAAAAGCCGAAACCCCCCCTCATACCTAGCTTCACGGCTTAACGTCGAGAACCAAACAGTAGCCGAAATAGCGATCGCTACACTCCCAATCACAACCGCTCGGCGACGCACTACTGCGAAGATCTGCCGTACATCCCATTCATCGGTTTTATTTTCCTGAAAAGTCGTGGGATAGAGCGGCAATAATGGCTGGAGTTGGTTACCATTTAACTGCTGAATTCGTTGTTCCATAATTAGCTAATAAGTAATCGTGAAGGACGGGAATACACTGGCGCGGGGGAGCGACGCTCAACCAGGCTAGTGTTCAATGTTTTTGTTGGACTCGAAGCCACTGTTAGCAAAGCTTGTCACCGGAAAATCCACCTTTCTGTCGCTTGTGCGCCTCCGCGCTGCAACTACTCCTTGACACAGCAGCTTTGAGTACTGCTTGGCAATAATTTCCGGCGTGAAGTTGGACTGGAGGTAACGACGACCAGCACTCCCCATCCGCTGAGCCAGTTGGGTATTGCTAGCGAGGCGGCGAATAAACCTAGCTAGTCCGGTGCCATCGCCATTGTTGAAGGCGGCCCCACACTTGGCTTCAGCTACTAGCGATCGCAAATACGAATGGGGTTCACAGATAGTAGCAACGGGACGTCCAGCCGCTAAAATGCCGTAAAGCTTGCTAGGAGCAATCACTCCTTCCATGCCAGGGCTAATGCTCACCAGGGACATGTCACAAGCTGTTAGTGAGTAGGGAAGATCCTGCTTTTCCTGGTAGGGCAAGAATCGGCAATTATGTAAGCCTAAATTACTGACTTGATCGACACAAGTTTGGCGCTTTGCACCCCCGCCAATGAAAACAAACTGAATCGGTTCGTTTTGCAGTTGCCTAGCTGCTTCTAGGATCGTATCCATTTCATGGCAGCGTCCCATGTTACCAGAGTAGAGAACGGTAAAGGTATTAATTAGATCGTACTTAAGCGCAAACCAGTTATTTTTCTTGGCAATAGGTACAATCCAATCGGGGTCAGCCCAGTTATGGATAACTGAAATTTTGTCACTAATTTCTGGGCATTTGGCTTGCAATCTATCTTTCATTGTGGAACTGAGAACAATGACGCTTTGCGCTTGTTGCCAAACTTTTTTATTGAGCCAACTCCACAAATTAACTACCCAATGTTTGGCAGAGACTACTTCTAGTTCAACTGCTGCATCTGGGTGTAAGTCATAAACTAAACAAACATAAGGTAGACCAAAAAATAAGTTCGCCAGGTAACCTAGAATTGGCAAGAAAGGCGGTGCAGTGGTTAATAGTAAAATATCACCACGACTGGAATTCTTGATTAAATGTATTGCGGAACGGAGAAAGAATAGCAAGCCGTTAATGGTTTTGCCGCGAATCCGAGAAGGCCAGATCTGTGAAGTGCGCGATCGCCGAATCAAAATTTTTTCTGAACTTTCACGACGGGGAGCAGAAGCATTTTGAAATGCATAACCAGGCTGTCCCGTAAAAACTTTAACGTCGATGCCAAGATGTCCTAACTGAGTTGCTAGCTCTTCAATCAGTTGCCCTGTAGCTGCATAATCAGGCGGGTAAAACTGGGTGAAAATAGATACTTTTAAAGCCTGGAGTTGTGAAAGTTTTTCGTTCTTTTGTTGTAAAAGATTTAATTTTACCAAACTATAACTTGGCGCATCTTTTCTATCTAACACATGAGACTCCCAAACTTCCAATGGTGCAATTGTTGTGCAATAAAGAAGTGTGGGCAAGCTGATTTCTTTTCAACTTAAATACTTAAGCTTAAATATGAATTGCCCAATCGCGGGCATTTCAAGGTAGCTTCACACAACTATACTCAGAAAGAAATCTAGCTCTGCCTCTCATATATATCCAAGGGTGATTTTACTGATAACTTTCCCGACGTTTAATATCGCCGTTGCCTTATTTCAGTGAATATACTGTGTTCACTTAAGGGCTTCATGCTTTAACAGAAGCCTCGCCTACGAAGAAATGCGCTATTTCAGTGAATGTGCGATGTACAGTATACGTAGACACTGCCTCAGTTTATAAATATATGAACATTTAAAAACACTAAAATAGATTCCCCTTAATAAGGGGAAACAGGAGGGATCTCATTTAAAAGATTTTAGGTTTAATTGAGGCTACCTACTTAGACTATTAGTAGGTAGTACCTTAAAATGAAGCCCTAGACTACATCAATATATATTTGCTTAAAAAGCCTGAAGCCTGGTTTGTACTACCGTACATTTACTGAAATAAGAAGCGCTGAATCTTAGCTCTAAGTGAATTTCTCAGTAAAATCACGCTTGGATACACAGCGGATATGGCGTTAAGTTACTGCTGTATGTATTTTGTGCAGAGCTATTTTGAAAAGCGAGTTTATTGATGGTTACTAAAGCGAAATTATTGCCAAATCTTTCACAAGCTTTCGTTGGTAAGCTGAGTGAGGTATTGCTCCTAACAAGTGTTGGCATTCTTACAGCATCACCAGGATGGGCTGTGGTCGTAGCACCCACTAGTATAACTGTGAGCGTTCCGGCTGGCAGCAACAACGCTCAGGCGGATGGTAGCACGCAGACCTATAGCCTTCCAGCGACGGCTCCGATTAGTGCCGCTAATACTTACGTTGACGACGTGCTACTACAGAGCATTACATTTTCCGGTACAACTTTTACCAGCACTAATCTTTTGCGTGACACTCAGCGGTTTGAGGTCACTGCCGGAAGAGCGAATATTAATGCTGAATATGGGCAAGGTGGCACAACCGCTAGCTATATTGGCGGTACTGCTACCATCACCGATACAAACAGTGATACTAACCCTAACCCATTTGTTTCTAGTGGAAGCAGCACCGAGGGGACTTACGTACCCGCCGCCACACGGGAGTCTGTCAATCCAATCATTCAGGACGCTGCTCTCCAAGCAGCATTTAACAGCCTGAGTATTTCGCAGGGTATTGATGGTGAGCTTTTAACAAATGCTTATACCTACAGAACTATCTTCGATCAGGGGGTTGTCGATAGTAGTACGATTTTGGATGATGTCCCCGAACTAATTTTCTTTGAGCGTGGTCTTAATTCAAATTACACAGTTCGAGCCATCACTGGCGGGACATTTGCTAACCCAACTTTTGCGGGTAACACCGTCACGCTTTTACAGACTCAACATACTGCATCTGGCATCTTCATTGACACAGTCGAGATCAACGCAGGGCAACAACTCGGCATTGTTGGCATTGATCTAAACGAATTTGGGATTACCGCCGCCAACACTGCTATTTACGGAATTGAGTTGACCTCAACTGACGGTAACAACGCTGGTGCGGATATATATGGCCAGTTTGCTTCAGCATCAAACACAGCCAACTTTAGAACTGTACCGTCTAACTTGGCTGCTGTTCCCGAACCATTAACTATCCTTGGCTCTGGTATGGCTTTAGGCTTTGGTGCTTTAATGAAAAGACAGCATTCAAGAAAGCGTAAGGAAACTACTTAAGGATGTGGGAAGCGGGGATGCCACCATTGATACCAAGAAAACCATACTTTTTCTAGGGTTTGGTAGTCACCTTCAGGCGAAGAATTACTTAAAGGTATAGACAAATGCGCCCACAAACACCGCACATCTCGAATACCTCTGCGACCTTGCAACCAGGGAATTAGGCGTTCTTTAAACCGCATATCGTAGATAGTGTCATACATATATCGGTTTTGGAGAAACTGTGTATCTGTTACCGTACTGCCGCCACCCGAATTGATGCAGCTACTTAAATATGCTCGCTGCTGGTAAGCAAAAAGGCTATAGAACCCTATTCCTGACTGCTGACGTAATAGTAATTGATTAGGGGACAGTGGTATAGAAGAGTAAGTTTGGATGAATGATTTGACATCTCCTTTGGTATTAACTAAATACCGCATCTCAATATCTAAAGTCAGGTCATTCTGGATGTATTGATACTGCCTTCCAGACAGATAACTTGGACTTTCACCAACTGGAGGAGTTAGAGGGCGGCTGTTTTTAAGTTGCCATTTGATTAATGGAACTGCTGTTGGAAAATCAAAAGGGATAACTTTAACTTTACCAGCAGTTGAAACTAAGATTGTCCTGCCTAAAAAGAAAAAAACGCTGCCAAAAATTACAGACAAAAATAAAACTCGTAATTTTTTCATTGGTTCATAGTTTTTCAGATTTTATATAATTCTGCTTTTTAGGTTCATCTAGTCGGAGTAAAAAAAGGCAGAATAAACCAAAAATAAAAACAGCAATCATTGAAAATATTAGGGAGCCGTCTCCTGTATGCCAATATTCAAAAGCTTTCTGATTTCCGGCTGCTACAAGAATAGCCATCAGGGCAACTCGAACTCCATTGACTACAAATCCTAGTAAGCTAACTACAATAGGCATCAGTAATTTTTGGCGAATGCCTATAGGGAATGTCACCAAAAAAAGAACCGCTAGTTCCCATAATTGAAATATACTTTGTAGTCCAGAACAAGCTTTATTTACCTCTACAACTCCTGTAATCAGAATAATGTTGACTTCTTGACGAGAAGCTTGAAAGCCCACGTACCAAAGTAGAAAAGTTGCAAACTTAGCTGTTAATATAGATAGATCAATCAAATATATTGCTACGTAGGCTAAGCCTGGGAAAAATAGGACGAGCAGCTCCTGCCAATATTGTTTCAATCCCTTAAAACCAGAAGCAATCAAGCCAAGACCTAACGCTGAAAGGAAAGGTGAAATGTAAGGAAATTTATTAATAGGGAATGTACTTTCAAAAATTACCGCAGCAATAATTAATGTGCCTATTAAACTAGAAATAATACCAGTTTCTAGGCTTAAAGTATTGCGCTTTTTCCATACTAGATGACATACAACAACCCAAACAAGGATGCTCATTCCCCATAAGTCAGGGTATCCCCTCTTCCAAGTAAGAGTAAGATGAATCGCAATTAAGCTAGCTGCTATCCCTAATAATAAAAGTTTCGCGATTTTTAGATGTCTTACTGAGGATAAATACATGGTTTTCATAGTTAAATAAAAAACAATCAGAGTAGCAATATCTAGAGTTAATCCAGTCGATTGAAGCTTAACTTATAAAGTAGCTTAAAAATTCTATTATGGGCTTTAATTAACCTTTATATTTCTTTGAAACTCAAAATTTTCTCTTATTTACGCATATTTACGGAGAATTTTCATTACTCCTTTCTCGAACTCCAAAAGAACCCGTAGGATCACGGTGTTATTTACTGGCTCGCCAAGATATCACTAAGAAAAAATACCTGGCGATGTTCGTAATCGCGGCTACATAGACCAAGTCCGCCTGCGCGGACTTACATATAGCCTGTGGAGACAGGCTTTGTTTGTCTAGCTCCAGACTTACAGTCTGAGAGCGATTTGCCAAAACGAAATGCTCCCAAATTGTTCAGCCTAAAAACAAAATGCAAAAACGGAAATCCCCTGAAAGTGGGTTCTCTAAAAAGTAATCATGGACAAGCAGAATTCTTTTGATGCCCAACAGCACCCTTCCGAGACTGCATCTAGCCAGCCAGTTAATTCTCTTCAAGACGAAGAACTGTCGCCATCCTTGCCAAAAGACTGGCACAGACCCCAGGAGAATGGCTTAAAGAGCTTGGTATATCTCTCAGAAGTCGTTGAACAGCGTTCTCATTTATTGATGCCTGTACTCGGCTACGGTCTATTGCTGTTCACTTTATTTGACTATATTCCTATTATTATCCCTTCACGCTTTACTGATCCTGCTTGGGAACTACAAACGATTGGGGCGTTGGTGGAGCATGTGGCAGTACCTTTACTCGGACTGTTGTTCGTCTTTTACCGCAACCAAGGTTATATATTCAAATGGGAAAGGAATCTTTTAGGGTTCTTATCCTGGATTTGCCTGCTAGTTGGGCTGTTGTATATGTTGATGCTGCCGTTGGGCATTGCTGACAGTTGGCGCCTCTATTATGCCAACAAAACTCAAGTCGCTGCCCGAGCTTCCCAACAACGTCAGCAGTTCCAACAGGCAAAAGGACAACTGAATCAAGCGAAAAATGATGAACAGATCAAGCAAGTGATAACCTCCCTAACTCCCAAAATTCGCTCAGAAGATATCAAGAATCCTCAGGTGTTTAAAGACCAATTCCTGAATCAAATCTCTGAAGGTGAGCGAAGAATACAGGTTCAAGCTAACAAGGTGTGGACTGATCAGAGTCAGACGTTGATCAAAAATTCTGTGAAATGGAATTTAGGTGCCTTGGTTTCTGGAACTTTGTTTATTTGGATTTGGTATCTTAC
>JBGTCQ010000102.1:0-7848 GCA_041748755.1 Chroococcidiopsidaceae cyanobacterium | reverse complement strand
AATAGGTCGAGCGATCGCCAATACTCAAATTTATGTTCTCGATGCCCATCTCCAACCTCAGCCCATCGGTATTCCTGGTGAATTATATATTGGTGGAGTAGGTTTAGCACGAGGCTACCTCAACCGTCCGGATTTGACTGCGGAGAAATTTATTCCCAACCCCTTTGAAAAGTCAAAAGTCAAAAGTCAAAAGTCAAAATTAAATCGTCTGTACAAAACTGGAGATCTCGTCCGCTATCTTCCTGACGGAAATCTGCAATTTTTAGGTCGCTTGGACTGTCAGGTAAAAATTCGCGGCTACCGCATTGAACTGGAAGAGATTGAAAGCCTGTTATCTCAACATCCAGCAGTACGAGAAGCTGTAGTTATTGTCTATGAGGACATCCCTGATAATAAACGACTGGTAGCCTATGTTGTCTTAAATTCAATGACGCTAGCACAGGTTGACCTGCGGAACTTTTTGCAGAAGAAATTACCAAATTATATGATTCCTTCAGCTTTTGTCGTGCAGTCATCCTTACCACTGACCGCTAGCGGCAAAATAGACCGAAGTGCCTTAAGACCTAGTATTGCTAACCTAGAGCGTCCCTTTGTCGCCCAAACTGCAACTCAAGTAACCTTAACAACACTTTGGTTACAGATTCTTAACCTAGAGCAAGTTGGCATTCAGGATAACTTTTTTGAATTGGGTGGAGATTCCTTGCTAGCAACTCGTTTGTTAGAGCAGGTCAATCAGCAGTTTGAGCAAACCCTACCATTATCTGACCTATTTCTAGCACCAACCATTGAGCAATTTGCCTCTCTAATTGAGAAACATGGAGATCCTCATAGCAATTCTCCCCAATCGTGGACTCCCCTAGTGCCACTCCAGCCTGCGGGTGACAAACTACCTTTTTTCTGTGTCCATCCCATCTTTGGTGTTGTTTTGCCCTACTACGAGTTGGCGTTTCATTTAGGCAAAGATCAGCCATTCTACGGACTGCAACCCTTTGGTATAGACGGTGTACACCCACCATTAACCAGTATTGAGGAGATGGCAGCTCACTACATCAAAGCACTGCGTCAAATTCAGCCGCAAGGTCCTTACCACATAGGAGGCTGGTCTTTTGGCGGTTTAGTTGCATTTGAGATGGCGCAACAGTTACACCAGGCAGGACAGATGACTTTTTTGGCAATAAT
This sequence comes from Chroococcidiopsidaceae cyanobacterium, assembly GCA_041748755.1. GTDB lineage: Bacteria > Cyanobacteriota > Cyanobacteriia > Cyanobacteriales > Chroococcidiopsidaceae > JAHHHE01. The sequence goes on along the minus strand of JBGTCQ010000102.1, from coordinate 6,669 downwards.
AGATGCGATCGCTCCTGTTTCTAGCAATCAACTTTCCTTCTGGGATGGTTTAAAATTTCTCCTGACCACTGTAAGTCGCTCTATTTATCCCTTCTTTCTCGATTACTGGTCGCTAATTAGCGAGAAAATTATTACTCCTCACGCATTGCTATCATCCCTAGAACGGGCGACGATTAAGTATCTCATCCCCCAAGAAACTAGGTTACGAATGCTGGACGAGTTAACCATTCATCGCATATTGAGGATTTTTTATGCCAATAGTCGAGCCACCTTGAAGTATGTACCCCAACCTTATCCAAATGCGATCGCCCTGTTTAGAACCAATGAACCACTTAGCAAATCTAACGAGTCAACTTTGGGCTGGAATCAACTGACAACAGCCGACGTGCAAGTTCATTTTATTCCCGGTAACCACCTAACGATGCTGAGAAAGCCTCATGTTCAGGTACTTGCTGAACAGTTATACAAGTATTTGGCTTCTTCAGAGTAAGCTCGACTTGATTTACACTGGGAACCGCACTTTGGATAACTAACAGACTTCTTACAAAAGTACCTGGCTCAGATACGGTTATCAGATACGGTTAGGGATATACCCCACCCCTTGTGAGCGACTGCTACGGTCAAATGGTAATCTGCACGATGATATCGTTGAAGTCCTTATCGCCACCGCTCGGCAAATCCTCGAAGCCAAAGGTGTTGTTACCAAGCAGGCGAATGTGATCGGCTTGGTCGGCATTCGCCCCCAAGAAGGGGAAGTACACTTGATTCAGGTTCTGACCATTAAGAACTTGGTCTACTGTTCCGTCGGCAATGATAAAGGGAGCGAAAATCGCTCCGCCCGTTAATTGTCCTGTAAAGGTTGCCGTCTGCTGGTCCGCTACGCTCAGTTCCGACACGCGATTGCGGATCGCTGCATCGGTATAACCTGCGGCACCTGTGAGGATGTCTACCGTTCCATCATTGTTTGTATCAATCCCGCCGTTCTGATCAACGACTCTGTAAAACCCGATAATATTGTCGAAGTCCGCTTCACGGTTGACTGTGAAGGTGGCATTAGTTTGTCCTGTGAGAGATCTCAAATCCAGTAGTTCACTCTGCCCCTGAGCCTGTAAGGTCGAGCCATTGACTGCGTTTTGGCCGACCGTACTAACACGCAAGACCGCAGCACTGAAATCATTACCGCCACCGGCTGGGTCGTCTTCAAAACTATAGGTGAACCCAGTACCAACGGCATCAGAGACGCGCACAGACGTTTGATTGCTGAAGAGGACGCTACTTGTATCTACCCGTCCCGCCTGCAACTCGTCGAGGGTACCGTCCTGAATTAAGAAAGTAGAGAAGCGGGTGTTCGTGCCAAAATCTAAGGTACTCGGTCGTGTTCCACCAAAGCCAGTGGGTTCATCGTCGAGCGTGGAGAAAATAACACTGGCACGGGCGATCGCTGCATCGAGATAGCCTGCTGCGCCGGGGGCAATGCCATTGATGGTGCCGAGGTCATCATCAACAGTAAATGCAACAAATTCGTTAGTGCCAAAGTCACTTTGCTTGCTCAGCAGGGAGAACTGGACAAAATTCTGATTGCTGTTGCTAGTAGCCGTGACAACTGCTCCACCATTGGTCGCAAAGTTGGTTGTAATTCCCGCCGCGACCTCGCCAACCGCTAAACCAACGAGAGATGTTGTCCCCCCGCCAACTGTACCGAGCGATGTCGCCACTCCTGTACTGAGGTTGATCCCATAGAGACCCGTGGTGCCGCCCACACTCAAAGCTGCCAATGCCTGCCCCGATGCCGCTGCGTTCGAGGCCGCCACCCGTACCCCTGACGGAATATCAAAGCCGCTGACGGCAGTAAAGTCCAACGGAGTACCATTGAGGGTTACTGGCAGTAAGCTTGTCTGAGTGCCACTGTTTGGCGGGTTCTGAATCAACAGACTGTTACTGGTTGAATCCAGAGTGTACTGGGTTGTAGCAGTTGCTCCAGCAAAACTATTGGTATAGGCTGCGGCATCGACACCCGTGGAACCTGTCGGGAGGCTATTGATCGAGCCATCCGGGTTAGTACCCGCGACGCTGCCTACTGCTCCCCCCAAATCGCCATCGGCGGGAGCACCGGTAATGGGGTTAAGGCGAAAGTTCAAGCCGGAGTTCGTGACGACCCGGATACGATCAACAGTTGGATTGAAGTCAAAACCGTAGTTACCGGCAGCAGGTAGATCGACCGGAGCGCCCGTTGCATCGACAAAAGTAATCTGCCCTGCGGCTGCGCCAACGAGCGTAGCAGCTCCAGTCTGGGGATCGATGATATAGGCAGTGCCAGTATTCGTGGCATCATTGACACCCAAACCGAACAACTGCCCGGTAGCTGGACGATAGTCGATGCCCACCAGCGTCTCGCCTGCCGTCAGTCCAGCGATCGCCACCGTGGTTGCGGTGCCAGGGCTGTTACTGCTGAAACGAACTAGAGAATTGGCGGTGGTCAGTCCGACAATCGGCGTACCCTCAGATGCCTGGTTCTGAATCGCGAAACCCTGCACGGGAGTTGTTCCTGTACCAATCGTTCCGACACGTGTAGCAACACCAGTAGACAGTTCGATGGCATAGAGTTCTGTCACCCCGCCGACAGTCAGAGCCGAAAATGCCTGTCCAGTTGCTGGCGTATTTGCTGTAGCGACATTAACACCTGCTGGAATATCGAAGCCGTTGATAGCCGTGAAGTCTAGTGGACTACCACCAAGGGTTACTGGCAGTGGCGCAGTTTGGGTGCCATTATTGGGCGGGTTTTGAATGAATAACGTGTCACTGATCGCATCTAGGGCGTACTGTGTGGTTGTCCCCACATTAGGGCTGTTGTTTGTGTAAGCAGTGGCATCAACCACAGTAGTGCCGCCGTTGATATTGCCATCCTGCTGAACACCTGCTGCCACAGCGTTACCATCGACTGCCGCTCCATTGTTAGGGTTGATCCGAAAGTTCTGACCGCCACTGGTGACGACGCGGACGCGATCAACGGTTGGGTTAAAGTCAAGTCCTAAGTCAGGTCCCGCGATCGCAACAGGAGTGCCACCCGCATCTGAAAATGTCCCTAACGTTCCAACCGCAGTCGCTACTCCAGTCTGGGTACTGATCGCGTAGAGCTGGGCACTGCCTAAACTACTATTGAAGGCAAGTCCGTAGAGCTTGCCGTTCTGGGGTCGGAAGTCAATACCCACCAAGTTTTCCCCTGCCGCTATTCCCGTGACTGAGATCGCAGGATTAAGGGTACTTGGGTTGTTAGTGTCAAACGGGATGATCGTTTGGTTACTTAGAAGGTAGGCGATGTCGAAGGTGCCTGCGTAGCTTTGCTGTAGTTCTGGTGTAAATGCCAGTGTCGCTGTCACTTCGCCAATGCGTTGATCGAGGTCCCACCGACCCTGACCAACCTCCCGGCTGGATGCTGCAATATTTGCTCCCGTTATTGCGTGCAAAGGTTGTAGCAGCTCTTCCCATTTCTGTTCCGCTACGTAACAACCGTAGAGCAAGATGTCAGCGCAGCGAACAAGTGCTTTGCGCCACTGCTGTAAGTATTCTGCATGTTGCCCAAGGTGAGTCAAATCCAGTCGGGTGTTACCCAGGTAGAGGTAGCCAGGACTGCCATGCGCCACTAAGTGGACTTCAGCAACCTCCTGGCTCTTCTGCAAGACTTCACTAATTTGAACGATACCGTCGCGATCGCTATCTAGCAGAACAGTTTGATAACCTGGTTTTACACTAGCAAGTAAGTTTTGATAGTCCTGAATGCTGCGATCAATAAAAACATATGAAGTTACGTTCACGTTCTCTCCCCTCTCACACAACGTCATAGAACTTATGCCTTGACAAGGAAACACTGATATGCAGTTTTAAATCGTTTCCTTTTGGCAAGGTTTTGTCTTTTGTCAGATGTATTCAATAGCCTTTGTTGCTCAGGTCACAAGGGCATTACCATTCAACTGGCCACAAATCTTCTCTGGTCATCAGCTTGCCTAAACACAGTAAAATTACTGAATTATCTGCCTTTACAGCTATCAAAGTTAAGTATTTTCACTGTAGACAAATGGCTGCCACCGCTCTTTAGGAGGCTCCGGCAAATTATCCTTCTTTCATCACTTCAGGCAGAGGAAAAGCATCGGGAAGAGGTGTAATTTTGGAAATCCTCGCGCCAACGTTCTCTTTTGTGAAGTGTCACACAGGTTAGTAGTCAACATCTGCACAACCAGCGTAAAGTTGGGTATCGCGTTTGTACCAGTTGCCAATGCAATCACAACCTGAGCGCTGGACGAAAATAGAAGTCAAGATTGAAGCTTCAAACGAGAGATTGTTAGAAGGCTTAGACGTTTGGCTACATCTAGAATTAATTTCTGATCAGGAAGTAAAACGGATCTGCCACCAACATCTATCCTGTACAATTCCGGCAGCAAGGGAAGCAAGGCAAGTCACTAAAGTAACCTTAACGCAGCTAGGTAAACTTCCCCAAAACGAACTCATATCTGCCACTGTCACTAGGACAGCACAAGTGTTGCAATCTCTGATGGCAGAGTTCAGCCTGATGTGGCTACTGTTTCTGGGCGTGTTTATGGTAGTGGTATCCTCTGGGGTACTTGCCGCAAGCCAATGGCGACAGTTTACTCCTCAAGGGCAATATTTAATCTTGTTGGGCTATACTCTAGCATTTTGGGTAGCTAGTGTAAGGATTGGGCAACACGAAAATCTTCGCTTGACTGCTCGAATGTTAAAGATTGCCACCTTGCTGATTATTCCAGTAAATTTTTGGATGATCGATGGCTTAAAGCTATGGCGGAGTGGGGTTGGGTTGGCGATCGCTTTATTCGCTGCTGTGGTACTCACAACCCTGACTATTCGCTTACTCAAATCAACAACCAACACGCAACACCAGCAGTTGATATTGGTAAATAGTGTGGGATTAAGTTGGCTGCACTGGGGTTGGGGGTGGGCTGGGTTTCCCATAGTAGCAACCTACATTGGCACAGTAGGAACGGCATTATCCTTATTTTATCAATATCAAGGAGAGCATCTAAAACCATCAAAGCAGCAATTTTCTTTAGGCACAATTACCGTTACATCTGCCACCTTACTACTACTAACAAGGGCAATTTTTGTCGTCAAAATTCCAATTTCGCAACTGGGATTGGCGATCGCAATTTCTGGATGGTTATGTTGTTGGTTATCTCAACGCAACTACACCCAAGAAAACCAGGAAATATCCAACCGTCCCTTGAATATTGCTGGGGTTGTATTGTTATTAATCGGTTGGCTTGTTTGCGTCACCACAATTCCGTTGCAAGCGATTACTATTAGTGGGTTGGGATTATGGTTATTGTTTACTCGTCTTCGCCAACGCTGGCATGTTCAAGACTTAACTGCAATTTTTTTAGTAGGGTTGCAACTCGTTTGGTTGCTGTGGCGCTTAATTCCCCTAGAATCTCGCCAAAACCTGCTTAGTTTCTGCCTTAAAATTGCTGGAACTGCATTCATGCCACAAGCTTTATTAGGTGTGGCTTTATTTCCTTATATCCTATTAACACTCTTTTTTGCTGCGCGTCTGCGGCGGTGGCAACAACCTACTTTGGCAAATCAAGCTAAAGTGCTTACTTTATTGCTGGGAGTTGTTTTAACCAGCCTGAGTCTACTAAATCCGTTGGTGCGATCGCTCAATTTATTGCTATCGAGTTTGACTTTAGCCTTTGTTACCCAAGGGGCTACTGCCAAAACAAAGTTAATTTATGGCACTCATATTACAAGTTTGGCAGCGATCGCCTCTGGTATTAATTTAGTTTTTCCGGATTTAGGTATCAGAGCTTGGACTGGAATTTTACTAGGGATAATGGTTGCAGAATGGAGCTTTAGCGTTGGCTCAAATTGGCGATCGTGGCGACGCAGTGCTTGGTTTATTGGGCTGGGATTAGCAGCAATCAGCTATAATTTACTCCTGGAAGAATCCGCCTATTCAAAAGATACAACTAGCTGGAGTTTAATCGGGTTAGTAATACCTGTTACTTTAACCGCAATTGCTAGCAGACCCCAATTTTTTCAACAGCGGTTAGCAAGTTGGCTGAGTGTTGGTGGGTTATGTTTAATCCAGCTATTAACCTTTAATTCAATAATTCCCCAACTCACAAGTTTAGGTATTGCTACTATCGTAATGCTATTGAACACGCGGCAGTTACAGCACTTACTTATAGCAGCGATCACAGTAGGATTTGGTTTGGCATTTAGTAGTGCTGCCATTTGGCAAATACATCCGCAGATATCGTTTGAGTTATTTACAAATATTGTAGCGATCGCGCCTTTAGGATTATGGTTGTTGCCATTATTGAGCAAACGGCGCACAACTCTAGCGAGAATTTATACTCAAGCGACAGATGATTGGGCAATTACTATTGCCAGTTTGTATTTAATACTAATGAGTCTGTATGAATTTTTTATTTTCAACAACCCCACTCTAACTTCTGGGGAATTACTCTTAGCTAATATTATAATCACCATTGCAATTGCTTATCACACATTTCTCAAGCCAACTAATTTAAGCTTTTATGGTATTGCTTGGAGTTTAGAAGTTTTAGTTGCAGGTATTGCCACACAAAGCGCTAAACCCTTAGTAAATTTAGCGATCGCAAATTTGGCATTAGGACT
>JBGTCQ010000101.1:0-30716 GCA_041748755.1 Chroococcidiopsidaceae cyanobacterium | reverse complement strand
ATTGCAGGGCAACGCTAACTGTGAGCGACGGTAAGACTGACGCGCTTATGTCAATAGAGTATTTCCTTGAGCTAGCTGCTCAGTGATAGATCAAGGGTGGGGTTATAATCGAGCATCAAGCGAGTTACGCATTAAAAGATCAAAGAAGTACGATGAGCCAACTTCAAGAGCAGAGCAATTCACCCACTGAGGAGCGATTTCAGCAAGAAATCGGATTGAGTCCACAGGAGCGCCAGGGCATTATTGAACGCCTTCGTCCGAGTGCATTGATGATTTACGAAACGATTCGACTCGAAGGAGAATACCAACTGCGTCGCCCGGGCTCTGCACTGGCTTGGTCTGCATTGGCGGCTGGATTATCAATGGGCTTTTCACTGGTAACTCAAGGTTTACTGCGGGCAAATTTGCCAGAGCAGTCTTGGAGCGCGATCGTTGCTAGTTTCGGCTACAGCGTTGGCTTTGTGATTGTCGTGATGGGTCGTCAGCAACTGTTTACAGAGAATACCTTAACGGTGATCCTGCCGTTTCTCTCTCACGCTAGCCAAACGATATTTTTACAGGTCTTGCGTTTGTGGTCGATTGTGTTGCTGAGTAATCTAACGGGTGCTGGGTTGTTTGCGATGGTGATTGGACACGTCAAGGTGTTCTCAGTCGATGTCCAACACGCCTTCACTGAAATTGGATTGGAAGCTCTCAAAGGCGGAACACTGGAGACATTTTGTCAAGGAATTTTTGCAGGATGGTTAATTGCGCTGATGGTTTGGCTGCTTCCTGCGGCAGAGGCTTCTCAGTTTTGGGTGATCATTTTGATTACGTCCTTGGTGGGATTAGCTGAGTTACCTCATAGCATTGCCGGCTCGGTTGAAGTGCTTTACCTGGTCATGACTGGCGTGGCAACTTGGGCACAGTATTTTGGGCAATTCTTGATGCCAACATTGCTCGGTAATATTGTTGGTGGAGTTTCATTGGTTGCAGCACTCAATCATGCTCAAGTTGCTCGCTATGAGGATTAGTCGAGTTCGGTTGTATTCCATGGCAGCCCCTAATTTAACTCGCTTGAAAGCTTGATCAAAAATGTTGCGATCGCCTAGTTCTCTTTAGTATCTACCGATGAGCGTTTGTCAGCGTCTTGAGGATTGTTATTATCTCTGACACTCAATGCCTCACGCCACTTCTCAGTATGGCGCGGCAATAGAATCCGCACATCGGGATCAGGCAAGCCAATGCCAGCTTTTTTAAAGGCTACAACGATCGCCTGCCTAACTGCTGATGTAGTAGCAACAAAATCAGAACGCTGCGAGTCAGCCCAGAACAAGATTTCAACCACAATATCATCCTGTCCCAACTCCCGTATCCGGATAGCAACTCCAGGCTTTTCCAGCACTCCCTTAGTCGCTTGGGCGGCATCTCGTACTACAGTAACAACTTGTTGAAGGTCGCTATCGTAGCCCACAAATAGCTCGACGCTGCTGCGTCGGATAGGGGAAGCGGTATTGTTAATGATCCGAGATGTAAATACTTCCGCATTAGGAATAAGTACCACGCGACCGTCGTAGGTGTGGAGTTGGGTTGCCCGTAGTTCGATCCGCTCCACGTTGCCTTCTGTTTCGCCCACAACAATCTGGTCGCCCAACTCAAAGGGGCGTAAGATGAGAATTAGGATACCACTGATGAAGTTTGAGAGGATGTCTTTAAGGGCAAAGCCCAGGGCAAGGCTGGTTAAGCCTAATCCAGTAGCGACGGTTTGGGGGTCAAAGCCAAAGGCATCTAGCGCCACAATGAAGCCTAGTGTCCAGACGGCGTAGTAAGCAACCTGCTTAATCAAGTTTTCAACGGTTAAGTCTTCCACAATGCGGCGGAAGATAATTCGCATTAACCAGCGCACAGCGGCGGCGATCGCCCAAAATAACCCAATCACCAACAGAGATGCCAAGGCACGGGGAACAATCGTGATCGCAGATTCTGTCAGTCGCCCAAAGGCAGTTTCAACCGATGCCTGGACTTCAGATGCAAATTTTCCCCAAGGTGAGAGCCGACGCTGACTCGCCCGTCTCAGAGCAGCAGCAATTGACTTAGACCATTGGGTAGCCAGCGCATCAACTGTAATTAAGTTGTCCTGAGCATCTGCCTCTGTTACGGTGACAACTGGTACACCCGCGATCGCAATCACGCGCTCAGAATTATCCGCTTCAGTAGGTTCAATAAGTGGTGGAGCGATCGCCGCTGGATTTTCCAACAACCGCGTCATCCGCCGCTCAATTTGCCTTGCCCTTGCCGCTGCATCTGTATTCTCCAACGCACTAACGCGAAACACTGCCCTACCATCTAGGCGTACCGTTACTCGCTCATCTTGCGCCAGCACCGAACTTGGGATAGTTATCGTTGTTGCAGTTGCAATTAGGAGTGCGAACAGCAGTAGCCAACTTATGCCAGCTTGTGCCAGCTTGTTCAGGCGGATTGTGGTTATCCTGATTCGCGTCATACCATTGCTCTCACTACCCGATACTGACTCAAGCAGAAACCCCAAAGGCTGAGTTTTGTAGTAGCGGGCGCTTACTTTGAACTCCGGTAGAGGTAAGCTACATCCGCAGAAAAAGATATAACTCTATGTGCTTCTGCGTCACTCTGCATTGAAAAAGTTCATGTATTTCGTCACTGCCACACAAAAACTTTAGCTTCGTACTCTCCTAAGTCAATCATCATCCCATCATCGCCAGATTCAATATCGTAATTGCCTGTCCACTCGTGCCATGTCCCAGCCTCCGGGAAGTTAGGAATTTGATACCCCGCCAGGAAGTTTTCGGAGAAATTCGCCACAACAACTACACGAGAACCTTCGTCATTCCAGCGGCTGTATGCTAGCACTTTTGCTTCTGGGTTTTCGTGGAAAAAGTCAATGTTTTCTGTGTAGAGGGCATGATTACTTTTACGCAGGGTTGTCAAGCCTTTGTAATATTCAAATAAACTCCGATTAAGGTCATTACCTAGCAGCGCCCACTCAATTTTGACTGAATCTTCGGTTTTGGGCCTGTACTCACCAAACTCCTCGCCCATCCAAATTAGCGGCACACCGATCGCGCTCATCAGGATCGCAGCCCCTAATTTAACTCGCTTGAAAGCTTCTGCATCAAAAATGTTGCGATCGCCTAGTTCAACCATCAGGTGATTGTGATCGTGATTTGTTAGGTAATTCACAACATTCGTTGTACCCATAAATCCTTGCCGCTTGCAGTCGATCACATCCTTGAGGCGCTCTAAATCAAACGTCTCCCCGCAGATATGCTCTAAAATGCAGTGGTAAAAACTATCGTGCCAGCAGCCATCCATTGGGCCGTCTGCATTGGTGATGCTGGTTGTCTCAGGGATGTGTTCCGCAACGTTATAAAACGGCTTCATACTGGCTGTTTCTTTTGTTTGCTGCACAATCCAGTGCATAAAGTCGTAGTTGGCAATCTGCCGCGCTGCATCGTAACGAATACCATCAATATGATATTCCTGAATCCAGTGGCGTACAGTATCACCAGCAAACCGCCGCGCTGGGAAAGTTTCTAGTTTTTCGTCGTAGAATTCGTAGTTAAACTCTGGACCCCAGTTATTATCAGGATCACGAGGTTCGTGATGATACCAATAATCGTGGTCGATCTGGGTAAGTGGTGCTGAGGCTTCCGAGTGATTATAAATCCCGTCCATCAGGACACGAATACCTCTAGCATGACACTCATCAATCAGATTTTTCAATCCTTCTGTTGTGCCGTAGCTAGATTCGGTGGCGAAGAAGTGGCGCGGGTTATAACCCCAGCTGTAGTCGCCGGGGTACTCTTTTACGGGTAACAATTCAATCGCGTTAATACCCAGTTCAGATAAATGGTCTAATTTTTCTACGACGTGCTTATATTTGCCACGAGCGTGAGGATCATCCTCACCACCAGAGAAGTCGCCAACGTGTAGTTCATATATTACTAATTCATAATCAGCTGGCAGTGGTTTGTCGTCGTGTTGCCAGACGTAGGTATCGATAATGCGATCACCGCCTTTAATCCTGACGACACCGTTTTCTTCATTATCAACGTCAGTTGCGTAGGGATCTGTAACATCTACCCATTGATCTGGTTCAAAAAACCAAGATCTGGATTGAACCCGGAATTTATATTGATAAACACCGTCTTCTAGTTCGACTTTGGTGCGGAAATAACCATCTTCACCTTTTTCCATTGAGATTTCTTCCCAATTGGAGAAAGATCCAATTAACGCAGCTCCTTTGTTGTAGGGGGCAAATAAATTAAATTCAATTGGACTTGCCATAGAACTTTAAGTAATAAAAGTAACCACCAGTATTTTCTCATAACTCAATAAATCGGCAAATCATTCTAGAGATAAATTGACTTATGGTGTAACATATTCCTACTGATAAGCCGCTAAGGAAGTCTAAAAGCTGTTTAGGTCAAATTTAGATTAATAAGGCTTAAAATCGCTAAATTTAGCAAATTTGCAGCTATCAAAACTATTAAAGCAACATAGCAAAAAGTGAGCTACACGCAAGTGAGCTATGAGTAATTAATCAAGTTACGGGTTACTGGGTGCTTAAATACGCGATCGCCTGTCGAATCCAATCTTCGGGATTCGCGTTTTTTGATAGCCCAGCGTTTTGATTCACGGCTTGCAGGGCTTGAGAAATTTCACTAGCGGTATATCCCAGTGCTAGCAGCGTATCCTGCACTTCTTCTAAAACAGCGCTTGTTAGTGGCACAGATGAAGCAGTCCCTGCTAATCCAGTTGTGTTACGCCAATCTGATAGTTTCTTTCTCAGTTCTAGGGAGATGCGCTCAGCTGTTTTACCACCCACGCCGGGGGCTTGAATGAGTAGTTGGATGTTGCCAGTAACGATCGCCTGGACTAAATCTGGTAGTTCTAGAGTGTCTAAAAGTGCGATCGCACTTGATGCGCCAATACCACTCACACTGATCAACTGACGGAACAAATCCCGTTCAGCTAACGAACCAAACCCGTATAACACAGGTTGTTCTTCCCGAATTTGCAGATGAGTAAAAATTTGTGCCGATTCCCCAGTCGCTGGTAATTCAGCCGCCAGACGTGCCGGGATTTGCAGATCATATCCGCAGGAGTTAACTTCAAGGGTGAGGATGACGCGATTGCCGATACTTTTGACAACGCCAGCGACTGTGCCTTTAAGATAGCTAATCATCCCATAAAACCGAAATAGATCAAGCCTTCCAGAATACCACCCGCACAGGCAGCCTTAGCCAAGTAACGACGATTCACTGGGCTGGTGTTATGCCATTCTAAAAGTTCTAAGCTGGCATTTCCGACAATGATTCCCCATTCTGTTCCCACAGAAAACAAGGCGATGTCATTGCCAGAATCACCGCAGACAACTGTTTGCTCTGCTTCAATTTTCCATAAGGAGCGCAGAAACTGCATTGCTAAACCTTTATCGCTATGGCGCGGCAGAATATCCAAATCTTGACCAGTACTATAAATCAACTTGGTATCTAAACCCTGCTGTTGCAATAAAGACTTCAATTGCGGTAGAACTTCAGGTGCTAGAGCCTCTGTCAGGAAAAAACTCACTTTGAAAGGGCGCTGTTCTGTTTCTGGCTGGAGAACAAGATCAGCAAAATGAGCAGTAGTAGCCACTACCACGTTACGATCCCATCCTTGGTAAAGTTGTTCAGACCAAGCAGAATCAGGAGTTTCGTTGCCGTTAAGGTAAATTTCTGTACCTACAGCGGCAATCAGAGCATCGGGGGACAAAAGCTGCTTTTGAGTTTGGAGTTGCCGATATAGAGTAGGCGATCGCCCAGTAGCATACACAATCTTTGTCGCATGTTCTTGGCGATGCTGATCTAGCTTGCGGTTAAGTTCTACTAGGGCGTTGTCATCGCCTACCAAGGTATTATCTAGATCGGTTACGAATAAAAATGGTGTCACAGCAATTTGTTTGAGTTAACAATTCAATTAGATCACAAAAGAGCGATCGCCATCGACTTACGACAACATTGTAAATACTTAGGGAACAATAGCTGGCTAATTTTGTCCGCGACTATCTTCAGAATCGGCAACAGATATACAAAGTACTTATGATAAGCCTAGAATCTAGCCACGCTTCTCAAATTTCCTCGTTACTGAGGGTTTGGTCATTCGCTAAACGGCGCAACGGCTTAAGCTCTGTTAGAATGCATGACTGTGGCAGATCGCTCCTAGTCTTCGTTGCCGCTGCCCATCCCAGCCCTTCAAACCCAAGGTCCGTCTAGCTTAAGACTGGCACCGCCAACGGCGACAGACCGATGTTATTTCTGGAGTTTTATGTCTTTTTCTAGTCTCGGTCTGTCTGATGAAATTGTCCGCGCCGTAACCGCAAAGGGTTACACAGAGCCCACACCAATCCAAATGCAGGCGATCCCTGCCGTACTACAGGGAGGCGACCTGCTGGCTGGCGCTCAGACCGGCACTGGCAAGACTGCTGGCTTTACCCTGCCGCTCCTGCATCGGCTATCCGACAAAAACGTCAAGGGTCCGTCCAGCGGTCGTCCGCCAATCCGGGCGCTGATTCTTACACCCACGCGCGAACTTGCAGCACAGGTGGAGACAAGCGTGCGCGAATACGGCAAGTACCTGAAACTGAATTCAATGGTGATGTTCGGCGGGGTCAACATCAATCCTCAAATCCAGCGCCTAAAGAGCCGCGTGGATATTCTGGTCGCCACCCCAGGGCGCTTACTAGACCACGTGCAGCAGGGTACTTTAGACCTGTCGTGCATTGAAATCTTAGTGCTGGATGAAGCCGACCGGATGCTGGATATGGGCTTCATTCGGGACATTCGCCGGATCTTGGCACTGCTGCCCCAGCAGCGGCAGAACCTACTGTTTTTCGCAACATTCTCCGACGAGATTAAGGCGCTTGCTGCTGGATTGCTCAATCACCCGACAATGATTGAGGTGGCACGCCGCAACCTTACCGCCGATAAAGTGACACAGCTCGTTTACTTTGTAGACCGTGAAAGGAAGCGCGAATTGCTGGCACACCTGATCAAGCAACACAACTGGTTTCAGGTACTGGTGTTCACCCGCACCAAGCATGGCGCTGACCATCTAGTCAAGCAGCTAACCAAAGACCGCATCCCAGCACTAGCTATTCATGGTAACAAGAGCCAGTCGGTGCGTACCCGCACCCTAGATCAGTTCAAGTCTGGCAGCTTGCAGGTACTAGTAGCTACCGACATTGCTGCTAGGGGCATTGATATCAGCGAACTAGGACATGTAGTCAACTTCGAGCTACCTAACGTGCCAGAGGATTACGTCCATCGTATCGGCCGCACTGGTCGCGCTGGTGAGGCGGGTGAAGCTATATCGCTGGTGTGCGCCGATGAACACAAGCTGTTGACAGATGTCGAAAAACTGCTTAAGCGGCAGCTACCCAAGGAAGTAGTTGCTGGCTTTGAGTCCGACTCGCATAAATTACCCGCTCCGAGCCAGAACGGGTCCCAGCGTGGACAAATGCCCAGTAGGGAGCAGACAACCCTTTTTACCACCGAGCCGTCACCACATCCAGTGGTCAAACTCAGAGCAACGTCAGCCAGAGAAGGTGGTAGCAAGTCCGGTGCGCGTCGGCGTGCCAGGATGACGTAAAAGTACAGGCAGATGTTTAGCGTGTAGATTTGAGATAGATAAAAATTAAAAGGAATGCGATCGCTCAGATTAGCAAAAAATCCTGCCAATTAACAAAAGCTGCGGTCAAGTTCTGATAGTTGGAGCAAATGCCAACGAACCTAACAATTTCAGGGACGTTAGGTTGCACTGCCTTCAATCCGATTTGCTATAGTCGGCGATCGCACTACTTCAATGTGCTTTTCAGCTCTTCATTCTTCAATCTCATTACTCTAAACTCAAAATTACTCTCTACTCCCTCCTTTCTTGAGCGCTTTTTTCACAAGTTCTGGAATCTGAGAAGGACGTTCGGCAATTGGGACTTTTGCTTCCTTGAAGGCAGCTAGTTTGCTTTGGGCTGTACCAACATTAGCTCCGCGTCCGACAACAGCAGCTAGGGTTCCAGTATGACCCCAATGTTTTCCGACTGGTGCTTGTCTACCAGCGATGTAGGCAATTACTGGCTTATCTATTGCCTCAGTAATGTATCGTGCCGCAGCTTCTTCGCTATTCCCACCAGGCTCCCCAACTAAGACAATTGCTTGGGTCGCTTCATCTTCATCTAGAATTTGCAGCCACTGGAGAAACGATGAGCCAGTAATTGTATCACTACCAATGCTGACACCTATTGACTGTCCTAGCTTTGCTCCGGTTAACTGCAAGGCAATTTCATAGGTAAGGGTGCTGCTGCGGCTAACAATTCCTACCATTCCTGGAGTATAAAATTCACTTGCATGAGTACCTAAGAGAATTTTCCCTGGCACAATAATGCCTGGACTGTTCGGTCCCACAACTAAAGTTTCTGTTGCCTCCGCTTTCCGTAGTAAGTGAACCATATCTAAAGGAGGCATTCCAGATGAGATGATCACGATCTGTCGAATACCCGCAGCGATCGCTTCTAAAGCAGCATCCAGCGCTTGGTAAGGCGGTACAAAAATAATTGTGGTATCAACTGGACCAGCCACCGCTACCGCTTGCTCTACTAGATCAAAGACAGGAATATCAGCCAAAGTCTGTCCACCTAGACCCGGATTAATCCCAGCTACCACATTTGTCCCATAAGCTTTCATGCGAGCTGCATGAGTTGACGTTGGTTCGTAAAAGCCCTGGATTAAAACTTTACTCTCAGGTGTTAAATTCATTTCTTCGTTTAGTAGCTGATGCCTTGGACAGACGGACTGTTTGCTCTACCGCTTCATCCAAATCTTCTACCAGTGGGACTTGGATGGCTGCCAGTCGCTCTCTGGCTGAATCTAACTCGGCACCTGCAAGGCGGACAATTAAGCGGGGATGGGCGGGAGAGCGAGTTTTATTATCAGTGGGGCGATCTTCGCGTTGCACGAATTTTGCAATCACTTCAGCTATTTCCATAGCAGTAGGAACGCTACCCACAATATTCACCAATACAACCTGGAGGCTTTTGTTTTGGCTGAGAAATTCCAGTCCCTGTTCTAGGCGATCGCAAAAAGCAAGCGGTAATGTATTTAAGTTTCGCCCGTGTCCTACATTTAGACAAGTAGCTGTTTTGCTGCCAGCATTGGTTACTAAATCCAAAGTCGCCATCACCAGTCCTGCCCCATTGCCCAAAATTCCCACATTGCCCGAAGGTTCTACTTCTTCCCAACTGCTCAACATTCCCGAAGGATAGCGACCATTAGCACGGCTGGCTTTTTTTTCTGCCATCAAAGCAATGTCTGGATGCCGAGCGATCGCGCGATCGTTGACTGTCACTTTACCATCAAGCGCCATTAATTCACCACTGGAACTCACCCCAAGCGGGTTAATTTCAACCAGATCCAAGTCTTTCTGAACAAATAACTGGTACATCTTCTCGATAATGCCGCTGACTGACTGAATCAATGTCCCCTGCAATCCCATCTTTAGACTCAGCCGTCGCGCATAAAACGGGGAAAATTCCTGCTCGACCACAACTTGCTGGAGCAGATCTGGAGTTGATTCCACATCAATCCCGCCTTGAGGAGAGCCAAGAAGTAGCGGTCTACGGGCAGCAGCATCTAAAACCACTGCCAGGTAAAACTCACGGGTTACATCGTACTTAGCTTCAGCTAGCAAAACTTCGGGAAACTCCCCTAAGATCGGCAAGTGAAAAATTGTCTGGGCGGCAGCGATCGCATCAATCGTATTTTCGGCAAACTTCACTCCGCCGGCTCGACCCCGACCACCAGTACGAACCTGAGACTTGAGGACTACCGGGTAGGGAATTTTCAAACCTTTGAGATCGCTTGGACGATCAATTCGTTGAGATGGCAGTACTGGGATACCCATCTCCCGAAACCATTCCTTAGCTTGGTACTCTAACAAATCCATCTTTTTCAGGGGCTAGTGCTAGAAGATTTTACTATTATTACTTCATCCCCTCTTTTTTCCCTTCTAGTCTACATTCCCCAGTCCAAGCGCCCCTCTCTCCTTTGCTTCCACCCTCACTTAATTAGCTGGGCGGCGGAGTTAAAAAACTGACGACAAAGCCCTTGAGTAACTAGCAATGCCGTTATTAAGTTGGCAAAGACGAGCATGAACATAATTAATATCTGATAAGACGCTGCATCGAGTGGATTAACACCACTCAAGAGTTGACCAGTGATGATTCCTGGTAGAACTACGATGCCCACAACCATCATTTGGTTTAGGTTAGGAATCAGTCCAGCTCTAATTGCTGCTTTGCGGTACTGGGCTACTGACTGCTGAGGAGTTGCCCCTAGATTCAAGTGAGTTTCAATTTCTACTTGGCTAGCATTAATGGTACTAACAAGGCGTTCTCCAGCGATCGCTGCTCCATTCATGGCATTCCCCAATACAATCCCAGCTAGAGGAATCAAATACTGTGCTTCATACCAGCGTTGGGGCTGAATCACCAAAAGATTGGTATAACTCAGTGTCACAGCGGTGCTGACCAACATTGACACCCACACTAACGGTAATAACTGGGGAATCTTTTTGCTAATGCGGTTCCGGGCGACAACAGCAGCAATCGTCAGCATTATGGCCATTACGGACATTACTGCCCACGGATTGTCGAGAGCGAAAATGAACGCCAAAAGATATCCTACTACCAGCAACTGCAACACAGTTCTAGCAGCAGCGGAGGCTAAACTCCATTCCAGCCCTAATTGCTGCCAGGCTGATAAACCAATAGCGATCGCGATCATTCCCAAAGCAAAAACCAAATCCACGACATCTAGTCGAATCAAATCCCCCACTGATGCCATACCTCCAAAGTCAAACTGCAACGCGAGAGTCATTAGTCATTAGTCATTAGCAGTAGGTACCTGCCTCACCCCACATGGAAAAACCGACTAAGGACGCTCGTACTATTCACGCGCCACCTCTAAGACTGAGGATGGACAACTAATGACTAATGACTACTAAGCTTAATCAAACTGTGGCATTAATTGAAGAGTTCCGATTCCTAGCTCCTTGGGTGAAAACGATCGCGCTTCAAATAAAGCCATCATGTCGCGTAACTGCGGATTTCCTCGCGTTGCTCCCATTAGTCCCCTAGCAACGATCAAACCACAGTAGCCTTTGGTGTTTTTACACCGCTCATTCCACTTCTTGCGAGCAGCAGCATGAACTGGATCGTCGTCCATAAATTCACCGAACAAGAACATTTCGCCGTTTTTGGTTTGCAAAATTCCCAAGTCATAGCGATCGCCCTCAAATGGATCAGCACCTGGATTAAAGCAAATACCTTTGAGTCCCCCAGCGGCTTGGATCGCCTCAATCACGGTCTTAGCCTTAGGGCGAGAGGTCTGAATCAAAATTACCGGCAACCCGTCTCCCGCTACCGTTACTTCTCCCGCTTGTTGGTGCGTCACAGAGGTTCGCAGGTACTCTACCATTTCCCAAGACACCACACCCAAGCTCAGAAAAGAGTCTTCTGGGATTAAGTCATCTCGCAATGAGCGCAATAAAGGCGAAGCATTAAAAAGTTCGTCCTCCTCGTCCTCAAAACCTGCCATTTCCTCTAGTTCCGCTGCCAAACTCGGCATTGTGCTGACGGTGACGCTGACCGACTGCAACGCATCTTGAGTTGGCTGGGGTGGAGGAATGCAATAGCGACGGCTAAGGGACGGGAAGTCTTCAGCCAATTGGCGGCGCTGAGCGCGGATAAAGCGATCAAGGGCTTCTAAAGCAATGAAAACGGAGATCGCCTCTTCCTCATCAAGAACAGACCGCAGCCCTTCTAGAGGATGAATATTCCCAAAAGATGGTTGAATTTCCGATAACGGTAGCTCCGCTACATCAATAATTTCTTCATCCTCGTCTACGTCGTCTGCATCTGAACGCTCAAATGTCAAAAACAGACAATCTTGTTTCAGGAAAGCTTCTTCCAGATGCTCCGTCGATTCTGCGTCTGTTAGAACCGAGGCGCGAAACTGCTTGAGGGACTCTTGCGATCGATACAACAAAATTCCATACTCCATCCCTAGCATTCCCATCACTGAAGCGTAGAGCGTGCCGATATCATTCTGGTTCAGCTCAATCGACAGAATTTGGTGTTCTTCAAGGAATTCCCAGGGGGCAGCCTGCCAAATCTCAAATGCCTTCTGTCTTAGCGGTTCTGCATACTGAGGAGGTAAATCTGGTGTATGAGTGTCAACTATTTCTTGGAACCCTCGATACAGTTCATCAATTAAGGGCAAATCTGGTACGTATTCAATCGCAATGTCCAGTTCCTGGAGCGCTCCACGCAGGTAGAACTGAATTTCTCTGTCGCGCACGACAATTTTCTGAGGTCGAGCGGGTATGGCAGGGCTGTTGGGATGCTCCATTGCCCTAAGCAAAGTGCGAACAGTTGCTTCTGGTCCAGAATCTGGCGTTACCACATCCATTGCTCGGACAATTCCTTGCGAACCATCCACCCATAAAATGCATTCGCCATTTGCCTTTGAGTTAGGTTCCGGCGTTTGAGCTGACAATGGACGGCGATCGCCTTCCCAGACACAAGGAATCTGATCTAATTTCTGCAATCTGCGACGGGTAGAGCGATTCAAAGACGTTGTCATAGACGAAGCCAATCCGGAAGACAATGCAAATTGGGGAAACCGTTAAATGGGAGTCTTTCTTAAAATCTGCTAATTATGCAGATAACACCTGTTGCTAGTTTCCCCTAAAAAGAATCCAATTGGGTTTGATCCATCAATTCTAGAATAGAAACCTTTAGAGTGTTTTGACGCGGTTTGTTTGCAATTCCTCAAACCGCTGCGCTGTAAATCGCTAAAATGGACAAAAAGCTACCAATAGTTTACGTTAAATGACACTAGGAGTTTTAATAAGACCATGACACCAGTAACTCAATCTCAAAAACAAGGTATTCAATTGAGCGAAACGGCGCTGCGGCACGTTCAATTCTTGCGGGATAAACAAGGACAAGACCTTTGCATGCGGGTAGGAGTACGTCAGGGCGGCTGTTCTGGGATGTCTTACATGATGGATTTTGAAGACCCTAGCAAGATTGGGGAAAAAGATGACGTATTTGACTATGATGGCTTCAAAATTGTTTGCGATCGCAAGAGTCTTTTATATCTCTACGGTCTAATGCTGGACTATAGCGACGCGATGATTGGCGGTGGCTTCCAATTCACTAATCCCAATGCTTCACAAACCTGCGGCTGCGGTAAGTCATTTGGCGTTTAATTAAAAAGAAACACTACATATATTGGTAATAATTACCAATGTTTGGCAATTTTATAAAGTGCCTTAAATTCTAGCGATGTTACAGGCAACGTCTCCAGGCACTGCAATAAAATTAATTTGTTTCTACAACAAACAACAAGTGTAGTGTAAAGTTTTGAGTTTTTTTGTAATGACGGAAACGATTGATTCCATATTTGAGACTGCACTGGAACGTTATAAAGCTGGGGAAGACCCGGCAAATCTAATTCCAGTTTTTAAAGAAATTTGCGATCGCGCTCCCAAAAGCAGTGCTGCTTGGGCTTGCTTGGCCTGGCTGTACCTATTAAATGACAAACCCACTCCGGCTTACAAAGCAGCCCAGAAGGCAGTTAAATTACATCCCCAAGATGCACAGGCAAGAGTAAACTTAGCCGTTGCCATGCTAGAAACAAGTCAAACTGGGGTGCGGCAACACGTTGATTTAGTCATGCAGCTAATAATGGTAGATTCAGAAATACGAGATGAAATCAAACAAAGTATTGCAGACGGTTTAAGTAGAAAACCAGAATGGAAGAGTTTGCAGCGAGTAAAAAATTGGCTGTTTGAGCCTTAAAAGAGAAAGTAGGGTGAGCGACTCATTTAATCTAAATTATGAAAGATAAACTCCTAAATTGGCTAAATTTGGCTTTAGTAGCAGATTTCTTCCTAGTTTTATTTGGCTTTTTCTGGCTAGCGATCGCAGTTGTAGGTCGTAGCGCTGGTATACCACTTGGTTTAAACATCTGGCATTATCTATGGCAACCATTATTTAGTCCAGCGATCGGCATCCTGATGGGTGGTACGATTCTCAGTGCGTTGGCAGGTTGGATTGCTAAAAGAATGAATCCCCAGCAGATGAATTGACCAAACTAGTCCTTAGCCCTTAGTTCTTACTACTGACTAACGACTATTTCTGCCAGTGCTTGTTTCACAGTTGGATATTGATAGTCAAAACCTACGGCTAGAGTGCGCTGCGGTAGAACTTGTTGACCTTCTAGAACTACCATTGCACCATCACCTAACAGGGCTTCTAAGGCAAAGCTAGGGACTGGTAACCAGGAAGGCCGATTCAGGGCTTGCCCCATTGTTTGGGCTAATTCGGTCATCCGGACAGGATTTGGGGCAGTGGCATTAAGAACGCCCTCAATGTTCGGTTGGATTAAAGCTTGCAAGATCAAGTTAACTAGATCATCTCGATGAATCCAGGAAAACCATTGACGACCGCTACCGATAGGGCCACCTGCGAAGAGTTTAAACGGGGTGATCATTTTGGCGATCGCTCCTCCCATGCCTAAGACAATGCCCAACCGCAGAATCACTAGCCGTACACCTACTTCTGTGACTTTTTGGGCTTCTGCTTCCCAGTTAACACACACTTGAGCTAAGAAATCATCACCAGCTGCGCTAGTTTCATCGAAAGTGGCAGTTTCACTTGTGCCATAGTAGCCAATCGCTGAAGCATTTACTAAAACGCTGGGTTTGGGGTTAGCTTTGGCTATTGCTTCCACAATTTTTTGGGTACCAAGTTGGCGGCTTTTAAGGATTTCCTGCTTACGTTCTGGTGTCCAGCGCTCAGAAGCGATCGGTTCTCCTGCTAGATTTACGACCCCATCACAACCAGCGATTACTTGTTGCCAGGAACCGGACTCGGTGGGTTTATATGCAGTTATTTCCAGATTGGCACTTGACTTAGGAAAAACCTTCTGGGCTGTAGCTGGGTCACGAGTCAAAACTAGTACCTGATGCCCTTCAGCGCGTAATCGCTCCACCAAGCGACTACCCACAAATCCAGTGGCTCCAGTAATTGCTACTTTCATTTGAATTGAGTACCTTGTCTAGCTTAAAATCATGCGACTTGCGCCTTTACTTGAGAAGTGCGTAGCTTTTAGCGTCGGCGTAGCCATCGCATTTTTCGGGGATTCAGTTTACTTAAACGGTTCTAGCTGGTCAACACGCAACCAGATATTAGGGGTAGGCACTTGACCAAACATGACAAGCGCGTAGTCATCTTTTATGTCTAAAACTTGCCCCTTGGTTTCAAATATATAAGGTGGAAAGCGAGAGTCACTAGCTTTTGCTTCTAAACTGTTTTCTAATTTTTCGCGGATAGCACGAACTAAATCACCTTTTTTAACAGCCATAATTCTGCATTAATTTTGCTTCTTTTCATATTTTGCATCTCTAAGAGCTTATTTAAAAATAAAAAAAGCAGACAGGGGATATATTTACTCTTCTTTGCCAAATCGTCAGCGGACTAGAGCAGATTCATTAAGTAGGGGTTATAAACTTCGAGGAGCTGTGAGCTAGAGTTTCCCGCCCGGATGCCCCACCAGCGATTAAAAACTATAACCCCAGACCTCCAAGAGCGTTACCGGAATTAGCAATAACTATCTTGACATTTGCGTCGTTTCAATACAAGACGTTAGTTCTGTTTAAGTGTGGATGCAAACCTAAGTAAACTCTTTTTACCTGTGTATATGACACTACACAGTGCAGCACCGTGTTATGAATTGTTAATCCAAATCAAGACTTTTCGCTACGCTTGAGCCAAATGGCTCTTAGTCCCGCTGCCTTGGCTCCTTGATAATCTTCTTTCAAGCTATCGCCAATGTGCCAAGCTGACTTAGCTGGACAGTTGTGTTTTTCTAACCCAACTGCAAAAATCTGCGGCTCAGGTTTAGCTGCACCTACCTCTGTAGAAATAGTAATAGAGGTGAAAAATTGTCTAAGTTCAAGAGCTGCTAAAACCGAGTATAGACGAGAATCGAAGTTCGACAGTACGCCCAGCTCAATTCCTAACTGTTGCCAGCGTTCTAAAACTGGGCGAACATCTGGATAAACAAACCAAGGTTCATCAGTAGCAAAGTGAATATAGAGTGCAGTAAAAAAAGCAGAGAAATCTGCAAATTGTTCTACTACGCCTACTTGGTTAAAAGTGCCAAGTGTAACAACTTGCCACCACTCGAATTCGGATTCAGGAATCTTTTGTGGTTCTATAGCTGGAAATATTGGTGGCGGAGCCGCTTGAAAACTTTGGACGAATGCTTGATCTAAAGCCTCAGTTGAAACTTCGACACCAAAGCTCTTTGCCATGTCACTATAGACCTTACCCACACTGCCTTTTACTCCAAACAGTGTGCCAACAGCATCGAAAAAAATGACTTTGGGTCGTTGCATAATTAAGTTTTCAGCTGTTGTTCATCAGCTTTTACAGCTATTTCGAGAGATTCTCCACAATAGGATGGGCGATCCAGTTGAAACCAACTTTGAGCTGGTGGTTTAAAGTTGGCATTCGATACAGATAGGCGAGGCGACGAGCAACATGAGCTAGAGTACCATCTAGTTTTACTCCTAAGCCTGTGAACGTAGCATTGTTTGTTCCTAGCGTCATCATTTCCCCTAAGTGTTGGTAGCGGAAGGGGAGTAGGGGTCTATTGGTAAAAGAAGCCCAGATATTCCAGCCTGCATAGTCTGCTTGTTGGAATGCAGCTTGAGCAGTTGCAGGGACTTGCTGCCCTTCAGCATCACGGCATTCAGCTAAATCTCCTAAAGCAAAGATTTCTGGATGATCTATTACTTGCAGCGTCGGTGTAGTTGTTAGTTGACCACGTTGGTTTTGCTTGAGAGGGAGCGATTGCACTACGGGAGCAACCCGCGTTCCCACTGTCCAAATCACTACATCTACTGGGATTGTGTCCACTTGATTTTTATACTCCAGCGCGATCGCATCTGGTTCAATAGATTCAACCTTTGTTTCTAAATCAAGCCAAACACCCCGCGCTTCTAAAGCTTTATTTGCTGCTGTACGGTTAAACTCTGGAGATGTCCGTAAGATTTGGTCACTAAGTTCAATTAGCCGCAATCGCCCTCGTTCCCCCAAGCGATCTACCAGCTTACACGCCAACTCGACACCGCTGTAACCACCCCCGACAATTGCCACTCGGATTTTATCCACAGCAGATTCTTCTAAAACTCGTAGCCGTTCTTCCAGGCGATAAGCATCCCCAAAACTGCGGAAAGGAAAAGCATAGGACATTGCCCCTGGTACCATATCCAATGGGGTTTCTCCACCCAGAGCCAAGACTAAGCGCTGATACGGAATTTCTGGCCCATCCTGTAACTGTACCTGTCGCTCGTCAATATCAATTCCAGCTACAACACCTTGGCAGAAGCGTACGCTAGTACCAGCCAATATTTCTGTAAATGGTGGGGCAATTTCCCAGGTTTGGAGTTCGCCAGTAAGCAGTTCGTACAATAGCGGCGAGAATAAGAAGCGATCGCTTTGATCGACTAAAACAATTTCTGGTCGTTCCGAGTCCCAAGGCAGCTGGCTCAAACGCAGTGCTGTGTAAAGACCACCAAAGCCTCCACCAAGGATACAAATGCGTACAGGTTGTTGAGTCATAAGTCTGAGGGGCTGGCGAACAGCAAAGGGGCTTCTTTCAGCATAGCAATCTAATCTTCTAAGGGAGAGATTAGCTAGACTACGTCATCGCTCTAGTAGAAACTGGGAGCGATCGCCTAATTCTAAGAATTTACTATCTAAATAAAAGCCACCTGTCTAATAGTGACAGGCGGCTGACTAAATATAACTGAAGTGAACTATTTACTGATAGTTAACCCTACCAGAAGCATAGTGTAGGATTTGCGCTGAGCAATTAAATACTTAATGGAGTTGACCCCGGACTGCACCAGCTGGAAACTTCTCGGTGTGAAGGTTGACGTAGTAGTTCAGCGGGTCGTTGTTGATATCTGCAGCTAGCGCAAGAGCTACATCAACACACCCACTGGAGGCGTTGAAACCGCCAGAGGGCGGTATAAGATCCACTACAACTGGACCGTTGATGCCAGCAGCTCCTTCATGGATATGAGTCAATATCGGCTTGTCAACGCCAGCAACAGTGATCCCAAAGCAGAGTTTTGCAGTGGTATCACTTATTCTGGTTATTTTAATGGTTGCTGAACCAACGCCATCAGGATCGCCTGCATTGGCGACACCTGTTTCTGAAACCTCGTTTCCTCCCAGAAGTATTGCGGAGAGTGGTGGTCTGCGTGCGCTTTCCCCAGCACTGTTAAAGGTAATGATGCTAGAAATCCCGATGATAGAAGCGATAGTAAGACGATGAATTTGCCGCATGGATATTTCCTCGTATGTACATTAGCTGATTGAAAGCTTTGTCTAATTAACCGAGTACATCGGTAAATCTAGTTATTAATATTACTATTCAACTAATTTCTTAGCAAGTAAACTAGATAACATTAAATCTATATATTAAATCCATAAATTTAACTATAGAACACTACATTACAAGACCGCTACAAATCGTAGGTTTTACCTTAGTAAAAAACCTATTTTGAGTTCTCACAAAAGTTGATATACTAAATCTACATTCTTTGCATACCAATCTTGGATTTGTAAAGATTTATTCATTTTAAACACTCGTAGTTTTAGCTGTACCTCTTTCATTAATCTGACCTCTAATATATTTTCCATCTAAATCCTGCAACTAAAATCTAATATATGTAAATTCTATGTATAACTTATGATTAAATGCACAAAATTGTTAAAACCCTTAGCAATCCATTAGTAGCCATAAAACCCATAATGGTACTGATTTATGCCTTACTATGGAAATGAAATTGGTACATTGATGTCGTTATATTCATTCTATTTTTCTCAAATATTTGAAATACCGTAGGGAAATAATTTGGTACTTTGTCTATCCCAATAATGCATCATCACAGGCGTAAGACTACCTTTTCTATCCCCTAGAAAGAAAGTTATATAAGAGTTAATGAGTCTTGCTGACTACTGATTTTTAGCTAAAGGTTTACGCTAAATTATTTACTCTTTAAATCGAATTTATTGACAGCTGATAAAGAATTACATCTCCCCCTAGAGAGATGTAATTCTGGTTCAACAGTTTTGATAAATTTCGTTTGCCCTGCTAGACAAGGATAAAATTATTGCTACCAAGGCTACTAGCTTGAATCCCAGTCAAGATAAGAAGGTCTTGACCGAGGACACTAATTGTAGTGTTATTTGTGTTACTAGCAGTACCTTGAGTAATCACCAACTGCTCAAATGTCACTCCTGCCAACCCAATTCGGTCTTGTTGACTAATATTGAAGTCGCTGATAGTATCAACTCCCTGATTAGCGCTCAATCCAAATAGGTCACTACCACCGCCACCAATTAATGTGTCTTGACCCATTTCACCTTGTAAAGAGTCATTGCCACTACTGCCGTTTAACAAATCATCACCGTCGCCACCTAATAAGCGATCGCTACCCTTGCCACCTGAGAGCGTGTCGTTGCCAGCAGCACCCCGCAGCAAATCATCACCACTCAACCCCTTGATGATGTCATCACCACCCTGACCATTGATAACATCTTCGGAGCGATTAAAGCCTTTAATGTTGTTATCTAAGTCATTGAGGAATGTCACGCTGTCGCGGTGGAAAATCCGCTGTCGCTGCGAGTCGGCGTTGAAGACATCGAAGTTGTCTTGGATTTGGTTTTGTCCGTTAAACAGGATATTGCCAGGGTTAGCATTTGTGGGCTTTTGGAGGTTATCCAGGTTTTCGAGATTGAAGTCGTTGAGGATGACTTGAGTATGAGCAATATCCTCGAACGAAATTACCAAATCACTTTCGTTCTGAGTCAAGAGCATATTATTAGCAATTAGCTCCTCACCCTGGAATTTAACCGTATCAACCTCTGTAAGCTCGGCGGGTGTTGCTTTGCCACCAGTGCCAACACCACTGAAATCTGTGACGGTATCAATACCATCGCCAAGATTAATTACAAATGTGTCGTTATCGCCACCACCTGTTAGGAGATCGCTGCTCTTCAGCCCTGTAATTGTGTCATCACCCTTGAAGCCGTTAAGGCGATCGCTTCTGAAGCTGCCAGTTAAGTCATCAGCGTTATCTGTACCATCAACTGAGTTGAACAGCGGAGCACGGGGGTCAAAACTAGTAGTATTGATCGCCAAGGGATTCGGGAAAGCATTAGCGACGTTTTCCCAGGGAACAAACTTAAAGTTACTGCTGACGTTTTCTACCTCGCCGTCCTCATTGACTACAACGGCAGGCTCATTTGACCCATCCTGAACAACCAATAGCCCAGAGGGGAAATCCGGTCCCAGCGGCACGTTGATTACATCAGCGCCATCAGACTCCTCAACACTGTCAACGCCGCCGGACTCACCGATCGCGAAATTGCCCAGGTAAGCGTTGTCACCTTCTCGCGTGAAGGCTGCATAAGTGCTGTCCCCTTGGCTAGAGGCAAGCAAGTAACCTTTACCATCAGCAGCGTAATAAATTGTCAGTCCCTCAACATCAGCTTCTAAGTTGCTACCATCTGGCTTAACTGCTTCAATTAGCCTGCCTATATCACCACCTTCAGTTTCAGCCGAAAACTTAAAGATGCCTCCTTTTTCCTGACCGACGTAGAGGTAACCGAGTTCACGGTCTGCCACCATACCCTCAACTTGAGCATCTTCCAACTCACCTCCGGTGGGAATCGGTACAGTTAGCGATCGCACAAGGTTGGCGTTAACTTGCCCAGTCCCATCATCTACCAGTTCCAGTTGAGCAACTTTATTACCCTCGCGCTGGCTGACGAAGACATAGGACTTGCCGGAAACGGGGCTAGTGTAGGTTGCCAAGCCATAAGCCGTCTGTTCCCCATCGTCCACGCCGAAGATCGATGCAGTGATATTGTCGTCAGTAATATCGGTAAGTTGGCGGGTTGTTGGGTCAACTTTGAAGATAGCTAGCGTGTCATTTTCTCGGTCAGAAGCTACAGCAAGATCGACACTCTGGTTGCCAAGATTAAAGCCATAAACCAGATCGACGTTGTTAAAGCGCACATCACCTGGTTCATCCGGTGAAATTGTCTGTGTTACTTGACCATTCAGGTCATACACCGATAAACCACCGTCCTTCAGCGTCCCAATTACCAAGCTTTTTGCCGCATCAGTGGGGTGAACGTAAATTGCTGGATCGTCCGCATCACCGGGTTGCTGGTTGTTAGGAGGCTGATCCAAGTCAATAACCTGCGGTGTCTCCAACGCAGGCAAAACTTCAGGAATAGTATTTGTGTCAACCGCAAAGGCTAGGAATTGGGTAAACTGCGTCTCACTGAAATTGTTGTCGCTGACAACAACCAAAGATTGCCGTCCGTCTGGTAGCGTTGGACCTAGAGTAATGCCCTCGATGTTATCTAATGGCACTCCCAACTCAGCGAAGTCCAGCAGCAGTCTTTTCTGAGCTACTGCCCCAACTTCAAGCCCGTCAACGCTATCAACGCCACTAATATCAGTTGCTCCTTGCAAGCGCACCTCATACAGCTTGATGTTGTTGCCCACGCCAACAGAAAAAGAGCGCTCTAAAGCTAGCAAAGTACCACTATTATCCAGAGCTAGCAATTCAACCAACCCATTCGTACTAAATTGATCGGCAGGAATTGGCGGAGCAGCAACTGGATCAGTTTCATACAAAAATTCTGCTTCTGTGCCTGTAACTAAGTTGTATTTCAAGATCCGCGAGGGGCTACCATTTTCAGTTGTGGCGATCGCTCCATCTTGCGCTAAGGCATTCTCTGTAGCTGTATAGAGAAATTTTTGATCGGGGGTAATTGTTACGCTTTCAAAAGCCAAATTGTCACGAATACCGCGATCGCCTGTTGTCGGCAAAAACTTCTGGGGAACTGGCAACGCCTGAAGTTGTTCTCCTGTAAGTGAGAACTCATTAACAAAGGGATTAATTTGGGGAGTGGCTGCGACAGATCCTTCCGAAGAGATAAAAACAGTACCGTTGTCAGTTAGGCTAATACCTTCTGGATCGAGACTAGATTCTGGAAACGGTTGACCGCTAGCATTCAATAGCGTGGTCACGTTCTGGAATGTGACATCTTCGTTGTTCAGTTCACCGTCACTAAGATTGATGTCGAGGGTGTAGAACCGAGCCGGATTAATTTGGCTGCGATCGTCGGAAATGCTGTAGTAGAGATTCTTGGATGGATCGTAGGTAAGACCAGATAGTCCGCCTACTTCAGTGCCTTTAAATGAGAGTCTTGTTGGGAATGTAACTTCTCCGATAAAGTCCACATCGCTAACCGTCTTCCGCTCATTAGGAACCGTTACATCAGCCCAAACTAGGCGATGATCGGAACTGGGAAAACCACCGGGGAGAGCCGGATCAAAGTCTCCAACCAGAGGGAACAAAGGGTTATCACTCTTTGGCCAGAATACAGCTGCGTCAGTAATCTCCAGATTTTGAGAGGGCAGGACATAATCTGCCCGTAAGTTACCAGGTGTAGTATCTGCAAAGTCAGCAGTATCAAATGCTGGGTTTCCCAAGTGAGTATCATTAGCCGCATCTTGGCGGACTGCTGCGTCTGGGCCACCATTGCTATCTGGGGTAACGCTAGTGTTAATCAGCGGATTGTCTAGCAGTTGCAGAATCGCATCATTGGTACTGTCTCCATCAAACGGATCAGCATTCTGGTCGCCCATAATTACAAACCGCGAACCAGGAGTGATTCCACCAAGGTTGCCAGCATCATCGTAAATATAGTCGCCCTTTCCGGGTGTCACGTAGTCTGACCAGAAGCGAATCTCATCGTGGTTGCGCGTGCCGTTGCGGTCTTCATCACCGTCGAATACAGGTGGTGTCGGATGGCTAGCAAGGACGTGAACAATCTGTCCATTGACGTTGACAGGGATATCCCAGTGGCTCTTGGAAGAGAGGCGAAAAACCTCCAGTTCCTCAGGTGAGTACCAGTCATTCGGCTCAGGTGTTGCTGGATCGTCAGGGAGCAAAGCACCCGGCATATCCTTCCAGAGAAAGTCTTGGAAGGTGCGGATGTTGGCGGTGTCGATGGGATACTTGGAATATAACGCCATGCCAAACTGCCCTGGGAAGAAGCCAAACCCAAAGGCATCATTTGGACCTCCAACCGAGCCATCATTATCAAGGTCAAATCCAGCAGGGATACCTGTATTTGACGGGTCAACGTGAACGTAGGGAAACTCAATCGGGTTTGCTCCGTTCTGGCTAACTTCGAGATAGTTCTCCCTGAAAAGCTTGGCAGCTGTGTCATTTGGCTCGAAGTCGAACTCATTAATCAGCACGACATCTGGATTAGTTCGCTGAATAATTTCGGCTACATTCCTAGCTTGCTCGTTGGCTGGAGTTGATAGGTCGTCGATCAGTTGACCTTCTTCATTGCGGTTTAATGAGGCGTTAAATGTTGCAAAGCGAATCGGTTCTTGAGTACCTGTCATAAATTCCTTAGTTGCAGTAGAAGGGGGATTTTAAGTTAACTGGGAGCGCTAAATATATTTGCTTTTGATGGACTAAGTGTAAGAATGACTTGCTTAGTCATCGTTGAGGCTTTGAGTTTCATCAGTGAATATCAGAACCTCATTGTTGAGTCTTTGGATCTCGTCGTTAAGTCTTTGAACTTCATCAGCGAGTATTAGAATTTCGTGATTGAGTGTTTGAGTCTCATCAGTAAGTATTAGAGTCTCGTAGTTGAGGCTTTGAGTTTCATCAGTGAGTATCAGAACTTCATCGTTGAGTCTTTGAATCTCGTGGTTGAGTCTTTAAGTCTCGTCAGTAAGTCTTTAAGTCTCATCAGTAAGTATTAGAGTCTTGTGGTTGAGTGTTTGAGTCTCTCTTGACTAAAATCTAATAACCGCCATAGCCAGAACAGGGGAATATTTTCATTCCCCAGTTCTATTGAGGTTAAGGTGCTAGACAGTAACGAAATCAGTAGAAGTAATAGTGCTGGGCTGCACTCCACTTAGCAGTGCCAGGATTTCAGTAATGCTGCCATTGTTGAAACTGATCGACGTACTATTTAGGTTAGTACCAGTACCTTGGGCAATAGTCAGTTGTCCAAAAGTCAGCCCACCCGACAACTGAATCAGGTCTTGATTATTTGTGAAGTCGATAATGGTGTCAGTTCCATTACTAGAAGCCAACACGAAGCGATCTCTACCGTTACCACCAAGTAGTGTGTCATCACCAAGACCCCCATCGAGTAGGTCATCACCATTGCCGCCGAGCAAGCTATCGTTGCTAACCTGCCCTAAGAGAATGTCGCTACCGTTACCACCGTTGAGGGTATCGTTGCCAAGACCCCCATCGAGTAGGTCATTACCATTGCCGCCGCTCAAACTATCGTTGCTAACCTGCCCTAAGAGAATGTCGCTACCGTTACCACCGTTGAGGGTATCGTTGCCATTACCACCACTGAGGCTGTCATTCCCGTTACCGCCATTAATTTGATCTCTGCCAGACCCACCATTGAGCGGATCGTTGCCATTGCCCCCGTTGGTTGTTGTTATGGGGCTGAACAAATTCGCACCAACAATAACTGGGTCGTGATCGGATGAGCGGTAGGGTGTTGGTGTATAAAGATCTGGCGACTGACCCGCACCTTTAAACTCAAGGTTGTAATCTAGAATTCTAGGTTCATCAGCGTTGATATGCCACTCAGTAACATCTGTGACTTGAGAACTTAGACTAGACGTTGCCAGGGCATGATCCAAACGTCCTGATTGTCCATCGAAGACGAATGAATAAGGATCTGGGACAAATCGATCCAGTTCATCTACTAGTCCACTAGCACGCAGCACATCGATGGGGTCTTCCTCTCCATAGGCGTTCAAGTCACCTATGACTAGCACATCACTATCACCCGATGAGGTTTTAAGACCATCTACAAAGCCGACTAGTGCTTCTGCTTGCTGGGTACGTTGGGCATTAAAAGCACCTTGGCCATCGCCTTGGTCTGTATCTAAGCCAGTACCTGTCCCACCCTTAGATTTGAAGTGATTTACTACTGGTGTAAATGTCTCACCGTTGGAGTTGAGAACAAACGTCTGCGCTACTGGTAGGCGATTGTAGATTGCGTCGGTGTCACTGACGGCTTGACCAACAGGTGTAACATTATCTGATTTGTAAATAAAAGCTACTTTGATTTCATCAGTCCCGACTCCTGAAGCTGGATCACGGATGTAATCGTAAGTCCCTGCGCCAACAGAAGTATTAAGACGATCAACTAGTTCGGCGATCGCGGAATTAGCTCCATCGCCATCGTTCTCGATCTCAATTAAGCCAACCACATCTGCATCGATTGCAGATATTGCACTGACAATTTTATCGCTCTGGCGCTCAAATTCAGCTAAGGAATCTGCGCCACGGGATGTCGGGAATCCGCCGCCCATCCCATCACCGTTGAAGTAGTTAAGTACGTTGAAGCTGGCAACCTTAACGTTACCGCCAACATCCTCTGGTGCAGATGTGCGCGGGTTAGTTGCGGCAAAGACTGGATCGACCGTTGGCTGAACGCGGTAACTGCCAAAGCCGAAACCAAGAACGCCACTAAGGTCTGTAGTCGTGTCGCCAATCCGTAGTGTGTCGCCCCCGCGCAAGAAGGGAATTGTCGTTGGATTTTGAGTATTTCTAGTATCGTCCAGCAAGATTTGATTGCGATCATTAAACTCTTGCTGAGCAGTCACAGCAGCGACGTTGTTCTCATCGTTTTCGGTTTCAGAAGTAGGAATGTCTGTGGGATCGATGGAGTTGGTAGGGTTAAATAATCGTCCGTCAGCTGAGAGCAACACTTCGCCAAAACGAGCCAGGTTAAAGTTCTCTGTGACGGTCAGGGTTTCAGGAAAGTTGACCAGCATTCCCTCGAAGCTTTCCAGGTTGTTTACCGAGGTTACGGGTAAGCCAATGGCAGTGGGGGCGATCGCTCCAGAACCCACGATGTCTAGGGCGTTAAGATCTCCCAGTTGGGTCTGACCGAAGTTTTCGGAAACGGTTCCAGTTAGCTGTACTGCATCGCCAACATTGACATCGATACTATTAGGAGCAAATACAAAGATGCCATCAGAGGTTGACGAATTGCCATCTCCTGTGTCGTCTTGGATGTAGAAACCGTTTAGACCATTGCTGCCTTGGAAGTCACCAACAACTACACCCTCGGTAGCGACAGTATTACCAACAAAGGGGCTAGCGGCACCACTCCCCTGAATGTTGTAGATGGATGTAAGTACAACGTCGTTATCGGTAATGTTAACGCTGAGGTTAGGGATTGGTGTGGATACGTTGGAGTAGTCGGGATCACTGCTACTGGTGATGGTATGGCTAATTACCCCTGTATGCGGAGAGCCTTCTGCCTCAAAGTCGTTAACTGCTCTAACCGTGATTGTTTGAGGATTGGTATTGGTCAGATCTAACGTGACGGAGTTAAAAAAGTTAACACCATCCGCGCTAATTTGAGTTTCTCCATCCGCCGCGATCGCAATACTGACGGTTCCAGTTGGAGTTGTATTTAAAGCGATCGTGTAAGTGTCGCTCGTTTCCCCTTGCTCATTTACATCCGTGCTGCCACCTGACTGGGTAATTGTTACGCCAGCAGTTGTGCCACCACCTTCAAATGTCTGCCCATTGTTAACATTGTTGAAGTTGTCATCGGCAGGACCACTCCAGGTGAAATTGTCAGATACGCTACCAGTTCCAGTTAACTGAAGAGAGAAACCAACAGGTGTAGTGCTAGTTTCAGCGACACTAATGTCTGTACTTGTCAAGCCATCAGCAGGTCCACCTACAGCTGTAAAGCTACCTTCATAACTGAGAAACTGGACAACGTTGCCTGTGTTATCTACCAAGGCAATTCCGTCTGGAGCACCATTTTGAATGCCATTAGAGGGATAAGTGACAGAGATCGTGCCAAAACCATTTTGCTGATCGGGAATGATCCCACTAAGGGGAGTTGTGTTGTAAACAGCACCGCCACTGCCGTTATACAGAACAAGGCTCCAACCAGTGAGGTTAGTTCCCACTGGACCTGCAATTTCTATGCCTTCACCAGCATCAGTGCCTGCGTTGTCGTAGTGAAATTCGTTAATGAATACAGTTGCCATAGGAGGTTCCTTCAGAAATAAGCTAAGAGTTTGATTGAATTAGGAGCGTAGGGAAGCCGAGAGCGATCGCGTCTGGAGTGCCAAAGTTAGTTAGCGATCGCATGCTTAAATTGCATAAGACCAAATTTTTGCAGCCCTGACGGAGCCTGAGCCTTCGTTCACTCAAACAAATTTGTAAGCATAGTTTTCAGATATCTGTTAAAAGAGCCTGTCTTTCTTGCTCTCCAATCTTCCAAAATCTCACAGGAACATTAAGGAAAGTCTATATTTAGATTAAATTGTGTGTAATTATACTGAAAGTTTTTGCTAGAGTAGCAGTGTACTAGGAAGGTACTGACGTAGTTTCAGGAACAGTAGATTGAATCACTGACCGAATTGAAGATTATCTACATCTTCCTAATACTGAACCTGAAATCAAAAGCTTTTGTAGACATAACAACCTTAACCAAAGACACATCAAGTTATAGAGTTACTAAATAGAGAGTCTTCTGGTAACTTTAGGCTATCTATTGTAGTAACTGGTCGTAACTAATATGGCAAAAAGTCCATTAAGATATCCTGGAGGAAAATCAAAAGCTCTAGACTACATAATGCCTCATATTCCTTTAAATATAAAAGAATTTAGGGAACCATTTGTAGGAGGCGGTTCAGTTTTTCTATCTGTACAGAATCTTTTTCATAAGCGGATAAAACTGTACTGGATCAATGACTTAAACTATGACTTATACTGCTTTTGGATTTATGCTAGAGATGATATTGAAACCTTAGTAGAATCAATAATTGAATTCAAAAATAATTATCCAGACGGAATAAAACTATATAATTACTTTACTAAAGAAGACAACTTACGCAATGAATTTGATAGAGCGGTGCGGTTCTTTGTAATGAATAGAATTACGTTTTCAGGAGTAGTAGACTCAGGAGGATACTCTCAGCAGGCATTTGAAAAACGATTTACTTATTCTTCTATTGAAAGGTTAAAGAATATATCTTTTAGTATGTCATCAGTTCAAATCACGCAAGGTGACTATGAAAAGCTGTTATTTCAGGATGGACAGAATATTTTTATATTTTTAGACCCGCCATATTTAAAGGCTACAAAATCAAAGTTATATGGAGTAAAGGGTGATTTACATACCTCATTCGATCATGAAAGATTCGCCGCCAATATGCGTAAGTGTAATCACAAGTGGTTAATTACATACGATGATTCACCTGAAATTAGAGATCTATTTAACTTTGCTCACATAATAGAGTGGGAATTTCAGTATGGAATGAACAACTATAAACAAAGCTACGCAGCTAAAGGTAAAGAATTATTCATAAAAAATTATTGATACTTGAATAGCTATATTTCCGGTCATGTTTATTATTTCTACTTAAACAAAACTATTTTAAATTTGATATTTTTGCGTATTCCTTATGAAAAGTTAATAATACCTTACCAACTGCCAAGAGTGTTTTTAAGCACAGGTACAGCACATTTTTAGAAAACAAATGGCGGCGTGAATAATGTTGTCTTACTAGCCGCCACTATAAAATTATGTTGCTACTAAAAACTAACGAGTCAAGGTTTCTGGTGTCAGTGTAGTCAACTTCACTTTTGATTACTTATCCGTATCAAGATTTTCGGCATCCTCAGGTGTACCAGTAGCGGAAACTTTTGATGCACCGGATTTACCTGCGCCGGAGTTACCGCCAGAAGCACCTGCACCGCCTTTATGTTTAATGTCCGTGTCTCCGTGTTCTTCTTGGAGGCGTTCGATGCGGTTCCTTTCTTGAGCTTTATCTTTTTGGTCAGACATATTTTATTTGTTCTCTTCAGGTTTAAAACTTAGCATCCCGTGATTTGAGTTGCATTCCGGGCTTGAGTGTGCTCAGGGAATAAGGGAATAATAGTCAGTTTATCTGATTTTAAACTCAACCTAACCAGATTAACTACAGTACCTAAAAGTACTGATGCATGAGATTTGGGCAATGGATAACTTTATTGTCTAGTGCACAGTAAGTGTTAAAAGGGAATAGTTAGTTAAACTCTTAACACCTATGATGCTTGATTTTTCGTGTCCACTACAATTTTGCTTCAAAATAGTTACTTAAACTTGACTGTCACATTACTTTATAAAGGCTTTAATGGACTAATGTACTTGAAGAATAGTTAGTTAGACTCACAAGTGCTCTTTTTACTTTACAAGTCCTTGTCCAACTCTCTGCTGGAAGAGGATAAGACAAAACTGACTACTAAACTAACCCTGCCAGTATCACTGCTGGCAATTGCAGCTTTAGGAATGAAGGCTATCTCTCCTTAATTGCTAGGTGGTGCATTCACATGATTGGCGCTTAATATATCTAGAGATTGCAAAGCAGAAGCGATCGCCTCCTCCACCTGCGGCACTTCCGCAAAGTCTGGCTTAATGCCTGCTCGTCGAAGGAACTGCCAGTGCTTCGGATATACATTTTCCTGACGAAAATACTCTTCTGCCCATTGAATTCGACGGATAGCAAACTCCTCGCGGGTTTCAGCTTAGCAGTCGGTCCCTTTCGAGGAAAAGCAAGTCCCAGTCGAAGTGCTTGAGATTTAACTGTTTGAAAGTCGACTCCTAACTGCTTTGCTATTTCACTAACACTAATGGTATGGTCCTGCCAGAAGTTGCTCAAAGCTGTTTCCCACACCAGACCATAACACTTGACTTTACCTATCTTATATCGCGCTGATTCTAAGCGGTCAGGACCTAGTCGGGAATAACTAAAACCGCAGGTGCAACAAAATGTGCCTGTAACTCTACCTCTTTGCTTGTCGTATGTAAGGTGACATCCGTTTATACATAGCTGCCGAAATTTTTCACAAGTTGGGTTGAGGCATGGCCAAGGTTCCTTACCAAAGGGTTGACTTTGAGTGGGAGGAGAGGCAGGTAGTTGAAAAAATTCTTCGGCGGTATACCCTAGAAACTGGATCAGCAGCAGGTGATACAAGGGGTGCTGCGCTTGTTTGGGCGATCGCACCAGTCGAAGTTCCGCCGATCAATCCATCACCATCCGGCATGATTTGCTACTTGCCGCTTTCGTGCTTCATTACCGCTCTGAGAGCGTAATAAATTTATATTATTTGTAGTACGCATCTGAAAGCTCAAAGTTTAATGAGAAGAAGTGACGAAAGATTAATCCTTTGAGCAGTTTGATTCTCCACCTCTGTACTACAAAACACCTCGATTTGTTGCGCTCTCTTTTCATTGTCCCAACTGTAGACCCTGTGTCACAGCCTACACCTGATCTAAGCCCCAGCTATACCTGTTTCTACGTCTAAGGATATAAGTTTGTTTAATTTTGAGATATTAATGAGATATTAAATTGAAAAATTAATTCAGATAGAAACTTATGGCAACTGAGCAAGAGCTTCAATCTCTTTTTAATACCTTAGATCGCGAT
>JBGTCQ010000100.1:0-7583 GCA_041748755.1 Chroococcidiopsidaceae cyanobacterium | reverse complement strand
ACTTTGCCTTCTAAGTTTTTAATGTCGTTAGCAACCTCTAGCGTCATGTTAATTGTTTCGTTAGGAGTCACAACGACTTTATCAGAGGCAAGATAGTTGACCTGAATCTTTGTACCTTTTTCTAGTTTAAATAGAGGATTTTGAGTATTGGTGTTGCTGCTAATTTGATTGCTAGAGTT
This sequence comes from Chroococcidiopsidaceae cyanobacterium, assembly GCA_041748755.1. Lineage (GTDB taxonomy): Bacteria > Cyanobacteriota > Cyanobacteriia > Cyanobacteriales > Chroococcidiopsidaceae > JAHHHE01. Next base: position 7,404 of record JBGTCQ010000100.1, on the reverse strand, counting down.
GTTATTTTGGCTGCTGGTGTTCTCCTGCGCTTGATTGGCTTGTATCCCACGAACAATAAATTCAGACGCTTCTGAGCGATCGCTTAGAGGCTGAAACTCTCCCTTATTTACCAAAGCTTGGTAGATAAAAGCTGCCACATCTCCACGAGTAGCAACTTCATTCGGGTTGAGATAATTTACATTTGGATAATTAACAACGAATCCGTTTTCCGTAGCAGATGCTACGCCATTAACGGCATATTCAGGAATTTCTGCGGCATCCTTGAAGGCTTTGAAGGTATCAACTGTTTGAATCTTGGGAGACAGTTGTAGACCACTAGTGAGGGAGACTAAAACTTGAACCTTGGGAATTTCTTCAGCAGGACGGAATTGGCTATTGGGGTAGCCGGACATGAATTTCGTCTCGTAGGCTTCGTTAATTGCAGCATTAGCCCAGTAATTAACTGGAACATCAGTAAATCCCCGGGCATCCCGCACTTTATTCTCGTTAAAAGCTTGGCGAACGATCGCGGCAAATTGAGCGCGAGTTACTGGCGCATCCGGTTTAAACGTTCCATCAGGAAAGCCGCTAATAATTTCTTCTGCTGCCAAAGCTTCTATGAAGGGACGCGCCCAGTGACCTCTAACATCTGAAAATTCAGCTGCCTCCACTGGAGCAGTTACAATTGGCGTAGCTGCGATCGCGATTATTCCTATTAAAAATACTGGTTTTTTTGATGCCCAACAAGGAAAAATAGACATTAAAAATTTCCTCTACTATAATTCTTTCAGAACTTTTTTATAGTAACTTTGGTATTTCTATGGTGGAGACCGTATTTATACGGTATTTCTATCTTGAATTTTCAGGGCTTCGTATTTATACGGTATTTCTATCTTGAGTTTGCAACAGTCAACGACTCCATATAAACAGTTAGTTAATTTTATAAAGGGGAAGCAGCCCTCTCAACACCTGGAAAAGGCGGCAGGAGTAATTGTTATTTGAGTTGGCATCAGCCTGCCCATAGTCCTGAATTAATGCCTATTGAACATATTTGGCAGGACATCAGAGAAAAGCATTTTCCTAACCATGTCTACGAGTCGATAGCAGGAGTTGAAGATACTCTTTGTGTCGGGTTATTAGCACTTTGTTCTAACTTAGAGCTTCTACGTTCTTTGACTTTTTTTCCTCATCTTAAGGATACTCTCATAAACCGCAAGTTAGTATCACTTGTTACATTAAGCTGGTACGAGCAAAGTTGAAAAATGTAACTTTGTATACAGAATAACAGATTGAAAAATCACAAAATTAAAGTCTTAAAAGGATTCAGTAACGTTTTGAGAGGAGCTACCAAGCTCTTGGGTGTTTCTGTAGCTCATCTTCGGATGTTTGTCAGAAATTGCCAGCTTGCGGCTGTTAGAAACTATAGTTTCTGCTGCATGTAGACTACTGAATCTATAAAACTCAATCACTAAACCTGAAGCTTGTGGAGTTGAAATTAAAAAACAGACTGCTGCTTACTCTATTTTCTTTAAGTTAACTAACTCCCTAGTGATTAAGCCGTTGGAAGTATTTTTGCAGTTAAAAATAGGATCAATTTGATGTTAAAACTGAACCACAAGAGAAAGTGGAAAAACAAAAACAGGCGGTTGTCTAGAAGTTGGGACACCCGCTTGCCTGAGACTAGCAAAAATATTACGCAGTTGCAGCTGGTAATTAAGCGCCTATCTCCTAGTTGGCAAGCTTGCATTCCTATAGCCTGCTTAATTGTGCTTGCCTGGAGTTACGCCGCCGTTGCTCAAGATGCTCCCGCTGCAGCGGCTGGACCGACTACAGCAGAGTTGAAAGTAGCTTTAGATACTTTGTGGGTGGCGATCGCTGCCTTCCTAGTGTTCTTTATGAACGCTGGTTTTTGTATGCTAGAAACCGGCTTCTGCCGCCAGAAAAACGCCGTCAACATTCTGGCAAAAAACTTGGTTGTTTTCGCTCTGGCCACAGTTGCATTTTGGGCAATTGGTTTCGGGATAATGTTTGGCGACGGTAATGACTTCTTTGGTCTGAATGGCTTTTTCCTGACGGGAACCGATAACAGCCCTGCTACAGGAGATGCTTATCAAGGCGTGTTCGGCGCTCTTAACTGGACGGGTGTTCCCCTTGCCGCCAAGTTTTTATTCCAGCTAGTATTTGCAGGAACAGCAGCAACGATTGTTTCGGGAGCAGTTGCCGAAAGAATTAAGTTCGTTGACTTTGTGATCTTCAGCCTTTTACTTGTAAGTATCGCCTACCCAGTAACCGGACACTGGATTTGGGGCGGTGGCTGGCTAGCTAAAGCAGGCTTCTGGGATTTTGCAGGTTCAACGGTGGTTCACTCGGTAGGGGGCTGGGCAGCTTTAATGGGAGCAGCATTCCTAGGACCACGAATTGATAAATATATGGACAGGGAAAGTGTTGCTATCCCAGGACATAACCTGAGCATTGCTACCTTGGGTGCTTTAATTCTGTGGTTAGGCTGGTTTGGGTTCAACCCTGGCTCAGTCATGGCTGCTGATCCAAGTGCTATTACTCATATTGCTTTAACAACCAACATGGCGGGTTCTGCTGGTGGAATTGCCGCCACGGTTACAGCTTGGCTATATCTAGGTAAGCCGGATCTGTCAATGATCATCAATGGCATTTTAGCGGGCTTGGTTGGAGTTACAGCGGCTTGTGCATACATCACGATTGGTAGTGCTTTCATTATTGGTTTGATTGCTGGAATTATCGTAGTTTTCGCTGTTACCTTTTTTGACAAACTCAGAATCGATGATCCAGTGGGAGCAATTTCAGTTCACCTCGTCTGTGGCATCTGGGGAACTTTGGCAGTTGGTCTGTTTAGTGTCGGTCCTGGTTTATTTTCCTGGTACGGTGAGGGTCTTGGTCCAACCAGAGGTTTATTTATGGGAGGCGGGATTGGTCAACTGATTACTCAGTTAATTGGCGTTGTCTCAGTAGGAGGCATGACGGTTCTACTCAGTACGATCTTCTGGCTGGTACTTAAAGCTACCTTGGGTATTCGCGTATCGGCTGAAGAAGAACTTCAGGGCTTGGATATTAGTGAACACGGTATGGAGGCCTACAGTGGATTTGTTAAGGACTCAGCCTCAGGCGGGTTTTTCAACACTAGTCATGGGGCTGGGAAAGCTGGGATAAGTGATGTATCTGCTAGACCTTAAATTAGGGGTTAACTAGTTACGTTAGTTTGTAGCTTATTTAAACCAAACCCGCTTCAACTTTTGACTTTTGGGGTGGAAATTGGACGGGTTTCGTTTTTTCTTGCTGAGGCTAAGCAATAGATTTTGACTGCCGCTGATATTGGCTTAAATGCCTAGGGAGTATTTGAATTGTTAAAAACGTATTCCATGATACGAAATAACAGTTTTCGATATTGATGCAATTAAATTTACTACATTCAAACGGCCAGACGTGGAAGGTCAAAAACAAGTGTTAAAAAAATTTCTGATTACTGGGGTAGTCGCTCTATGGTTGCTTAGCAGTCCTTTAATGGGACAGGCGCTGGCTGCACCTTTTGACGCGGAAGCTGCGGTTACAAATGCTCAAACTGCGGCAGATACAGGATTTATATTGATGTCGTCAGCACTTGTACTACTGATGACACCAGGGTTAGCGTTCTTTATATGGCGGATTTGTGCGATCGCGCAACATCCTCAATACTCTAATGATGAGCTTCTTGCTTATGGGAATAGTGGGAGTCACCTGGATTCTGTGGGGATATAGTCTCGCCTTTGCACCCGGTAACCCGTTCGTTGGTGGGTTGCAGTGGTTAGGTTTAAGTGGCGTGGGGCTAGAAACAACAGTTATCTCGACGGCTCAGATCCTGCTGAGGTAGTATCATATGCCCCAACAATTCCCCACCAGGCATTCATGATCTATCAAGGCATGTTTGCGATTATCACTCCAGCCCTGATCTCTGGCGCAATTGTGGAGCGGGTTAGCTTCCGAGCCTATACCTTATTTGTGCTGTTATGGTCAACACTGATTTACAGCCCACTAGCACACATGGTATGGGCAAAGGGCGGATTTATCGGCTTATACGGTGGTCTTGAAGCACTTGATTTTGCTGGCGGTACGGTCGTACATATTAGCTCCGGCATTTCTGCCCTCGTAGCAGCGATCGTTATTGGACGTCGTAAAACTTATCCTGACCAGCTAGCGCCTCCTCACAACGTACCTTTCATTTTGCTGGGTGCTGGCTTGCTGTGGTTTGGCTGGTTTGAATTTAACGCTGGAAGTGCTTTGGCTTCGGGTGGTTTAGCGACAGTTGCTTTTGTTGCTACTAATACGGGTGCAGCAGCAGGAGCACTAACCTGGCTGATTTTAGAAAAGGTTTTGCGAGGCAAAGCAACCGCAGTAGGTGCTGCAACAGGTGCCGTCGCAGGTCTAGTAAGAATTACACCCGCAGCCGGCTTTGTCCCCCCGCTAGCAGCTATCTTGATTGGTAGCATTACAGCCGTTTGCTGCTTCTTTGCTATTAGTATCAAAGCGAAGATGCAAATAGATGATTTGTTAGATACCTTCCCTGTACACGGTGTTGGCGGCACAGTGGGCGCACTTTTAACAGGAATATTTGCTACTACGGAAGTTAACGCAGCAGGTAAGGAAGGTGTGCTGCGGGGGAATCCAGGTCAATTTATTACTCAGGTGGTAGCAGTTGCGATCGCCTATATCTTTGTCGGTGTTGGCACCTTTATCATTCTCAAGATACTTGATGCCACAGTTGGTTTACGTCTTAGCCCACAAGAAGAACTTCAAGGTATGGATATTAACGAACATGGTAAAGACGGTTATGGAGAGGAATTTGCTGGTGGAATTAGTCTTACAAGCGAGTACAAGTAACTTACGCTTTGAGATTCTTTTCAACCTCTGTTGAATTTGAGCAGCGTGTCCACTCGCGGGAAATTCTTTCCTATCAACCATAAACAAACTGATGTTGGCGGTTATGTTGCTTCTACGGAAGTAACAGTTGACCGCCTTTTTTGATGCGATCGCTTCTATTGGGAGAATTTAATTCTGACACTTCTGTGTTCGTCGACAGTAACCTTAGTATCTGCCTCCACACTTTACTAGTTCCTCGTCTAGGCTTTTAGCAAAGAAATCTGACCAGCAGCACCATCATTAATAAGTTCAGCCACGTAGAGGTTACCGATGTTCTTTTTAGTATCCTCAATCAAATCTAAAGGGTTTGTCAGACCTGAGATTACTTGAGTAACATTACCCCTGGAAATATTGCCATTAGCACCTGGGTCGAGAGCTAAGATATCATCCCCGCCACTATATTCTGTAACTAATAGCTTGTTCTTGAGAACACCACCGAAAGTATTACTCTTATATTCAATAATGCCGTTGGGTGAGCGGCTGCGACCAAAATCATAAGCAAAGCCCTGATAATTTGACTCAGGATTGGTACCTACGCGATACCCGGAATAGCCAGTCTTGGCTACCACCTCGGCAGGATCAACTGAGCTAGTGGGATTACCACCATTGAGGATGTACTCTCTACGTAGAGGATTTGGGTGACCATAGTAACCATCCCGCTCTACCTTAAAGAGGTAATCGTTTTGAGCAGCGACTTTATTTAGACCCTCGTTTACTGGTGTATTAGGGTTGTCAGGAGTATTACCATTAGCAGCACTGCCATTTGTAGGTACATAGAGGTTACCATTCTGACTATGCCAAACCAAATCGTAGGCATTGCGGACACCTGTGGCAAAAATCTTCACTGGGGCATTAGCAGCAAAGGGATTATAATTTTTGACTCCAAGACCCTCGGTTTGCACGTCGAAGCCTCCTACAGGTGCATTCCGTCTCGGATCGATCTCCAGCACCGCCCCATTTAACAATCGCTCAGGTCGGTTAAACCAAGCAGGGTCAGCGGCACCCATCGCACTGTTGCTGCCTTGAGTCATGTAGAGTTTGGCATTGGGACCGGGACTAAACACGAGGCTATTGCTCAGATGGTCTTTGGCAGAGCGGGGTAGACCAACGACATAATCTTGCGTCCCAGTGTTAGCAAAATTAGTGCCATTCAAAGTCAACTTCGAGATTTTACCGGAGAAATCTGCGGCAGGCTGTGGGAAAAGCGGATTGTTATGGGAGATCCATAAATTACTGGCATTGTTAGGGTCGAAGGTAAGTCCGATGATGGCGCGATTCCGCAGCCTTGAGGGTGCAAAGACTTCTGGGTTCGTCAGATTGCCGGAATTCGCCTCAATGTTCCAGCGGCGCAGTTTGCCATCTAAAGTAGCAGCGTAAAGCTTGTTGCCGTCAGGACTGATGACCAAGCTGGAGATTGGATCAGCATTAGCACCCGTGTACTCTATACTTTTAGTGAATCTCACCTCAGAAGCGGGCGTGCTAACGTTAGTCCCTGTATTAAATGTCGTGCTGTAAGGGATAAAGGTAGCACCAGACTGGTCTTTGACAGCGTCTGTAATTCTAAAGGTGTAATTGGTGTTTGGCTCTAAACGTCCACGCGGCTGATAGACAATGGTATCATTGCCGCCACTGGTACCGACAATTCCAGGTACGAGTTGATTATCCCTGGTGCGATAGAGCTTGACGTTGGTTGTGTTCAGTGATGCTGGGTTTACACCCGCGCCTACTGTTGGTAGAGATACATCTACATTCACAGCTGCATTGAGGTATACTCCGGTTGCATCTTTAGCGATCGCGCTGGATGAGATGCTGGGGTGTTTGCCTGGGGTGATGTTGACAATTTCTAGGTAGTTGAGCTTGGTGTTTGTGCCTCCGATCGCATCAATGGTGAGTCTGCCATCGCTAATGTTTACTTTGGTGGTTGCTAGCTGATATTCTTGCTTGGCGTTACTTTGGAAGCGGTTGATTGCACTGATATTTTCTATCCTGATGCTGTGATTGCTGTCATATCTGCCGCTGCCGTTAGGTTGATCGCCGACGCTGATGGTGATACTGTAGGTGCCGTTTGGAATTGCATATTCCCACGCAGCGGCGGCAGTATTGGGAAATTGCATGTGTAGTAAGGTGTCAAGTCGTTGGTCTACACCGGTGCGATCGCGCTCTCTTGCGTTGGCAGAAATATCTAGGGGGGTATGCGTTGTGCTGAGGCTAGATTGTGTTATCCAACCGTAGCCACGAGTAGCGCTATATGCTTCGCCGCTGTCTTTGAGATACCCAGTAGGTAAAGTGGCACTCAGCGGCTGAAAGTTAATCTTAATTTGGGCAGCCATAGTTCTATCCTCAATGGTTTGTGGCGCCTAACCTGCCGAGAACAGATATAGCAGCTTGGTATAAACTGAATCTTATGCTGAATCCTTAGCTATGTACAGCGCTGTATCAAAGAAGGATTTAGTGATCTCCTTACCTGAGAGGTCATCTTAATTGATTATGTTTGT
>JBGTCQ010000099.1:0-22478 GCA_041748755.1 Chroococcidiopsidaceae cyanobacterium | reverse complement strand
AACGATCGCCTGATTGGTGGTATGGGCATTGATGTACTGTACGGCGGTGCTGGCGATGATATCCTCAGTTTCGGCAGAATCGATAGGCGACTTAACGGTGGTAGCGGTACTGACACTTTACGCATCGATACCAGCGGCATCAATGTAGACCTAAGTGCGATCGCCAACAACAAAATTACCGAGTTTGAGGTCATCGACATCACTGGCACTGGCAACAACAGCCTGAATTTCACCCGCTTAGATTTACTAGATTTGTCAGATACAACTAATCAGTTAATCGTCAACGGTAACACTGGTGACACTGCTACATCTACCGGACAAGGATGGACACCTGGCGACCCAACTCCGCTTAATGGTATGCTCTACAATCTCTATACTGTTGGAGCAGCAACGCTGTTAGTGGACGCAGACATCACCCAGACGATTACCTGAAGGGATACGATGCCGTAAGCTGAATAAATCCACCGCTATCCAAATGTTAGTAGGGGCAATCCATGAATTGCCCCTACTAGTATTAAAGTATTTCTGTAAAAGTAACAATATTATGGACTCCGCTGCTGACCACACTAAACCATCACCACCTGCTCTAGAAATTAGTGCCTCCCGACAATTTACTTCCTGGCTTGCTTCCCAAAAAATTAGCCTTTCCTTCAGCACCTATCAAACAGGTAAGCTATTTTTTATTGGCTTGGCACAGTCGGGAAAGTTGTCAGTATTTGAGCGTACTTTTGAGCGCTGCATGGGATTGTGGACAAGCCCCGATTACCTGTACATGAGTTCGATATATCAACTGTGGCGGTTTGAAAATGCTCTAGAGCCAGGGCAACTACAAAATGGTTTTGACCGCCTGTACGTGCCGCAAGTTGGCTACACCACAGGCGATTTGGATATTCATGACATCGCTGTTGATAGCAACGGCAGAGTAATTTTTGTCAATACCTTGTTTGGCTGTCTGGCAACAGTTAGCGAGTCACATAGTTTTATTCCCTTGTGGCAACCACCTTTTATTTCCCGACTAGCTGCTGAAGATCGCTGCCACATGAACGGATTAGCAATGGAGAATGGTGAACCGCGTTTTGTTACAGCAGTTAGTCAGAGTGATGTTGCTGATGGCTGGCGCGATCGCCGCCGTAATGGTGGCTGCGTGATTGATGTAGCAAGTAAAGAAATAGTTGCTTCTGGTTTTTCGATGCCTCATTCACCCCGGATGTATCAAGGCAAGTTGTGGCTACTTAACTCTGGAACTGGCTATTTCGGCACAGTAGATCTAAAGTCTGGCGCATTCACACCAATAACTTTCTGTCCTGGTTATTTGCGCGGACTTGCTTTTATCGGGGATTATGCGATCGTTGGCTTGTCTAAGATGCGGGGTAACAAGACGTTTTCTGGTCTTGAGTTGGACGACAATCTAGCAGCAAAAGACGTAGAGGCCCGTTGTGGGTTGCAAATAATTGATTTGCGTAACGGTGATATTGTGCACTGGCTGCGGCTCCAGGGGATGGTAGAGGAGCTTTATGACGTGGCGGTGATTGAGGGAGTGCGCCAACCAATGGCTTTAGGCTTCAAATCTGATGAAATTCGCCGCACGATCACTATTGGCTCTTAGAGATCAGCATGGATGAATCCGCACACGCTTGAAAAAGTGACACAGCAGCTACTATAAAGACGTTGTACCAAGTCTGCTGCCACAATAAGAGGATGACGATTGACCCCAATTCCCAGCCCAATTCCTCCCCTAGCACGGAGGTAGTGTCCCCGCCTGAGTTGCCGCCAGATAATCTTAACGGTGCAAGTGATAATGGTCTTACAGCAGAAGGTTTGGCGACTCAAAAAGCTTTAGCAACAATCAGTTCACTACAATCGCAGCAACACCTAGCTGCCCTATCGCAAGCCCGTTTCTCTGTTAGACAGCAAACTACTAACTTTCGCACAGGTAATGCACGGGTTACCTGGATTACCCTGGTGGCGATCGCGATTGTATTCTTGGGGCTAGCGCTTGATAACTTTTTAATTGGTTTATTAGGAACGCTACTGGCTCTGCTGCTATCAATTTCAGTGCTTTTGCCTTGGTTGCAAACAGTTGTAACAGAGTTAGTTTCACCGCAAGAGCGATCGCTATTTGTTGCCTTTTTAGGAGCAGTAGCGGCACTGATCGGCCTATTCAAATTCACTGGTGTCAATCGTCGCATCCTAGCCTGGGGCAATCTGATTGACTGGGACGCTGTTGGGGCATTGGGCGAAGTCTTTGGAGCTTTAGGGCAAATTTTGATTGCCGTCGTCGCCGTTTACGTTGCTTGGCGACAATATGTGATTTCCAAAGACTTAACGATTCAACAAAACCTGCTTACTGCTCAACAAAACCTGATTACTCAGCAGCAAACAATTGATTCCTATTTTCAAGGCATTTCTGACCTGGTATTAGATGAAGACGGGATGTTAGAAGACTGGCCCCAAGAACGAGCGATCGCCGAAGGTCGCACTGCCGCAATTCTTAGTAGTGTAGATGGCAGTGGTAAAGCCAAAATTATCCGATTTTTATCGAAATCTAAGTTACTAACCCCGTTGAAGCGAGATATCCGCTTGGGTAGAGCTATTCTCGATGGCAGGGGTGGTTATGCAGAAGACCGCATTGAGGGGTTGCGTGTAATTGATTTGGAAGTGATGTTGGCTGGAGCAGACTTTTCTGGGAATGATTTACGTTGGACAGACCTCAGCGAAGCTAATCTAATCCGCGCCAATCTTACTCGCTGTGACTTAGTAAAAACCAATCTTTCCCGCACTATTTTGTACGATGCTCAACTGGTTGGGGCTGATTTCAAGGGAACCCGTTTATTCTATGGTTCAGCTGAAACTGCAAGTCCCCGCAGTCGCACGGAGCCACCCAACTATAAAACTGGGGAACACACTGGCGCTGTAATTGAAAATGCTGACTTCACCGATGTCCAACGCATGTCTGAGTCAGTGCGCTACTACTGCTGTGCTTGGGGTGGCGATAAAACTAGAACTACGATTCCTGGTGGTTGTGAAGGGATTCCAGATAAGTTAGGAAGATGATTAATTAGGATTTGGGCGAGGACTAAAAATTATAAAAATTAGCCGGAAGTTATTTTTTATTAATGTTTTGCAAGATGCATCTTGCAACTTGTGTGTTACTATTAAATAATAGAAATCTGCAACTTTTTTGAACTCTCAGTAATATTTCCATTATAAAATAAGCATAACAAAAAAACAAGGCATTGTAAATGAGAAGCTAAGCAAAGTCTGCACCATTAAAAATAGTTAATGACAATGAAATATTCTTTAGTCATTCCGGTATACAACGAGGAAAAAACAATCCTAGAACTGTATCGGCGAGTTACTGCTGTGATGGATCAGCTAAATGGATCAGCGGAATTAGTATTCGTAAATGATGGTAGCCGTGACTACTCGCTACAACTACTACGGGAACTCCATCAAAAAGATCCACGTATTTGCTACCTCAGCCTTGCGCGCAACTTCGGACACCAAATTGCTGTAACAGCTGGTTTAAACTTTGTTCGGGGTCAAGTCATTGTGATTATGGATGCTGACTTACAAGATCCACCGGAACTCATCCCGGAAATGATTGAAAAGTGGCGACAAGGCTATCAAGTTGTTTATGCCCAGCGCATACATCGCCGTAAAGAAGGCTATTTCAAGCGTTTCACCGCCTATTTCTTCTATCGTTTATTGAAGCGTCTTGCAGATGTAGAAATTCCTACTGATACTGGAGATTTCTGCCTAATAGATCGGCAAGTTGTGGATGTGCTCAATTCCATGCCAGAACGTAACCGCTATCTGAGGGGACTACGATCATGGGTTGGTTTCCAGCAAACAGCTATTCAATTTGAGCGCGATCCTCGCTTTGCTGGGGAAGTCAAGTACACCTTTGGTAAATCCTTGGCTTTAGCTGTAAATGGCTTAGTATCTTTCTCAAAAGTACCCTTAAGAATCTCAACTTATGTTGGTTTGCTAGCAGCCGTTGCAGCTATTTTAATGGCTTTATTAGTGGTGTATTGGCGGATCTTTGTGCCCAATTCACGTTTAACAGGGTTTACGATGATTCTGGTTGCGATTTTCTTTCTGGGAGCTGTGCAACTGGTTAGTATTGGCATTTTAGGCGAGTATGTTGGGCGCATTTACGAAGAAGTCAAAGGTAGACCGCTGTACACACTCGCAGAGATTGGCGGTTTTAGCAATCAGAATTTGAACTGCGATCGCCACACAAAATTAAAGCCAATAAATCCAGATTAATTTTTTAGTTAGGAATGCGATTCGGAGTTAGATAGTTGCTCGTTCAAGCGAGATACTTGTGCCTTGAGGTCAACTACCAACTTTTCTAGCTGCTCTTGTCTCGCGTCTGTCTCCAAGCTCATTCTACCTAATCCCAGAGGCTGGGACACTGACCAATTCAGCATATCTATTTTTGAATCTACTCTTTCCAGGCGTGAGGTGATCTTGTAGAGTTCAAATTCCAGGCGCTCAACACGGGATTGCTCAACAGCTCTCCTTGACCCACAACCTGGGAGAATAGTGATGCACAGTAAGAATACGATGCACAGCCTTACTATTTTATTTAGCACGTTACATAGCTTCCTCAGCGTTACTTTCTGTTCGTCTGCTACTAAAACCCCTACTACGAGGTATTTCACAAGAAATGCCGTTTTTGGACTCCTTGCATCTTCATGTGACTAAGGTAAAGCCCAAAGCAGCCAGCCAGGTTCTCAATCTCCTATGAATCATCTTCCTATAGAACCAGCACCAAATCCTGAAGACGCTAAACGCCAACTACCTCCTGTAAACACCGATCCGTTACCAGGGTTTCCACCTCCAGCCAACCCGGCTGCTGATATTGGTGAACAAGTTGCAGCAGAGAAAGCACTCAAGATAGCAGCAAAAGACTTTAAAGCAACTAACTCAAAAGTCATTAAGTCTAGTTTAATGAGCTATAAAGAAGCTCGACAACAACTATCAGAGCCTATAGAAGAAGACGAGCCGCTTTTTAATACTCCGGTTCGGGTAGTAGAAATTTCTGGTACTTTTAAAAGGAGAAATCATCGATTATTCCAGGAAGAAGTATCAACATCTACGCCGATCACAAAAGGTTACATTATTTTTAGGGCAGCAGATGGTTTGCTTCTATCTACCCAACTTATTAAATAAGTAACCACTTACTGTTTGATCTAAGTAAAAAGGAACCTTAGCGCGAACTACCAACATCATCAAGCTAGGAAGTTTATTCTTATTTCAAATCTTAGCTAATTAATTTGGAGGCATTACAACTTTCTTAGCTAAACCAAGAGTCTGCAAAACCTTAATTGCCCACCAAGTCATATCAACTTCCCACCAATTCAAGCCAGATTTTGCCACTTTTGGATAAGCATGATGGTTATTATGCCAACCTTCACCATAAGTTAAAATTGCTGCCCACCAGAGATTGCGAGAGTCATCATCCAACTTGAAATTACGATAACCCCAGAGGTGAGAAGCAGAGTTAATTAGCCAAGTGCTATGCCATAGTAATACTGATCTGACAAAAATGCCATAGATAACAAAAGACCATCCTCCTAAAACATATAATAGGATGCCCAGGGGAATTTGGAGAAGCAAAAAATAGCGATTTAGCCAACAATAGAATGGATCGCGGGCTAATTCAGGTGCAAATCTTTTGTAAATTTCAGGTTCAAAAAACTCTGGACGTGGGTACAAAATCCACTGCATATGGCTCCACCAAAAACCACGCTTGGAGGAATAGGGATCTTTATCTTCGTCCTCAGTGTAAGCATGATGCAAACGGTGTCCAGCTACCCAAAAGATTGGTCCGCCTTGGAGAGCAAGCGCTCCTAAAGTAGCGATCGCATATTCCAACCACTTTGGCACTTGAAGGCTGCGGTGGCTCAAAAGTCGGTGATACCCTAAGCAAATACCAATACTGCCAAATAACCAGTGAAAAAATATTGTAACTCCCAAAGCAGACCAAGAAAAAAACCAAGGAGCTAACAGAGCTAAGGCATGAATTGTACCGAAAAATGCTACGTTGATCCAGCTGAGGGTGAGCGGCTGCTTACCTTCAGTAGTTGCTGATTGCATAGTCATAAATTCCTTTTACAGGCAAACCATAAATAAACTAGCGCTGAAAACCGCAGAACTGGTTAACTCATCCTCTGGGGGAACTGGCAAAGATAGCTACAGAAGATGCAAGTGCTACTTACATTATTAGCTTAACAGAAATACTTTTTAAATGCAAGTGCCACTTGCATATTAATTTATGCCTGCTCAACGAAATTCAACTCGACAGCGATTGATCAATGCGGCGCTTGAGTTGTTTGCCACCCAAGGAGTCGCCGAGACGACGACTCGACAAATTGCAGAATTGGCACAAGTCAATGAGGTAACGCTATTCCGGCATTTTGGTAATAAGCAGGGATTGCTCTTGGCAGTGATTTCAGAATCCGCAGTATTTAAGGATCTGGGTGAATCTTTAAGAAAGCAAGCAAATCAACCTGGTAGTGTGTACCAGGCTTTAAGAGACTATGCAAGCGATCGCCTACAGGCTTTAGCACAAGTTCCAGAGTTGGTACTATCTGTAATAGGTGAGGCAAGGCAGTATCCAGTAGAAAATCGTCTTGCTCTAGGACGAGGCTTAACTCAAGCTAACCGCTATGTTGCGGAATATTTAGCAACAGTCATGGAACGTGAGCAGTTACACACTCTACCAGCAGAAAAGTTAGCAAGTTTGCTCAATAGCCTATTACTGGGGTATGCCGTGATTGAATTTACGAGTGAGTTTCATCAGCTTTGGCGCGATCGAGATGAGTTTTTGGAGAGTTTACTAGATCTGTTTTTAGGCACAGCAGCAGATCCCGCCAACTCCCCTAATCAAGGGGGACAAGTGACAACAGATAAGGTTGCTGATTTACCAGCAAATTTAGTTCATTTGATTCTGCAACGAGCAAAAAAATTGGGACTACGAGATTATGCATTAATGTACGTTTTGTTTGGAGCAGGTTTGTCTACAGCAGAAGTTGTTAAGTTAGAGCGATCGCACCAAATAATTGATGCAAACCAGCATTTATTACAAATAACTCAAGGTTGTGTGCGGCAAGTACCAGTCAATCAGTGGATCATGGGTAAGCGCTATGGTTCCTATACTCGTAATCCATTAACTCAATGGCTCAAAAGCCGTAAAGACGAGCGATCAGCATTGTTTCTTAACGACACTGGAATGCCAATCTCAGAGTTAGAAATACACTTACGCTGGCAAGAATTAACTGAGGGATTACTAACTCCTGAAGGGCAATCACCAGCAATTGAGCAAGCTCAACAAACGTGGTGTGTAGAAATGTTGATCAAGGGAATGGAACTGGAAGATTTGAGCATTCTTACAGGTTGGAGTTTAACCAAATTACAACCTTATGCGCGTAGAGCCAGAGAAAAGTTAGCCTTAGAGCAAGCTATTCGCCTCGATCAAAAATCTTAGTGGCAGGCCTGTGAGAGAAACTAACACCTAAACACAATTAATTTGAAGAAAAAACAGAAATGCTACAGCAGCTAGAATCTCCAACTCAAGAGCGCTACATTACTCTGCACAATGTTAGCTGGGAAAGCTTAAAACTAATCGAATCTGCATTGCAAGATTACGTGGTACGACTGACATACTTGGACGGCACATTAGACATAATGACACCTTCGCCTGAGCATGAGGATAGGAAAAGAACTATTGGACTGTTGTTAGAAGCTTATTTGCGCTTTGCTAGTATTCGATTTTACGATCGTGGTAGTCCCACGCTAGGAAGAAAAGAACTTGGCGTAAAGGGAGAACCTGACGAGTCCTACAATTTAGGAACTAAGAAAGATATTCCTGACATCGCTATCGAAGTAGTTATTACTAGCGGTGGTGTTGATAAGTTGGAAAAATACAGACGCTGGGGTGTCCCTGAAGTTTGGTTTTGGAAAGATAATCAGATATCCGTTTACCACTTGCAGCAACAAAGTTACGAAAAGATTACCAAAAGTGAGTTGCTTCCAGGATTAGATTTGGCTCTAATTATTAAATGTGCGAATATACCAGATCAATATGATGCCGTAATTGCTTTTGAACAAGCTTTAAGACAAAATTCGTAATTTAGTCAGCGATTACTTTCTCTACGCTATATCTAAGTGGTAATAGTTAATCTTCCATAATTACCATCTCACCCGCTTCAGCCGATCGCCTTGCAGCATCTGCAACCTTGAGGGCATACAAGCTAGCAGATGGAGTCACATACAGCGGCGTACCTGCCAATAAGTGATCCAACACCATACCTGTGTCTTTGGCAAACAAACCCCGACGAGTACCAACTTCAATCGGTGTAGTTTCCTCTGTTTGTACTAAAATTCCTGCCTCTTTATCAAAAATTAAGCCGCCTTTTTCGCCGTGAACTTCAAACTTACGTTCGTCTTGCCAGAGCGTTTCACCTTTAGCATAGGTAATATCAGCAACAAGTCCGCTGGTAAAGCGTAACTGAGCAGTGCAAAGACAGGCAGTATAAAATTCTGATTCTGCACCCCAATACCTGTTTTGACAACTAACTGTTGCAACTGTGCCAAACAAGTCTGTGAGGCGGTGGATTCGGGAAAGCGCGCCGCTGAATGGGAAGCCAAATAATTCTCGATCATAAGTCCACTTGCGGGGTGCAGGGCGTTGGGGATTAATAGTGCTGTAGCGGGCGTAAAATAAAGTCCCGATCGCTCCTAAATTTTGTTTGAGTGCCTGATGCAAGCCGCCAAGCAGTTCAATATGCTCTACATGGAGCAGCTTGCTCTGTGCTTGTGCCAGTGCGATTAATTCCTCTGCTTCAGCTACATCTAAGCACAAGGGATATTCAACAACAACGTGCTTGCCGTTTTGGAGTGCAGCACGGGCGATCGCCCCATGATCTCGATTAATATTCGAGACAATTACTAAATCCAAATCTGAGCGTACCAGTTGTTCCCAATCATCTAGCGCCTCGGCTTGGTACGTCTGACTAAAAGCCGCTGTCTTTTCTAGCGTATGCCCAAAAATTGCCACTAGATGCGATCGCTCATCTTTCTGTAATGTCTCTGCCCTTAGCTTCGCGGCGTACCCAGTACCAACTAAACCCACTCTTACTGGGGAAGTAGCAGAGAGCGAAGAATTATCTATCATCGTTATTAGCTTAAAATTAGCACCCAAACACCATACCCATTTAATCTACATGGTGTCAGGGCATACGTGCTTACCGGATTCCAGGTACTACTGCCTCAAACTAACTATATAGCTACCAATAGACGCTATTGCACCTACTTCTAACTACAACGGTTGCCAGAATTTATATATAAGAATAACTAATCAGGATTAACTTACTAAATTCCATTACTAATCGCATCGAATATCGAGTCAATTTTGGGTTGCAAGCTTGAGTTTTTCCCGTAGTATCTAAAGATGAAGCGAACTCAAAACCGTGGGCTTTCAGATTATCAAAGCCTTCACTTCGCTTTAGATAAACTTATCAATGCCGTTTCAAATAGAGAGGACTGCCGCATGGCAACTTACAAAGTCACGTTAATTAACGCGGCTGAAGGGCTGAACCAAACAATTGATGTTGAAGATGACACTTACATTCTAGACGCAGCTGAAGAAGCCGGGCTTGACTTACCGTATTCTTGCCGCGCTGGTGCTTGTTCTACCTGTGCCGGTAAAATGGTAGAAGGCTCGGTTGACCAGTCTGACCAGTCTTTCTTGGATGACGACCAGATTCAAGCTGGATATGTGCTAACGTGCGTGGCTTACCCCACTTCTGACTGCACTATCGAAACCCACAAAGAGGAAGAGCTTTACTAATCGATTAAATCGGTTAAACAGTCGTGTAAATGTTGTAGGCAGGGACAGGTTGCTTGTGTGTTCCTGCCTTATTTTTGGCTAGTGGTGAGCGGTTGTGACCAAAAGGTAATCTGATTGCTTAGAGGCTGGATGTGACTGCTGGGATAGTAGAAGTTGAGAATGCGTGAACTTGACCAACCCAACTCCGCTAATTTCTGAGATCCTGTTTGACTTAATCCAACCCCATGTCCCAGTCCTCCACCAACAAAAGCGTAACCCCATAGTGTATCCCCTTTGTTAAGTGGTTCCAGATAGAAAAGGGTGCTTCTGGGAGCGGAGAAAGCATTACGAACTTCGTCTTTTTCTAGAACAAAGATGCCTTGATTAGTTTGAACAGCGAGTTTGAGAATGCGTCCACTGAGCGATCTCTCTACCACCTGGAGCTGCTGAATTGTTTTAAAGTTTGCCATTGGATTTTTATTCACCTCCAGATAATGCTGCAAATCCTTGGTGATCTGTTCCATACTGCTTTCTTTACGCCAGCGGAACATCCCCCAGCCAGTCTCATTAAATCCTTGACGCAGACTAATAAAACGCTGGAAGTTTTTTTCATCGGCTAAAGTTTGGCGAGATAAATTCCAAATGTTCCCAGCAGCATCGACTACAGGTTGCAGGTAGGCTCGATCTACACCGTTCCAGACATCACTAAATGCAGCGGTTACACCACCAGTAGTAGAAGAATACAGGGCATCCACCAACTCATTTTTGTAGGTAAGTACCTGCCCTCGTGTTGCCGCGATCGCTTGATCAGTGTTGGGAACCACGCCATTCAATCCCCGATAAACCTGGCAGTGGGTATCAGCACAAAGTTCGTACCTATCTAGAGCAAATCGACGTAAGTTCCGCAGCGCGTATGTCCGAGCAATAATCGCTTGCGCTTCAACCGCTGTATACGGCGCTCGTGAGCCGATTTCGTGTGGCACAACGCCCCGTAAGTAGGTTTCCAAGGGGACATTGTTAACCAAAGTGTAATTACCGTAAGCATTTGGCTGTAGCCGCAAACTCCCCGCGTAGAGAGTAGCGTCTCGTTCATTCCCTTGATGAACCCGAATTAAGTTTTTGCCAGTAGTAATGTCTAGCTGATCGCGGCTGTAGCGGTAGCCATTTACTACCAAGCTAGTTTGGGGAACTTGTTGCAGGATCTGGGTATCCAGGTGGGCGGTTTTATTATTTTTAGCTTGGAGACTCTGCAATAGTAAGCGTCGCAGTAAGGGAGTGTTATAAACTTCCCGTTTTGCCCAAACCTGCCAACGTTCTGGTTGTGCTATCTCGACTTCTATTCCCTTTTTGCGCCACTGCTCAGCACTGTTTTCAGCAGTTTCAAAGCTCCGGTGCGTACTTATGACAACTCGCTCTGCTACTGCTGGTAAAGGTAGAGTTTGCATCACCACTTCCAGCTTGGCGCTGCTGGCTTGCAGAGTTTGCTGGCGTTCACCTGTTTTAAATTTAAACGTAAGGCGATCGCCTGGTGTTGCTTGCAGGTTCAGCTTGTCTGTTGGTTCGTCACCAAATCGTTGCACAATTCCGATCTTAAGTTCCACATCAGGGCGCTTTATTGTCGCTTCTGATTCAGCAGCCAGCCCCAAACAACAAAATGTTGTCAATACACTGTAAGACAAACGTGACCAAATGTTAGGACTAATTCGATTCCTCCAACTTCCAGTCCTTTGCTGTGATAGCGGAGAAATTTGCCTTGGCAGGTATATATTTCTTGGCATTGACTTGGTTTGAACATGGAGCAACTTTTCTCCAGATTACCCTGATTATCTCGACTAAGACAGGTGTTTCTCTTGTTTTCACTAACTGAGAATCAACAATAGACTTCTTGCATAAATACAAGTGCGAATAGAATTCGCGGCTACACGGACTACATAACTCTGAGAGACTGCGGAGGTAGGCTTAGTTTGTATAGCACCATTTTAGTCTGAGGGCATAATTTGATTTATGTAAGAGGTTTTATCTACGCTTGGTGCAGCGGTTATTCTTTCAAGGATTTAAATCTGCTTTCTCAACTGAGCTATCATCTACTCCCAAAGTCAGCTGCAAAGGTATCCTTTGCGGATAAGCTTTCACCACCTGTCTATATACCTGATAATTAGTTGGCAGTGTTCTCTTCTCATTGCCTAACCCAAAGCTGATCTGGTACTCCACAGCTTTCAACAGTTCAGGAGTTGTTGCCTTTTCTTGAGGGCGCTGTCGTTGTTCTACTTCATCCACAGTAGGGCGTGGCGGTAAAGCAGTCCACCACAGTCCCCGATCATCTGGCCCAGTAACTGCTCCTTCTGGTCTTAAGCCATTACGATTGAGTAAAGACGTTGAAACTAAAGTTTCAAAGCGCGGTAGCTTATCACTGGTTGGGTTAAGTGAATATTTGACTTGCCAAGTGTAAGTGGTTCGCGCTGTTGCTTCATATTGGTCAGTGGTTACGCTAGAGCAGCTAGTGAGAACAATCGCAATTATACTACCTACAATTGAGACAGCCGGATTGTGACAATTGTTAAAGTTGAAATCCATTAATTACTCACACCAATCACAGGACTACTGACTCTAACTAAAAAATGCAACTGGCACCATTTTTACCCATTTTGTACCGCATCCTTGAACCCACATTTCCCAGTTGCCTCTGGGCTGGTAATCCAAATTCTAAAGTAATCGCTCTAACATTTGATGATGGCCCACATCCGCATTACACACCCCAGCTGCTCGAAGTTTTAGAT
Organism: Chroococcidiopsidaceae cyanobacterium; assembly: GCA_041748755.1. Lineage (GTDB taxonomy): Bacteria > Cyanobacteriota > Cyanobacteriia > Cyanobacteriales > Chroococcidiopsidaceae > JAHHHE01. The sequence goes on along the minus strand of JBGTCQ010000099.1, from coordinate 9,860 downwards.
CAATACTCGATCCCAGCTAGTTTTTTCTGGTTAGGTGCTTGCGTAAATCATTCACCTGCTGTAGCTAAAGCAGTTTATGAGCGCGGACACTGGATTGGACTGCATGGGTACGATCATCGCTCTTTTCCGCTGCTTACGCCTGCTGAACTCAAGGAAAGTTTGCAAAAAACCCAAGACGCGATCGCTCAAGCGTGCTGTTTGTCACCGACAAGTATCCGCGATGTCCGACCACCGAACGGTTTATTTACACCCCATACCTTAGACTTGTTACATCAGTGGCATTATCGCTCTGTGATGTGGAGCGTTGTCCCAGAAGACTGGGTTCAACCTGGAGTTGCTGTTGTATTGCAGCGAGTGTTACAGCAAGTTCAAAACGGTTCATTGATTGTATTGCACGATGGCGCTTGCGGTGGACAAGACGTTGCTGTAATAACCGCTCAACTGATTCCTCAGTTGCTGAGACAAGGCTATCGTTTTGTAACGGTGGATACTTTGTGGCAGCAAGTCCAATCCTTTGCTGGCAAGCGATCGCTGCGATCCTGACTCTTGGATTCATTTCTAAAATCTTCATAATTTATTAATTTATCGCTATCCTAGCTGTTAGGCATAACTAAATTCACTAAAATGGCAGTATGAAAGTTTAGGAATTTGTCAAGCTCAATTCGGTTGAAGTTAAAGTACGACTTAAGTTAAGGTGAAACTAAAAGCTGAATGCTTAAGTTTGCTCTAACCTAAAACAACTGCAAAGCCGTTATGCCTAACCTTCAACCATGTGATTGCAGAAAACAAGAGTTGGATAGTCAGCTTTAGCTAACCACCACCTCCAGCTACACCGCAGACTTGCTCTATGAGTTAAGGCATTTTGAAAAACGCGGTATAATTTGTAACATGCTAATGTGACACGCTAATGTGACATGCTAATCTAACTGGTTTAGCATCAACATGACAAATTGTAGGAACTGAAGCAATGGAGATTTCAGAATGGGTATTTTAAGGTTTGTCACCTTAAATCTTCATAAAGCCTAAACGACCAAAACCTGGCTAATTACTTTACAGTCAATCTGGAATTAAATAGCAACGTTAACTTTTATTAACTGAATGACGCTGCTTAAATTTCCCACAATTTTAAAGACAATTCAAGCTTATGACTCCAGAATATTACTGTTTATCTGGATAACTAGATTTTGATTGACTTGGGAATTTCATGATTAAAACACTAAATGCGTGCAATGTTTGTGAAACAGGCTACAATCGGAAGGGTCTTTGTCAACCCAATTGTTGATAGCGGCCATTAGTGCTGCTGTTAATTGTTAGCTTTAATAAGCAAGTATCTCTTTTAGACATCAATGAGTGTTTAGCAACGCATAACACCTATTGCCCTATTTTTGGCTTCGCCAATGATCGGAACCATAAACGCTCTTTGGAGTTCGCCAATGGCTTACTTATAAAAAGAGTGGGAATTAAATCTTGAGTAATTGATGTGTTGAATCAAGGAGCATGAGGAACGCGGCATGAACCAGGCTAACAACGTACTCGAAACCATTCATCAGCCTGAACTCGAAATTATTCATCAGCCTGACAGTGATTTAGAACTTTTAATCGAAGTAGAAGTAGAGGTGCATACCCTAGATTCTGAAGAAAATGATGAATTTTCAGAAGCTCAGTCTGATGAAGACGACGCTAAGTCTGGTAAAGTTGCTAAATCACGTCGGCGGGCGCAAACTAAAAAAAAGCAATACACAGAAGATTCAATTCGCCTGTATCTGCAAGAAATTGGTCGGATTCGGCTGCTAAGGGCAGACGAAGAGATTGAACTTGCACGGAAAATTGCTGAACTACTAGAAATGGAGCGAGTGCGCGAACGACTGATGGAGCAGCTGGAGCGCGATCCTTATGACATTGAATGGGCTGAAGCTGTAGAATTACCATTGTCAACATTTCGTTATCGCCTCCACATTGGTCGACGGGCAAAGGAAAAAATGGTGCAATCTAACTTGCGCCTAGTTGTCTCAATTGCTAAAAAATACATGAATCGGGGACTGTCTTTCCAGGACTTGATTCAGGAAGGAAGTTTGGGGTTAATCCGCGCCGCTGAAAAGTTTGACCACGAAAAAGGATATAAGTTCTCTACATACGCAACGTGGTGGATTCGTCAGGCAATTACAAGAGCGATCGCCGACCAGTCTCGCACTATTCGCTTACCAGTGCATCTGTACGAAACCATCTCCCGCATCAAGAAGACAACCAAGCTGCTTTCTCAAGAAATGGGGCGCAAACCCACTGAAGAAGAAATCGCTACACGCATGGAAATGACAATTGAGAAGCTGCGATTTATTGCTAAGTCTGCACAATTACCAATTTCACTAGAAACGCCCATCGGCAAAGAGGAAGACTCTCGATTGGGCGATTTTATTGAATCTGATAGCGAGACACCAGAAGATCAAGTTTCAAAAAATTTGTTGCGCGAAGACCTAGAAAAAGTTTTGGATAGTCTCAGCCCCCGCGAACGCGATGTTTTAAAACTACGCTACGGGTTGGATGATGGTCGAATGAAGACCCTTGAGGAAATTGGGCAGATATTTAATGTCACCCGTGAGCGCATTCGCCAGATTGAGGCAAAAGCACTCCGCAAGTTACGCCATCCGAATCGCAACAGCGTTCTTAAGGAGTATATTCGTTAAATATTAACAATTAGCAATTAGTTAACAGTCAATTAATCAAAAACCTGGGAGTGCTTTCTTCCAGGTTTTGAAAATTCAGTGTTCTAGTTCCGCAATAGCTTTGGGAACCCCAGCAGTCAAAATCTCATGTCCTGTGGTTGTTACCAAGACATCATCCTCAATCCGAATCCCAATCCCACTCCAGCGGGGGTCAATCTCTGTCTGGTCTTCAGCTGGCTTGGTATCGGGGACAATGTAGAGACCAGGCTCAACGGTTAGAACTTGACCAGGCTGCAAGAGGTGCGCGGTGTCGCCGTGCTGATACATTCCCACATCATGGACATCTAAACCCAGCCAGTGTCCGGTGCGGTGCATATAAAAGGGTTTGTATTTTTCTTCCTCAATTAATTTGTCAATTTCACCTTTGAGGATACCGAGTTCAACTAAACCCTGAGTTAGGACGCGGACGGCTGTGTCATGAATTTGATTGTAGGGATTACCAGGTTGGACTTGGGCTAATGCTTGCAGTTGAGCCTCTAATACAATCTCATACAGCGCCTTCTGTTCTGGGGTAAACTTGCCGCCTACTGGAAATGTGCGCGTAATATCACCGTTGTAATAACCATAGGCACAACCAGCATCAATCAGCAGCAGTTCATTATCCTGGATCTGCCGATTATTCTCGATGTAGTGCAGGACGCAGGCATTAGAACCAGAAGCAACAATTGTGGGATAAGCTGGTCCCGTCCCACCCCGCAGGCGAAAAATTCGCTCCATCTCCGCCTGAATTTCGTACTCGTAACGCCCTGGTTGAGTGATTTCTTGGGCATAGTTGTGAGCTTCAACTGAAATAGCAGCTGCCGTACGGATTAACTCCAACTCAGCCGGACTTTTGATCTGCCGCATCGCATGCAGAATCGGTCCTGTGTCAACGAGTGCAATTGGACCAGTGCCGCGTTTAGCATAAGTTGCCATTAACCGCTGCCAGTGCTTGAGGAGATTTTCATTGAAGGCGCGATCGCGTCCCAAATGATAGTAAATTCGATCTGCTTTTTCTAAATACTGAGGTAGCTTCTCATCCAGTTCGGCGATCGGGTAAGCTTCCGTTGCTCCAAATAATTCCTTCGCTCCTTCCACTCCACACCGATAACCTGTCCAGACTTCCTTTTCCCGTTCCTTAGGTTGCACAAATAGGACAAACTGGTGTTCTGGGTGATGCGGCGCTAAAACTGCCACCGCTTCTGGTTCATTGAACCCAGTTAAGTAGAAAAAATCACTGTCTTGGCGAAAAGCATATTCCACATCGTTATGCATAACTGCCATCGGCGCACTGCGGAAGATGGCGGTTCCCGTACCAATTTTTGCCATCAATCGCTCACGGCGCTGACGATACTCTGCTTGCATGACTGCTCTCCTCACAGGGATAATAGGTTAAATTTTGCCCTCTGCAATTATTTCGTTTTTCCTTGCAGGGATAATAGGAGGTGTATCCTCTTACCTCCTAGTTGTTAGGTGAAGTATCGTAGCTGCCTAGAATTTGTAACTCAACACTTGAATCTCCGAGCCATTCTGCGGCAAATCTGTTGAGTTAATCATAACCGTGTCAGTATTAGCACGACGCACTGGCATGCCATCCATCAACGTCAGAAATTCATCTAGGGCAACAATATCGCAGGTAGCGGTATCGGCAGCTTGGGTGCGGTAATGAGTTGGAATCACTAACTTTGGATTCAGAGCTTGAATCGCCTGTTGAGCTTCTTGAGGTGTATAGGCTTTTGCCCCGCCACCCACTGGAATTAACAGTAAATCCGGTCCTCCCATCAGGATTTTTTGCTCATTTGTAATCGGCGCTGCGGTTCCCCCTAAATGCAGAATATTAATTCCTCCTTGAGTCCAGCGCCACGCCACATTAGTGCCAAACCGCTTTCCACCTTGGCGATCGTGGTTTGTAGCAATTCCTTGCACCTGGATTCCTTGGAATTCGTAAACACCAGGCTCATAAATTAATCGTGGATTTCCAGGTAGCTGTTCTACTGCTCCTTCATCTAATAGCTGGCTACTAATCAATACTAAGTCTGTGTCCACTTTCGGTGCGCGATATCCTACTGTACATCCCAGTGTCCGAAATGGATTAACTAAAATATTAGTTCCGCCACTAGTAAATAAAAAGCAAGTATGACCCAGCCACTTAACTGCCAACGAATCGCTGGTTGGTGCTGAATTAGCCTGTGTAGCCAAGGTAGTGACTAAGGTTGTCACCACCGCCGCTCCAGCATAATGTATCAATTGTCGCCGTTTCATCTTTTCTCCATTTGTTCCAGGAAGTTTCGTAATAACTGCTTTCCTGAAGTCGTCAGCACACTCTCCGGATGAAACTGGACACCCTCGACGTGAGGATAGTTCCGGTGTCTTACACCCATGATGGTTCCATCCTCAACCCAAGCAGTAATCTCCAGCACCTCTGGACAAGTTTGCTGCTCAATTACCAGACTATGATACCGAGTTGCGGTCAATGGATTATCTAATCCCCGAAAAACACCCACTCCAGTATGAGACACCTGAGAAGTTTTACCATGCATTAACTCTGGAGCAGACACAATTTGACCACCGAAGACTTGACCAATGCTTTGATGCCCCAAGCATACGCCTAGAATCGGTAAACTGGGTCCCAGCTGTTGAATTAAATCAAGAGAAATTCCAGCATCTTCTGGGCGACCTGGTCCTGGGGAAATTACTATCCCATCTGGCTGTAGCTGCCGGATCTCCTCTAGTGAAATTTGGTCATTGCGGTAGACCTGAATTTCAGCTGCAACCGGAAACTCTGCTCCCAGTTCTCCCAAATATTGCACCAAATTATAGGTAAAGCTGTCGTAATTATCAATAACTATGAGCAAGTTTTATAACCCTCTTCTTACCTTCTACCTTAAGGTGGCATGAATCAGCGTGAGCAGAGGAGGCAGTAACAGCACCCCAGCTACCAGAACCGCTGTTAAAGCTGAGACAAGTACAGCACCAGCAGCACAGTCCTTTGCAATTTTGGCTAGTTCGTGGTAAGACTGCTTAACTGTTAAGTCAACGACTGACTCAATTGCTGTATTCAGTAACTCCAGTGCCAGAACCAACCCACTAGTTAGCCCAATTACTGCCGTTTCTATCGGTTGCAGATGTAAAAAAATACCCAAGGCGATCGCCAAAGCGCCAATAACTAGATGTACGCGAAAATTGCGTTGAGTTTGCAAGGCGTAGCTGAGTCCAGCCCAAGCATATTTAAAACTAACGAGTAAATTCGAGGCGACTTGCCAAGACAACTCACGCTTGATCTTAGCAACCTTTTCCGGTTGGTTTGGCGTTGACATCAACAGTTCCTGGGACATAATACAAAACCAGAATATAGGAGTTGGGAGCCAGATTCGCCCTTCCTAATGACTTTAACCGTTCATTATATTTTCTCTAGCAATTTAATTAGAACAAGAATAATATTGAGCACAATTCTCCCAAACCTAAGTCCTCTAGCCTATGCTCTGAGCTTCTGGTTATATTTAGAGTCCATCAATTATTAGTTTACGAGCAGTCGCAGCAGACATAACAGTTTTAAATACCTCAACTGCACTACATTTACTCACAGTTTATGTTGTTATGTTGTATTAATGGCAATACCGCTCGCCTGAAGCAAGATATATTGCTGATCTAACATTTGCGTCAGACTGTCTTCATCGGGATGATCCCAACCCAGGAGATGGAGCAAACCGTGAGCCGCTAACCAAGCTAGCTCAGTTTTTAGAGGATGTCCCTGCTGCTGTGCCTGCCGCAACGCTGTATCAACGGAAATCACAATATCACCAAGATACAGGGGTAGCGATCGCATCTCTACTGACTGCGGACAGTCTAACTCTAAAGCCGCAAATGCTAAAACATCGGTAGGCTTGTTTTGTTCGCGGTACTGAGAATTGAGTGCCTGAATTTCCTGATCGTCTGTTAGGCGCAGGCTGAGTTCGTAGCCCCGTGCTGGGGGAATATTAGGGTGCAGAATCCCTAGCCAGCGCTTAAACCAAGTTTCCCAAGTTTCAACGGCGATCTGATCGGTATATTGGTGGCTTGCTTCTAAGTCAGAGGTTTCTAATAGAGAAGACTTGGAGAAACAATCCTGTACACTCACTTCGACTTGCAAGCTGGGATTCTCCTTTTTATCGTTAGCGAGTCAGGTAAGCAAGACCTACAAGAACAGCCAAAAGCCCAGTTATTGTCAAGGCAAAATGTTGCAGGGAAGTACCCCGCTTCCGCACCATGTTCCGCATGGCGAGTTTGACGTAACTAGGCTTAGGCTCGGTTGCAGCTGGTATTGCAGGTGTAGATTCAGAGGACTGATTATCTAAATTCTGACGATATGAAGATGAATTGCTCATAGTATATAGCTTTGAACGTAAGGATACGACGAATTCTTCCCTCAATCTAACAGTTGCGTTTAGCAGTTGCTCCCCTGCTTGTTAGGCAGTATTAGTTTCTACCAGCTGATTTTCCTGGCGGAGATAAGCTTGAATAAACAAGTCTATTTCGCCATTCATCACATCGGCGATCGCAGTTGTTTCTAAGCCAGTACGCAGATCCTTCACCATCTGGTATGGATGAAATACATAGTTACGGATCTGGTTACCCCAAGCAGCTTCCACCATATCGCCTCTGATCTGGGCAATTTCTTGAGCGCGTTGCTCTTGAGCAACGATAAGTAGCTTTGCTTTGAGGATCACAAGGGCTTTTTCTTTATTTTGCAACTGACTTCGCTCTTGGGTACAGCGCACAGCAATTCCAGTAGGGATATGAGTAATTCGCACCGCTGTTTCTACTTTGTTGACATTTTGCCCACCCTTACCACCAGCACGGGTTGTAGTAATTTCTAGATCCTTTTCCGGAATTTCCAGCTGTATTGAATTATCTATTTGTGGCATTACTTCCACTCCAGCAAAACTGGTTTGCCGCTTGTCATTTGCATTGAACGGCGAAATCCGCACTAAGCGATGAGTGCCTTTTTCGGGACGCAAGTATCCATAGGCATAGCGACCAGTAATTTCCAGGGTGGCAGATTTAAGTCCTGCTTCATCCCCCTCAGAAATTTCAGCTAAATGTACTTTATAGTCGTGGTCTTCTCCCCAGCGGGTATACATTCGCAGTAGCATTTCTGCCCAGTCTTGAGCGTCTGTACCGCCAGCACCTGCATTAATCGTTAAAACGGCTCCTTTTTCGTCGTAGGGACCAGACAACAGCTGTTGCAACTCCCACTGATCGAGTTCACGACTGAGGTTAGTAACGTTTGATTCGGCTTCTTGCAGTAGCGCTGCATCAGTTTCTAACTCTAGTAGCTCTAGAACTGCCTTAGTGTCTTCCAGACTGGTTTGCCACTGGTCATACTGCTGGAGGTGATCCTTGAGATCATTAAGTTCTTGTAGGGTTTGTTGAGCAGCTGTTTGGTCGTCCCAAAATTCCGGTTGAGCTGCTATTTGTTCTAGGTCTTGAATTTTAGCACTCAGTGCTGGTACGTCAAAGATAGTCCTGAGTTTTACCCAGGCGCTGAGACAATTTTTCGACTTCGCGTTTAATTTCTAGGGCTTCCATAGTAATTGGGTAGGCGATCGCGCCTTTTGGCATTGCTGTTATGTATTTCCATCTTTGATCTTACTGTCATTGCCCACCGCAGCAAGGTGTACGAATAATTTGGGTGCGTAGGCGTAAGCCAGTCGTGGGACATCGCTCCTTAAATCTAGTAAGCACCAACTCTGAGCGATTACTTTTGAATTTAAGGTCGGGCGATCGCCTGTGCAACACGATCAGTCAACCTCAGAACTCCATTTTTCAAGCCAAAAGGTTCATCATCCGAGTTCAGAACTCCAACATTCAAGCTCCGAACTCAAAACTTCAGGCTTTAAACTTCAAACTTCGAGATCAAAACTCAGAATTTGAGCTGCAAAACTGCAACGTCCGAGTTCAGAATCTCATCGTTGAAGAGCAGAACTTGAATCTCACTGTTTTCATAGGAGGCGATCGCACTGTGGTGCAAATATCTTACTGAAGCATCCCACTTTTGCTAAAATGCCTGGCGAATAGAATTCGCGGCTACATGAACAAAGTCCGCCTCCGCGGACTAGGCAAAGTACAGCAGTTTTGAGCCTGCGGAGGCAGGCTTTGTTTGTATAGCTCCAGACTTCAGAGGGCTATTTGCAAACGTGGCTGCATCCTATCCTACAAGTTCACGATCTCAAGGAAATGCGCGATGTCTGCCGTGTTGCTGATGCCATATTTAGACAGTCTTAAGCAACGACTAAGTAGGTCAAATATTAGTCAAGTAACTTAACATATCTTGGCATATCTCAACATTTTGCTGTTTAGTTGGATTGTCAATCAATCTTTATTAAAAATTTACATAAAACCCCTGATTTTGACTGTTACTTTACTAAGTCTTTACCATCTCATAATAAATTTTCTGTATTCTGAATCATTAGATACAGTAAATAGTTTGTTTTTATCCACTGTTCATCCAGGTGTTCTTTGCCAAGTTTGCTGTATCTAGAACCGGAGGTTTTTGATTTCAAAAATTAATAGTTGCTGTGAACACTTCGGATGCTATTCCTTGATAGGAGAAAGAACTATGGCAACCAGAAATGGTACGCCTGGAAACGACACTCTCACAGGAACTGCGAGTGCTGATTCTATATTTGGTTTTGCAGGCAACGATAATTTACAGGGTTTAGCTGGCAGCGATCATCTGTTTGGTGGAAGGGGCAGCGACCGTGTTTCTGGTGGCAAAGGCAGCGATCGCCTTGGTGGTGGAGTTGGTGATGACAACCTTAGAGGTAATCAGGGCAACGACCGTGTTTCTGGTGGCAAAGGCAGCGATCGCCTGAGTGGGAACAAAGGTAAAGACAGCGTTTCTGGAGGCAAAGGCAGCGATCACCTTGGTGGTGGAGTTGATGATGACAACCTCAGAGGCAATCAGGGCAACGACAGCATTTTTGGTGGCAGAGGCAGCGATCAACTGAGGGGCGGAAATGGCAATGACATTCTCACTGGTAGTACTACTAATCTAGTAGGTGAGAGAGATACACTGACTGGTGGAGCAGGAGCAGACTTGTTCATTCTTGGGGATGAAACTCAAGTCTTCTATGATGATCGCAATAGTGCAACTGCTGGTAGAAGAGACTACGCTCTAGT
>JBGTCQ010000098.1:0-16735 GCA_041748755.1 Chroococcidiopsidaceae cyanobacterium | reverse complement strand
GCTTCCCCAGTGCTAAAGCCTCCTCCTTGGATTAAATCTTCAGGTCGGAGATTAGCGAGGAATTCTCGGAAGGCTCGCTGTTCTGCTTCGTCAGCATCTCTGTCAACAGGAATAGAAGCATCAGCAAGAACTTCTTCCATCACCCAGATTGGGCTATTAGTCCGGAGGGCGATCGCGATCGCATCACTAGGGCGGGCATCAATTTCTTTCTTGACTTCACCCTGACGCACAGTCAGAATCGCATAAAATGTACCGTCCTGAATCGAATGGATAACAACGCGCTCCAGAGCCATGTCCCAGACTTCTAAGATATTGGCGAGCAGGTCATGGGTTAGGGGCCGGGGAGGCTTGTGGTTTTCCAGGGCACCAATAATTGCTTTTGCCTGATCTTGATTTATATAAATCGGCAGCGCCCGACGATCCGTACCGTCTTTTAAAAGCACGATTGGGCTGCGGTTTGTGGCATCTATTGCAATGCCAGCGACTTTCATTTCAATCATTGGCGTAGCCTCTAGCATCCTTTATGCAAGGGATATTTAATGAGAAGGGATACACTGATAATGGATAGCCGGGATCAATAATATACATACTTTTAGTTTTATAAAGTTAATCAATTCAACTCTAAATTGGCAGCAAGACTTGATTCAGTTAAACCAACCGATTTAGATGTCCTTATCCCAAGTATGCCCTGTTATTGATGCGGATTTCTTAAACTCACTCTGACAATTTAGGCAACAATGTAACTTCCTAGAGCTAAAAACAACTGATATTAGGCAATAAATTCCTTTTTTTGTGATAAAGACGTGTTTACAGGATTAATTCAAGCATTAGGAACGATTCGACCGCTAGGGGGCGATGCTTGGCAAATTACTTGCGTCAGCGAAGGTAGTGACATAATTTTGCGGGATCTGTCCCTTGGTGACAGTGTTGCCGTCGATGGTGTTTGCCTCACCGTAATGGAAGTGTTGCCCCAAGGATTCGTCGCTGCCGCATCACCAGAAACTCTCCGCCGCACAACTTTAGGACAGCAGTTAGACAATAGTTTTGTCAATTTAGAAACGGCACTACGAGTTGGCAGCAAGCTAGGTGGTCATTTTGTAATGGGTCATGTGGACGGCAGCGGTCGTCTGCAAGCAGTAGAGCAAACGGCTACTTCCTGGGAAATGAATTTTACGGCAAGCGATGCGATCGCTCGTTACATCGTTCCCAAGGGGAGTATTGCCGTCAACGGTGTGAGTTTAACGATCGCAGAATATGACCCAGACTCAATCCAGTTCAAAGTAGCAGTAATTCCCCTTACCTACACCCAAACAAATCTCCGTCATCTGCGACCAGGCAGCTGGGTGAATTTGGAGGCAGATATTTTGGGTAAATATGTTGATAAATTACTTCATTCTGGTTCTAGCTACGATTCAGCAACTCATACCAGTCCAGACGAGCTGACACCCACATTTTTAACAGAACACGGGTATTTGTAAGTAGTTTTAAGTGTCTGGTTCCTGGTTTAACTGAGCAACACGTAAAGATTCTACCAACTTAGCTAGAGCATCCTCCAGTTGAATGCCAGGGTCAGCGGCAACCCAACCTTCAGGTGTCAAGGCGCGAGTTTCAAAGTGGAGGTGGGGTCCAGTAGAATTGCCAGTGCTGCCAACACGCCCAATAACTGCTCCCTGTTCCACCCACTCACCAGATTGGACAAAGATTTCTGACAGGTGACCATAGAGGGTTTGTTGCGTAGATTTTTCGTGTTCCAAGACAATAGTCAAGCCATAACCGCCCAAAAAGTCGGCGATCGCTACATTGCCAGCATCAGCCGCCAAAACTGGTGTCCCCAAAGATGCACCGAAGTCAGTCCCAGAGTGAAAACGGCGATTACCCGTAATTGGATGAATTCGCCAGCCAAAAAGTGAAGTAATCGGAGCCGGAACGGTAAGCGGAAACATCAGACTGTTAGCACTACCGACGGCGGGGCGCGGCGTGCGGTTGTAGTATATTCCACTGCGAGTCGCCACAGCACTGCCAGAGGCAATCTCACCTTGAAAAAATGTCCTTTTATTAGCGCGAAATCTGTTACTGCTGGTACTGATTGGAGTTACCCGAACTGGGGAAATTCCAGATTTAGTAATGCCTTGGACCCAACTACTAGGCGTTTGAGAACGGGATCGGACGGTATTGATGGGCTGAGTACCTCTAATAGCAACTCGCCTGCGCGGCTGTGTAGTACCACAAAGACTACCTGACAGCCCTTGCCCTTGTCGCAGAACGGCTTTACACCCCGTTGATCGCTCTGATAGCACCACCGAACTCGGTGCTTCATAGCCCCTCGTAGCCCCAATCCTGTACTCAGTAGGGTCAATATAAGCGCCGTTATAATTTGTGGTGGAATTAGTGGCAGCTTTCTTTAAGTTTCGTGTAGGTTGTGCTTGGACTGTTTTGGGTAAATTCCTCGGAGGTTGGGCAACCGCGCGGGTGGGAACCGATAACCGTGGAGCAGGTCGTTCGCGTCTGACTGGAACAAGCGTTGGCGCTAGCTTTTGCCTGATTGCTCTTGGAGCCGGAGAATTGGAATTTGACTTCAATCGCTCTATTTTGGCTGGAGCCGGAGCGATTTGAGGTATATCAGGAACAGATACCACTGGCGCGGCGGCTGGGGGTTTCGATTCAATCTTGGTGGGTACAACAACTGCGTCCGGTATCTTGGTTTGGGCAAATACCAGGTTGCTACTGAGGAGGCTTAATACACCAATACAACTTAGGCTTTGTACTAGCAAACGCGGCCAAAAGCGGCGTAAAATTGTGTAGGCATCAGTTCGCTGGGTCATTTTTTCTCTCTGTTTCTGGTTTGCCTTGACAAGAAATTATACTTGTTGTTCCAATTGATTTTTTAGACAAACTGTATCTATCTGTATCTATATCCGCCAAACAATTAAATATAGCCCAGACTGATTGTACCGGGCTTGAGGTAAACTTCTGGAGCAGCTACTGAGTTAACGTCAATCATAGAACAAAGGCGAACCCGTAAATCGCCCGTGGAAGTAATGCCTACAATTATCCCGGAACGACCATCAACGCAGACTGAACGACCTATGTTTATTAGTAGCTTTTCGTAATCTGGTAGCAGGGTATCTATTCCTGCAAGTGATCGCTGATTACCAAATGCTATTCCGATTAAAGTTATAGCCGCCAGCATTTCTAGCGAGGTAATCGTTCCCCCAGGCTGATCTAGTAAGGATTGCAGATTGATGCCGCTTTCGGGTACTGGGTTTGCCCAGTTAATGCCCACACCCACGATCGCTTTAGTAATTCGTCCTTGCTGTACTTTGGTTTCAGTTAGAATACCGCCCAGTTTACGTTCGTGAGGAAGTTGCGACGTGATCAAAGCATCCCGCCGTGCGACGGCGGGATTGCTCACGCCGGAGGTTCCCTCCACGCCTTGTCTTCCGTAAAGTATCAAGTCATTGGGCCATTTCAGGTAAACTGGAATACCGCGATCGCGCAATGCTGTAGCAATTCCCCAGGCACTACACAGAGTTAGCTGGTAGCTTTGTTGAGCTGGCAAGTTAGGAGAAATCGCTACAGAAAGGTACAATCCCCCAACAGGAGAAGACCACTGACGACCCCACTGTCCTCGCCCAGCTGTTTGCTGAGTGGCAATAACAACGGTTCCAGGTTTAGCTCCTGCATCGAGCAGGTTCCAGAGTTTCTGGTTAGTCGAAGGCAGGGTTTCATAAAGATGAGTAGAAAACGGCAGGGACGATGCATCAACAGCTTGTGCTTCTGCCAAAATTGTTTCTAACCGTTGCCGATCCAATGCCACACCTTCAAACCCAAATACAGTTGCTCAAGTTACCATTAATTCACTTAGTTTTACCAGGTTTCTATCCATGCATACTTGGCAGTGGCACACTTGGTCAGGCTTACCCTACTTAACGTGCAGTATCCTAGAACCTTGTCATGGCTTTTTTACCCAGCAGTTTTGGCCGCGTTCTCCGTTGGAGTTAGCCAAGGTGCTGCAACCTGATACTGAGGTTTATAGAGTAAAACAAGTACACGGCAATATTGTTCTCAATCCATCTGAAATCAAGACTCAGGAGAATTATCTACCTTCACCACTTAGCGTCGCTGAGGCGCAATTTCTAGCGGAGGCAGATGGTTTAATTACTGAACAGGCGGAGCAAGCAGTGTGGGTAGCGAGTGCTGATTGCACACCCGTGCTAATTGCTGACTTTGCGAGTGGACAAGTTGCAGCGGTTCATGCTGGGTGGCGGGGGACAGCTGCGAAAATTGTGCCGCAAGCGATCGCCCGACTTCAAAGTCAAGGCAGCAAGATTCAAGATTTGCGAATTGCTATGGGTCCGGCGATCGCAGGATCTGTCTACCAAGTATCGAATCAAGTAGCAGCTGAAGTCGGAGCTAGTATTATCCCACTAGAATCAGCTGAAGCGATGCTTAAAAGTTTATCTCAGTTACCTAATTCACCTGTATCAGCAGATCCCCAGCCAGGACGGGTACGCTTAGATATCCGGCGGGTAATTGCCCTACAGTTGGAGCAGATGGGCATTAGTGACTATCAAGTGGCGATCGCTCCTCACTGCACTTACCAAGAACCAGAACATTTTTTTTCTTACCGCCGTGACAAACTCAAAAAAGTCCAATGGTCAGGCATTGTCAGCACAAAACCCAGCTAATCGGGTTTCGGCAACGAGCTTAAAGGCATGAGCTTGACAATTTTTAGGTAAGCCTTAAGTCATAGTTGACAGCCGAAATCCAGTGACTGAAACGTGAAATCCAAACATGCGGCGCAGCTTAACACTTACTTCACACTTTTTCAGGCTATCTTTACAGAATCTTCATACTTATTTACATTTTGATTAGTTAAGCTATAAACATATACAGGCAATAACTAAAACGAAAGCTTTATCAATAGCTGTAACGCCTCTAGAGACTCATCTAGGGGCGTTATAGTATTTAGTGGATTTACGCGAACGACAGATGACGGGGCTAGTTTTTTCTCTTCCCCTGACCCCAACTTCTGTAAATATATTTAATTGGTAGATAAAGCTTCACTCAATAAGTCCCGGTGAATCAACGCCCGATCTACCAAAGATTGAATTTGCTCTGGAGTGAGGGCTTCGCCATTGGCGTAATGCTCTATCCATGTCTGAGAGATCGAGTTAGGATCTTCTGGTAGCTGGTTTAAATCCCATCCAGGCATTTCTAGGTCTTGCATCAACTTGCTCACCTTGGGATCGTAACTAAGGGCAAAACAGCGACAGCCCTCAGCAGCAGCCATAATTAAACTGTGGTAACGCATCCCAATAGCCATTTCTACACCTCGAAATACACCTTTTAAAGCTTGTGGATCTTCGAGAACCAGAATTTGATTTGCACCAGGCAACTGGGGTTGAATTGCCTGAGCGATCGCTAAATCTTGATGCTGAAATGGCACTAGCAAAATGCAGGTTTGCGTTGCTTTTTGAAAACCAATCAAAGCGCGTGTGAAGTTTGCAATCCGAGTTGCAGTTAGTTGAGGATGCGATCGCAACGTTACAGCAACTCTAGGAGCGGGTAAATCCCAAAGTCCAGGCACAGGGGTTGCCTCTAATGCCCAAACTGGATCGGGAGCTAGGGTAGAAGAAATTTGCCAATCGGCTAAAATTGTCGCAGAACCGCGATCGCGTACACTTACAGCTGTACACCCAGCAAACGTCCGCCGTGCTAAAGAGCGAGTAAAAGGACGCTTTAGAGGACCAATTCCCTGCGCCCAAGCAATAGTTTTTAGCCCCAGTTGTTGAGCTAGTGCCATCAGTCCTCCATAGTAAAGTGGGCTAACAGCACTTGTAGCATCTTGGATTAAGCTACCCCCACCCCAAATAAATACATCCGATTGACGTAGCGCTTGGAGAACTTGTAAAGCAGCCATGCGATTGCATGTCTTAACACCGTAGCGATCACGTGTCTCATCTGGGTTGCCAGATAAAACCAGAGGTGTCACATTAGTCGGTAGCATCTGTAATAGCGTTGCCAACAAAGCCTCATCGCCACCGTTTCCTTTACCGTAGTAGCCACACAAAACCGCTCGGAGTTGCCCCACACTTTTCTCCTCTTGGTGTACTCCTAATCAAAACTTTATCTGAAGAAAGCATCCGTTAATTAAATCTGGGCCATAGCATAAGAAAGCATCTATATAAATTGTCTCAAGTTAGTCTTTTTAGCGGCTATTCTCCTAGCCCCTAGCCCCTAGCCCCTTCCTGTATGCACGCGCTTTCAATTCCTACCTGGATTATTCATGTTTCTAGTGTTATTGAGTGGATTGCCGCCATTTGGTTAATCTGGATTTACGGTGAAGTTAGTCATAACCGCGCTTGGTGGGCTTTATCTCTCGCTATGCTTCCGGCTCTTGTTAGCGCTATGTGTGCCTGTACTTGGCACTTTTTTGATAATGCTGAATCTATAGAATGGCTAGTTACACTCCAAGCTACGATGACGCTCGTTGGTAATTTCACTCTTTTGGCAGCTGGTTGGTGGATCTGGCGTTCTAGCCAGCCTGGGAATGAGCAGCAAGATAGTCAGGATGAGCGCGTTTCTCCAACTTTGAAAGAATCGGGGCAATGACTAAAGAAGCTCTTTTTGCTTTATCCCTCTTCCCCTATTTGGGTTTTTTGTGGTTTCTCACCCAAGTTAAGCAAACGCCGCGTTTGGCATTGATTGGGTTCTACTGCACACTGGTTTTTGTTGCTGTTACTATCCCATCTGGAATTTATGCCCAAGTTCATTATGGTCAGTCTCTGGCGAATATCGATTGGCTGCATGGTTCAGCCGAATTTTTTTTGACACTCTCTAATATTTTGGTAGTGCTGGGCTTTAGACAAGCGATTATTCAAAGGAAAACTTAAATGGATGTCATTCCAGCGATAGATTTACTGGAAGGTCGGTGTGTGCGCCTTTATCAAGGAGACTATGAGCGATCGCAAGTCTTTAATGAAAACCCAGCTGATGTTGCCAGACTTTGGGTGGAGCAGGGAGCTAGCTTATTGCACATTGTAGACCTCGACGGGGCGAAGACTGGTAAATTGGTAAATCTCCAGGCAATTGAGGCGATCGCCCAAGCGGTGTCTGTACCGATTCAAGTTGGGGGTGGGTTGCGCGAGCGCACCAGCATCTTCCAATTGCTGGATCTGGGTGTGCAGCGGGTAATTTTGGGAACTATTGCTGTAGAGCAACCCCAGCTAGTAGCAGAGTTGTGCCAGGAATTTCCAGAACAGATCGTTGTCGGCATTGATGCTCGCAATGGACGAGTGGCAACTCGCGGTTGGCTGGAAACAACTGAAGTTTTAGCAACTAAGCTAGCTCAACAAATGCAAGAATTGGGAGCCGCAGCCATTATTTATACTGATATCCACCGTGATGGCACACTTCAAGGACCAAATTTAGATGCATTGCGAGAACTCGCAGCAGAATTATCAATTCCCGTAATCGCCTCTGGTGGTGTTAGTTCTATAACTGATCTTTTAAGTCTGCTATCGCTTGAATCTTTGGGCGTTACTGGTGCAATTGTGGGTCGCGCCCTCTATACTGGCGATATTTCTCTTAAGCAAGCTTTGCAAGCGATCGGTCAAGGGCGTTTACAAGATGTCCCACCAGATTTAGGATTTTCTACATTCGCTTAGTACGGTAGCGAAAAGTAATGTAGTGAAAATAGTTGCTTTTGTACTGCAATGTAGAACAAATGTACTATTGAATATACTCACCTTAATGTGGGATTGTCAAGGTAGAGTATCTGTGTTTCGATGGCTGAAGCCAAAGAATTTCGGATGCCATCAGAACAGATGACGCAGCAATAGGCAAAAATTTTCATTCATGTTTACTCTTGAATTAACCAAGCGTCCTCCCAGGGCAGAAATTGGGCAAATGAGCCGCATTCTGGTAGTAGAAGATGAAGAACTGATTCGGGATATGGTCGTTCTGGCAATGGAAGCTGAAGGTTACGCGATCGCAACTGCCGCTGATGGACGAACGGCTTTGGCGTTGCTCCAGGCTGAACCTACAGTAGGTGAGCCTTTTGACCTGTTAATTCTGGATTTGATGCTACCTCAAATCAATGGATTGGATATCTGCCGCTTACTCCGGCATCAAGGAAACCCATTACCGATATTGATTCTCAGCGCCAAGGGGAGCGAAACGGACCGTGTTTTGGGGTTGGAAGTGGGAGCCGATGACTACCTCACCAAACCCTTCAGTATGCGGGAATTGATTGCCCGTTGTCGCGCCTTGTTGCGCCGCCAGCGCTTGGTTGGTATGCCTCAGCTAGCGATGTTACAGTTTAAAGAGATCACCCTCTATGCTCAAGAGTGTCGCGTCATCGTCCGAGGGCAGGAAGTCAACCTTTCACCGAAGGAATTCCGCCTGCTGGAGCTATTTCTGAATCATCCCCGCCGAGTTTGGTCACGAGAACACTTGCTAGATCAAGTCTGGGGAGTAGATTTTGTAGGGGATAGTAAAACTGTAGATGTTCACATCCGCTGGTTGCGGGAAAAATTAGAGTTAGACCCCAGCCACCCGGAATACATTGTCACTGTACGCGGGTTTGGTTATAGATTTGGTTAGAGGCGTTGATAGAGGGATTATCGGTCAATGCTAAATCTAAAACTGCTTAGCTGATAGCTTTTAATGGCTGTGCTTGGATTTTTTCTGGGACTGATGATCGGAATTGGGTTTTGGCTTTGGCAATATACCCAATTTCGTCATAAAATGCTACATTTACTCCGGTCATTTCAGAGCGACTCCTCGGAAATCTCTCTAGGCATCATTCCGCGTTTGCGCCGAGAAATTGTCTTACAACAGCAGCACCAGCAACAACTGAAAGAGCAACTGCAAACCTACGCAGAACTGCTTGATGTTGCACCAGTAGGATATTTGCAGGTCGATGAAGAAAATCAGCTGCTGTGGTGCAACGAGCAGGCGCGGCAGCTGTTGGGTTTGCAAAGATGGGAGCCAGGACAAGTGCGCTTGCTGCTAGAGTTGGTGCGCTCTTATGAACTTGACCAGTTAATTGAGCAAACTCGTGAGCAGCAGCAGCCAGTGGTGCGAGAATGGGTGTTTCATCCGGCTTATAAAGATGCGGCAGCGATGGTTGGCGTACAAGCACTGACTTTACAAGCGTCTAGCTGGCCTTTACCAGAGGCGCAAGTTGGGGTATTCATCGAAAATCGGCAACCTCTAGTTGACCTTTCTCAAACCCGCGATCGCTGGGTTTCCGATTTAGCTCATGAACTTAGAACCCCACTGACCTCGATCCGGTTAGTAGTGGAAACCTTGCAGGAGCAGTTAGAGCCTCCAATGCGTCGCTGGGTTGATCGCCTTGTGCCTGAAGTTGAGCGGCTAATTAACCTGGTGCAAAACTGGCTGGAACTCAGTCAGCTAGAAGCAAATCCCAACAAACAATTAGATCTTCAACCTGTTGAAGTGCGATCGCTGATTCACTCAGTCTGGCAAACACTAGAACCGTTGGCTGTGCAAAAGCACCTAAGTCTTAGTTATTCAGAGCCTGAAACTGTGTGGCTCAGGGTAGATCAATTCCACTTTTATCGAGTATTTCTCAATTTGCTTGACAATAGCATTAAATATAGCCCCCCCGCAGGAACTATCACTATCGCAGTTAATTTGCTTTCTACCGCCGGGGCCAGGAAGCATGTTCAAATTAATATCATTGACTCTGGCCCTGGTTTCCTCAACTCAGATTTACCACACGTTTTTGAGCGACTTTACCGAGGAGATCCAGCACGAGCAAGGCAATCACCGTCTTTGAGCAATTCCGTCTCATCACCCGTAAGTACTGGTAGTGGTTTGGGTTTAGCGATCGTCCGCCAAATTGTTCTTGCTCACAGCGGCTCAGTCAAAGCTATGAATCATCCCGACACTGGTGGCGCGTGGTTACAGGTTGAATTGCCTGAGTCAATGGCAGATTTTAGTAACTAAGACTATAAACGCACGTAGTTGAATAGCGTCATTACAACGTTATTTTATAGATGAAAATCTCTACTCTTCTGTAGCTGCCTATTAGGAATAACTCAGAGAAGTTGCGATTTCTCAAGGAACTTTTAATAATATTCTGTATGCTTGAATACATATTAACTGCTTGGCAAATTCATTCCACTGTTTAGCTGTTCTACATCAGCACGAGTCTTACAAAAACAGCTAAAATCCTTGCTCATCTTAAGTTTTATCTTTCAACTTACTTAGAAGTTGGACAAAACTTTAGCAATTATCTTATGTGAGTTGTTAAGATTAACCAAACATAAAATATTTAGCCTTGGACTATATATGAATATAGCGTTGCACCGCCAAGTAGTAATTTCATTGGAGATGCTTGATTGCCGCGCTCATCTTCGTGTAATTTTTGTTAAGTTAGAATGTGAGCTTGATCACGTACAGTAAAATTGCCCTCACTGTATTATTCTCTTAATGTGTAATGCCATTGTCTTTAATTTATTTGAACTTATACTTAGAATCAAAGGGTGAATCTAGCTGTTTCCAATTCAAATTCTGAACGTACTCATTTTGAACGTCGCCTCAGGCGCTTAGAACGCGATATTTTACGCATGGGAGCCCTGGTGGAACAATCGTTTCGTCTAAGCAACCAAGCGTTATTTGCTCGTAACTTAGTAGCAGCTCAAGAAATTCCTTTACTAGATAAAAAGATTGATCATTTTTATCGGCACATTGAGTTAGAGTGTGCCGCTCTAATAACTCTAGAAGCGCCGGTAGCTAAAGATTTACGCTTGTTAAGTGCCTTTATGCAACTGGTGCGGGACTTAGAGCGCATTGGAGATTATGCCGAGGATTTGGCTGAGATTGCAATTAAACTCTTTCCTTATCCAGCTCATCCATGTGTACCTCAAATTGAAGTAATGGCTCATCATGCCCAAGCAATGCTGGCAGCAAGCTTAGTAGCATTAGCAGATTTAGATGCCGGGGCTGGGCGAGCTGTGAAGCAACTGGATGATACTGTAGATACTGCCTATAAAACACTTTACCAAACCCTGGCTACAGAACGGGATATCAAAGGTGTAGTGGAGCCGATTATCTTGCTAGCATTGGCGATTCGTCACCTAGAACGGATGGCTGACCATGCCACTAACATAGGTCAAAGAGTAGCCTACATTGTTACGGGTCAACGCTCTTAGTTTGGCAGTGCGATCGCCAGTTATGCCAGTAAGGCTCTCCGCTTGCCATCAACACCAAGCCTCAGCGAATGGAATTTGCGGCTATACAAACTAAGTCCGCCTGCTTTGGACTAACCAAAAATCAGGCGAGTTTATTTAACAAGCTGTGCTAAAAACTCTCGCATATACTGACTTACCAGTTGGGGTTGCTCTTCCTGTACCCAGTGATTACAGTTCGGAATGTACTTGATCTGAAAATCTCTCACATACGTTTCTGTCCTGTAGGTTAGTTCCATACCCAGCGCTGTATCGTTCTCTCCCCAAATCATCAGTGTTGGAACTTCCAGAATGCCCCAGTTGTAATTCAAAAGCCCCTGTTGCCAAACATTGCGGTAATAGTTCAGCATCGCAGTCAAGGCACCGCGTTTTGCCGCGGCATCCTTGTAGGCATCAATATCTGCCTGCGTAAAGGCGCTCTTGTTAACAGCCATAGGCTTGAAAGCGGTTTCAATTGCTTGATAGTCTGAGGACTGTAGAAGTAATTCTGGTAGCAATGGTAGCTGAAAGAAGAAAATATAAGCGCTACGTAGCAATTGTTGTGGCGTGCGTAACCCTTGGGCAAATTTAGCGGGGTGAGGCATATTCAGTACAATTAAGCGCTCTACCATTTCGGGGTGAGTGTAGGCAAAACTCCAGGCGATCGCACCTCCCCAATCATGTCCAACCAAGACACATTTTTCGTATCCCAATCCCTTAATTACGCCCTCAACATCTTTGATAAACTCAGCCATCACGTAAGCTGATTGTGCTGAGGGCTTATCGCTTTCGTTGTAGCCACGCAAGTCAACGGCAACAACTTTAAAATCTTTGGCAAATTCTGGTATTTGATGCCGCCACGAGTACCAAAACTCAGGAAACCCGTGCAGCATTACCATCAAGGACCCTGATCCCTGAGTTACATAGTGCAGCTTAACTCCATTTGTCGTGATATATTCGTGCTTCCAAGAACCGGATAGTACAGACATAGTTAATGCTCCTCAAGTAGTACAAAACGCAAGAAAATATCAGCGGTGACAGATATTTTAAATACTTAACGTAAAAACAACTATTGACACAAAGCATTGCCATGAAGGTAAAAATGCACGTAGAATTAATAAAATAAAACTTACCTACTTAGGTAGATGAAACTATTAAAACACTATCTCAAAACATTTTCACTTCTATAGCCTTAATCCAATTCCACTCAATTACCATGAATAAACAAGCAGTACAACACCCTTCAGAATGGGTTGAACCATTGGCACGATTTGGTTATGCTGCAAAAGGAGTCGTTTACGGCATTGTGGGATTACTGGCAGCACAAGCAGCTGTTAGTGCGGGTGGAAAAACGACAGATACGCAAGGCGCTCTCAGTACAATTGTAACTCAGCCATTTGGCAAGGTTTTACTTAGTTTAGTTGCGATCGGTTTGCTGGGATATGTACTTTGGCGCTTTGTCCAAGCAATTAAAGACCCTGAAAATAAAGGCACAGATGCTAAAGGTTTAGCACAGCGTCTCGGTTATGCAGGCAACGGCTTGATTTACGCTAGTTTAGCCTTAAGTGCTGTTAAAATTGTTCTGGGATCAGGCAGTGATGGTAATAGTAATTCAACCGAAGATGCGACAGCCAGGTTACTTGCACAACCCTTTGGTCAATGGCTAGTAGGAACAGTTGCCGCGTTTATAATTGGTTTAGGTTTCTATCAGTTTTATCAAGCTTTTACCGCTAAATTTCGGAAAGAACTCGATTTAAATCAGTTGAGTGGCACAGAGAAAAAGTGGGTGACGGGCATTGGCAGATTTGGTTTAGCAGCGCGGGGTATAGTATTCTGCGTTATTGGCTTTTTCTTAATTCAGGCTGCACGTCAATCTGATGCTAGTAAAGCGCGAGGCTTGGGTGAGGCGTTACAGGCACTAGAACAACAGCCTTATATTCCTTGGCTTTTAGGTATTGTTGCAGTCGGGTTGGTTGCATACGGAATTTATATGGTAATTCAGGCGCGGTATCGTCGTCTTATTACCAATTGAATGTAGATTTTAAGCTATCGCCAGTATGGACGACCTTTCCAAAAGACACCAAGAATAATTCCTATTAATTGAGTTTGATCCAAACTTATTAGAATAGGCATTAGAGGTATAAGGGACTTTAAAAGAAAGAGTAGGGCTAAGCACAGAATTAATGCCCATAAACTGGCACTATTAATGATAACTTGTTGATAGAATCGCTCAAGTATGTAAACAGCTATTGCCCCTACACCAATTGCTGTAGCAAAGGTTATTAATAAACCCAATGAACCTGCATACATAAAAGATAGTGTGCTCTTAATTACAGGAAATTGGATAAAAGCTAACGTTAGTAAGAATTCTAGGACTACAACAATAAGAGTAGTGAGGGTAGCAACTTGGAGTAGCGATCGCCAAGGCAGAAATTTCAAGCGACGCAGAGGATTTGCCATATTCCACCTGGCTAGTAGATTGCTTTAATATTATCCTAGTTGCTCATCATCGTAGAATTATTGGTATTGTTAAGGGTTAACTATACATAGAATTAAGCAGGGGAAACTAATATAAGGAAATCTGCTGCACTGATGATAGAAATGCCTTGATAAATTCTTAGTGGTAACAACTGACGTTTATCACCTGTGACAATATGAGTTGCACTGCCAACAACAGCACATTCTAAAATCATGTTATTCTCAGGCTCAGTGGTGATCATATCAAGAGTGTTACTAATTGTCACTAAGCGAGAGTACTTGAGTATTTCCTGATCTCTAGCTTGAGCAAATTCCGAAGAATAAGCAACCTTACCTTGAAGTTTCTCCTCAAACTCCTCAAGAATATCCTCGCAAGTCACTGATTGCACCCTACCCTGTTTAGCTAGTTCCAGACAGCGATAGGGACTACTGCGCTGCGAGAGGACTGCGGAAATTAGGATATTGGTGTCGACGAAAACAACTATCAAGAACACTGTCTGTCTTCATGCTCGATGTCATCAACAAAACCGATGCGTTCTTCATCGTTCATACATCCCAGTCTAGTTTCCGTTTCCAAGCAGCCATTCGCCGATGCTCTTCGCCGTCTTTGGTAAACTTATCCAACCCACCCCACCTTGCTTTCAGCAAGAATTCACACAGTTCTTGATTTCACCTGTAAAAATTGCTGGGTAAATTTCTCGTGGCAATCTAATCGGCTTTTCTACGCTAGGTAATTTGTAAGTTCGTTTAAGGTAGCAACTAATAGACTTTGCATTTCCTCCACTTCATTTAATAAGTAATTGAAAAGATTTTTCTCAGCTAAATATACTTCTTTAGCAATGATTAATTGTGTATCTAGTTCTCTTAAAGACCCTAGCGCAATGTGTAAAAACTTTATGTGTATGGAAAGGGGACGATCGGTAGCTCGTTCAATCATCTACAGCACTGGCTCACCAATCCGGTGTGCCTTGATTAAGTTGGTAATTCCTGTAATCGCTAGGGGTAAACCAGCGGTAATAACAACCATATCTCCTGCACCGACGAGTCCGCGATCGACAGCTGCTTGTTCCACTCTAGCAATCATTTCGTCAGTGTTAGAAACCTCTTGAAGCAACAAAGACCAAACACCCCAATAGAGAGCTAGCCGCCTTTGGACAGACTCGGTGGTTGTAACGGCAATAATTGGGATCGACTGGCGGTATTTAGAGAGAATTCGCGCAGTAAAACCGTTCTGCGTGAAGCAAATAATTGCCCGTGCTTTGAGATTGTTTGCCAATTGACAGGCTGCGTGACCTACAGCGCTGGGGATATGATATTCTTTCACCCCACCATCAATGAAATAGGGAAATGAAGCTAAACCTGCCTCCTCTACTGTCTGGGCAATGCGAGCCATAATCTTGACTGCTTCTACTGGGTAACGACCTATTGCCGTCTCGCCTGAAAGCATGATAGCGTCCGCACCGTCCCAGATGGCATTGGCAATGTCAGAAACCTCAGCGCGGGTGGGTTGGGGGTTTTGGATCATCGACTCCAGCATCTGGGTGGCAACGATCGCAGGCTTGAGGTGTTCGTGACAAGTTTGAATCAGGCGCTTTTGAATTAACGGGACTTGTTCTAAAGGAATTTCCACGCCTAAGTCCCCCCGTGCCACCATAATAACATCGGCAGCAGCCACGATCCCTTCTAAATCGTCTAATGCTTCGTGGCGCTCGACTTTAGCGATGACATGAACCTTTGTGTCTTGACCTGCCATCACATCTCTTAACCGCTTAAGTTCCCCAGCTTCTTGAACAAAAGAGAGAGCAACATAATCTACTTCTTGAGCCAATCCCAACTTTAAGTCCTGAATATCCTTTTCAGTCAGGGTGGGGGTAGAGATCGAGGATTGACTGAGATTGATACCTTTATGGCTTTTCAACGAACCACCGTAAATCACAGTTGCGTGGATATCGTTATCTGCGATCCGATCCACGCGGAGTTTGATTAAGCCATCATTGATCAAGATAGGGTCGCCTTCTTTGACATCCCCTGCCAAACCTTGATAGGTGGAACTAAATCGTGTAGCTGTACCTATTACGTCTTCCATAGCGATCGCAGTTTTCTCACCAGCTTGCAAGACGACATCATCTACCATCTCTCCGACGCGAATCTTGGGACCTTGCAAATCTTGCAAAATAGCAATTGGGCGGTTTAGTTCCGAGGAAACCTGGCGGATCAGATGAATCCTCTTTAAATGAGCTTCACTATCCTCATGGGAAAAATTCAGCCTTGCCACATCCATCCCCGCTTCTACCATCGCTTTGATAGTATCGTGATCGGAACAGGCAGGACCGAGGGTGCAGACAATCTTAGTTTTACGCATAGGGAACCAACATATTTATTCTAAAATAACTTTATCGGTGACTTTCCCCTCCTCGTTGATGTCGTAGATAATGGGGATACCTGTTGCAAGTTCGAGGTTGGGAACTTCCTCTTCGTTGAGTTTATCGAGATACATAATGATGGAACGTAGGGAGTTGCCGTGAGCGGAAACCAGAACGTTCTCACCCTGCTTGAGGTGGGGTAGAATCCGATTTTGAAAAAATGGAATTGTTCTAGCGGCGGTGTCCTCCAGACTCTCTCCTCCTGGTGGTCGGACTGAAAAAGAGCGTCGCCACTCGTGGACAATGTCTTTACCTACCTCCTCTGCCATCTCGGCTTTGTTAAATCCCTGTAAGTCACCGTAGTGGCGCTCGTCTAAAGCTGGATTAGTGAAAATGGGAATTTCCTCGCTCTTGTTGCCCTCATATTTGTCCCAACCATGCCAATTTGGGTCATCAGCATCGTGTTTGAAAACGGGGCTTTTACCATCGTTAGTCCCTTCATACTCGGTTAGACAGATGGCAGTTGTTTCCAGCGCTCGGACGAGTAAACTGGTGAAACAGACATCAATCTGATAAGGACTGATTTTCTTTGCTGCTTCCATCGCTTCTTGGCGACCGACATGATTGAGTGGCACATCAACCCAACCACTAAATCGGTTAGCTGCATTCCAGGTGCTTTGACCGTGACGAACC
>JBGTCQ010000097.1:0-3794 GCA_041748755.1 Chroococcidiopsidaceae cyanobacterium | reverse complement strand
ATCGGGGAAGAAGTCGGGATCTGTACCCGCGATGATGCCAAGGCTTTCTGCAACCCTGATGAATTAATAGAGATTGATATTGCCGTTGACCCCTGCGAAGGCACTAACCTCGTCGCCTACGGTCAAAATGGTTCAATGGCTGTGTTGGCGATCGCGGAAAAAGGTGGCTTATTCGCAGCGCCTGACTTTTATATGAACAAGCTGGCAGCGCCACCACTGGCACGAGGTCATGTTGATATTAACAAGTCTGCTACCCAAAACCTGAAGATTCTCTCCGAGTGTCTAAATCGTAGCATTGAGGAATTGGTCGTGGTAGTGATGGATCGACCACGACACAAAGACCTAATTCAAGAAATCCGTCAAGCTGGAGCTAGAGTGCGCCTGATCAGTGATGGTGACGTTAGCGCTGCAATTTCCTGTGCGTTTTCCGGCACCAATATTCATGCACTGATGGGCATTGGTGCAGCACCAGAAGGCGTAATTTCAGCTGCTGCGCTGCGCTGCTTGGGTGGACACTTCCAAGGTCAATTGATCTATGATCCAGAAGTAGTGAAAACAGGTTTGATTGGGGAAAGCAAAGAAAGCAATCTGGCACGGCTTAAGGAAATGGGCATTGACAATCCAGATAAGGTTTATACTGCCGAAGAATTGGCTAATGGCAATACAGTCCTCTTTGCGGCTTGTGGCATTACCCCTGGAACATTGATGGAAGGTGTGCGGTTCTTTGGCGGCGGAGCAAGGACTCAAAGCTTGGTCATTTCCAGCCAATCCCGAACAGCGCGCTTTGTGGATACGATTCATATGTTTGATGAACCGAAATTACTGCAACTGCGATAGTAGTCATTAGTGATTAGTCAAAACAAATAACTAATGAGTAATGACTAATCACTAATTAATAGTTAATAACTCATGAATAATAACAAATCATGAATATTGTGGTTGTGGGGCTTAGCCATAAGACAGCCCCAGTAGAAGTTAGAGAAAAGCTGAGTATTCCAGAACCGCAGGTGGAAAGCGCGATCGCGCACTTGGTGAGCTACCCTCATATTGAAGAAGTAGCTATCCTCAGCACTTGTAACCGCCTGGAAATTTATATCGTTGCTCATGAAACAGAGCAGGGCATTCGGGAAGTTTGTCAATTTCTTGCTGAACACAGTAAGTTGCCCATACTGACTTTACGGCAACACTTATTTATGTTTTTGCACCAGGACGCAGTGATGCACCTGATGCGGGTGGCAGCTGGGTTAGATAGCTTGGTGTTAGGAGAAGGGCAAATTCTGGCTCAAGTAAAACAAACTCATAAACTCGGACAGCAGTATCACGGCATTAAATTGATCCTCAACAAGCTGTTCAAACAAGCACTCACAGCAGGCAAGCGTGTTCGCACAGAAACCAGTATTGGTACGGGGGCAGTCTCCATCAGTTCAGCTGCTGTGGAGTTAGCGCAGATGAAAGTGCAGAATTTAGCCGCTTGTAGAGTGACGATTGTTGGTGCTGGAAAAATGTCTCGGCTGCTGGTGCAACATTTACTAGCGAAAGGGGCTGTGCAAATTTCAATTCTAAATCGCTCTCGGCAACGGGCGGAGGAATTAGCAAGTCAGTTTCAGGGTATTGAGCTGCAACTTTATCCGATTTCGGAAATGATGGGAGTGATGGCAATGTCGGATTTGGTGTTTACTAGTACAGCGGCAACAGAACCACTGCTGGATCGAGCCAAACTCGAATTAGCCCTAGAACCAAATCGTCCTTTGATGCTATTTGATATTTCTGTGCCGCGCAATGTGCATGGAGATGTTAATGAATTGGAGCATATTCAAGCATTTAATGTCGATGACTTGAAGGCAGTTGTGGCCCAAAACCATGCTAGCCGTCGCCGGATGGCAATGGAAGCAGAAAAACTCCTAGATGAGGAAGTAGAAGCGTTTGAAATCTGGTGGCGATCGCTTGAGACTGTCTCTACTATCAGCTGCCTGCGCGACAAAGTAGAAGCGATTCGTGAGCAAGAATTGGAAAAAGCTTTGTCTCGACTCGGTGCGGAATTTGCCGAAAGACACCAGGAAGTGATCGAAGCTTTGACACGCGGGATTGTGAATAAAATCCTTCACGATCCAATGGTACAACTGCGATCACAACAGGATATTGAGGCAAGACGGCGCTCAATGCAAACGCTGCAAACGCTGTTTAACTTGGATGTAGGTGAGCAATATACCTAACTCAAAGCAAAGGAGCTAAAGAGCTAAATCACTAGTCCTTAGCTCCTTTGGAGGCTATTTGCTAGTTGTACTGCTGTTTCCGGTTGAATATATAAATGGAACTCTGGGCGATCGCGTTCTTTAATTCAGTTTGATTTTTATTTAGCAATCTAGCTGTAGCTAATCGACTCAATTATCCCATCCTAGCAAGGTGGAATAAATTGCTTTTACCCAGTAAAACCAACCATCACAACAGCTAAAGCACCAATTACTGCCAAAATTGCTAGCACAAATCCAGCATTCGGGCTACCCTTCCAAGAATAGCTTTTGTCATTTTTGTCATTCATATTTACGCCAATATTAAAGTTCTGATATTATTACATTTTTTAATGCAATAACAAACACTCAATTGGCAATGCCTAAGTATTCTTATTCAGGCGAGTATTAGCAGTATTACAGCATCTTTTCAAGAAACTGCTTGGCGCGATGCCCCAAAAGGGCTTGCCTCTGAAGGCTCGCACTGGGGATTATTAAAAAACTCTTTTAGCGTTGCATCTTCAACTAGTTGCCCTTGATTTAAAAACAAAATGCGATCAGCAACTTCTCGTGCAAACCCCATTTCATGGGTAACAATTGCCATTGTAATACCCGTCTTAGTCAAGTCTTTCATCACTTCCAACACTTCTTTCACCATCTCTGGATCGAGTGCTGACGTGGGTTCGTCGAACAACATGATAGCTGGCTGCATTGCCAAAGAACGCGCGATGCCCCAAAGGGGCTTACCTGTGGGGTTCTCCCCTTGTCCCCCCATTCCCTTGTCCTCTTCCTTGACTGGTGATGATACTGGTGTAAGTTTTTAGCAGTATAAATTTTTAGTAAAGCTACAATAGAAGCATTGGCACTTTATTAAGTAGTACCTTAGATTTAAGAAAAAGTAAGCTGCACTTAAAGTTAGCAGCACCTACGTAAAGAATCCTCTGTCACAGAGGGTTTTCTAATTTCTGTTAGCAAAACTAATAACAACGTAATTCAAAAAGGATAGTTTTCATGTCTAAAGAAAGTGCAACAAAATTTTTAGAAGCTGCTACTACTAATGAATCTTTACGACAAAAGTTAAAGTTGGCAGCTAACTCAGAAGAGTTTCTCAAGATTGCTTCAGAGTTAGGATACGATTTTACAACTGAAACGCTTCAAGTTGTGATTGAAAAGAATAGCGATGGAGTCATGTTTAGAAGGAAAACTGGAATCTGGCCGTGGTTGCGGAGTGTTAATTGGACGTAATATTTATCAACCTATTTAGTTTAGTTACTTTCCATCGTTGATGCCGGAGGGAAAGAGTTAATCGCCTTCATTTAAAGTGTGACCAGATACTGATAAGTAGTTCAACCAAATTAAATATAAGATAAAATCAGGCGAGTTCAACCAGATTGTAATGCCCGCACCAATACGAGCGAAGTTGAATGAGGAAGAAGATCGCACCCTTAAAGAACTGTGTTGTGCAGATTTCAAAGTGCCACACCGGACGAAACAACGAGCACTGGTGATTCGCTTGAATGCTCACGGTTGGAACACGCCCGAAATTGCTCAGTTCCTTTGCTGGCA
>JBGTCQ010000096.1:0-4137 GCA_041748755.1 Chroococcidiopsidaceae cyanobacterium | reverse complement strand
GAATCTGTAGACTAAACTGTAAAGAAGTTGAAATCAAAAGAGTTGCATGATAGACCAAATGAATGCCCGCGAGTTATTTCGAGCGGCTTATGAAAATCGTTACACCTGGGACGAGAACTTTCCTGGCTACAGCGCTGATGTGCAATTGAAGCAGGGAGATAAAGTTTATAACGGCACAATTCGGATTAACCGTGACCTAACGGTGGAAGTCACTGGGATAGAAGATGAACAACAAGAGAGTATCTATACTCAGCTACGGGATGTTGTAACTCACCGCAAGCGATCGCAGTTTGACCAGTCGCATGGGAAAAATGAGTTCAGCTTAGGTGAAAGCGATGAATCCGGCGCGGTAGAAATCTTGGTGAAGGGCGATGCGATGGGGTCTAATTACAAAATTCGGGGAACCGAGATTTGCCAAGTAAGCCGCGTCATGGGTCGAATGGCTTTTGTAATTGATACCCAAGAAAGCTTAGACACAGGCAATGGCTATGTTTCGACACGCTATGATGTTGTCTTCCGCAATCCGCAAACGAATGAAGTTATCAGAGTTCTAAACTTTAATGATACTTTCCAGCAAATTGGCAACTACTACGTGATGAACAACCAAGTTGTTCGCTCCTATGAAAACGGCGAACGTACCACAACGGAGTTCAATTTTTCTAATGTAAAGTTGCTTGAACCATTAGCTGTTTAATTGTAAGTCGGGTTCTTACACCTTCTCCAAACAGCAATTGGATCTAGGATAGACTTAAGCGCATAAAAATCTTGCCACTGAAAGAGGTCTTAAATAATGGAACTTACAAACGACAACGTGGAAACAGTTTTGGATGAATTGCGCCCTTACCTGATGTCCGATGGGGGCAATGTGGAACTAGTCGAACTCGACGGCCCAATCGTCAAGCTGCGGCTTCAGGGAGCCTGTGGTTCCTGTCCCAGTTCAACAATGACGCTGAGAATGGGTATTGAGCGCCGCCTCCGCGAAATGATTCCTGAAATCGCTGAAGTTGAACAAGTCATGTAATAGTTTTAAGTTGTGAGTTGTGAGTTTTGAATTAAATACTCTTAACTCAGAACTCAAAATTCAGAACTCATAACTATTTCTATGTCTCATCCTCTCTACGTTGCTTTTATTTGGCATCAGCACCAGCCGCTATACAAAAGTCGCGGCACTAGTGTTACCCCTGGTCAGTATCGCTTACCTTGGGTGCGGTTGCATGGTACGAAAGATTACCTGGATTTAGTGCTACTACTAGAGCGCTATCCCAAGTTGCATCAAACGGTGAACTTGGTTCCCTCTCTGATATTGCAACTTGAAGATTACATTGCTGGCACTGCATTTGACCCCTATCTGGCAGCAAGTTTGACCCCAACGGAACAGCTGAGTAGGGAACAGCAGCAATTCATCATTGAACACTTTTTTGACGCTAATCACCATACGCTGATTGACCCCCATCCTCGTTATACTCAGTTGTACCAACAACGGCAGGAGAAGGGGCAAGCGTGGTGCCTAGAAAATTGGCAGTTACCCGATTACGGCGACTTATTAGCTTGGCATAACTTGGCTTGGATTGACCCGTTGTTTTGGGATGATCCGGAAATAGAAGCATGGTTAAAACAGGGTCGGGATTTTAGCTTAAGCGATCGCCAGCGCATTTATACCAAACAGCGGCAGATCTTGAGCCGAATCATTCCCCAACATCGGCAAATGCAAGCGACGGGGCAATTAGAGGTAACAACTACGCCTTATACCCACCCGATATTACCCTTACTAGCCGACACTAATTCCGGTCGTGTGGCAGTGCCTCAGATGACTTTGCCTGCTCAGCGGTTCCAGTGGGCTGAAGATATTCCCCGCCACTTGCGAAAAGCTTGGGATTTATATCAAGACCGCTTTGGACAGGAACCGCGTGGGTTGTGGCCTTCGGAACAGTCGGTCAGTCCTGAAGTTTTGCCCTACATTGCCCAGCAGGGATTTAAGTGGATAGTTTCTGATGAAGCAGTGTTGGGTTGGACGCTGAAGCACTTTTTCCACCGAGATGGGGCTGGCAATGTCTTGGAACCGGAGATATTATATCAACCTTATCGCCTGGAAACGCCTCACGGTGATCTAGCAATAGTTTTTAGAGATCACCGCTTATCGGATTTGATTGGCTTTACCTACGGCTCAATGCAACCGAAGCGGGCGGCGGCTGATTTGGTGGGGCATTTGGAGGCGATCGCTCAATCCCACAAACACAGGCAACCAGACCAACCCTGGTTAGTTACTATTGCTCTTGATGGGGAGAATTGCTGGGAATTTTATCCCGAAGATGGCAAGCCTTTCCTAGAAAATTTGTATCAAATCCTGAGCGACCATTCTCAAATCAAACTTGTAACGGTTTCGGAATTTCTTGACTCTTTCCCAGTCACAGCAACACTGCCATCTGACAAGCTGCACAGCGGTTCTTGGGTGGATGGCAGTTTCACGACCTGGATTGGTGACCCCGCCAAAAACCGCGCTTGGGATCTCTTGGCAGAGGCAAGGGCTGTATTAGCGAATCATCCAGAGGCAACCGCAGAAAATAATCCGGAAGTATGGGAAGCTTTGGATGCTGCAGAGGGTTCTGACTGGTTTTGGTGGTTTGGTGAAGGTCACTCCTCAAATCAGGATGCGATCTTTGACCAGCTGTTTCGGGAACACCTGTGTGGCATATACCAGGCGTTGAATGAACCAATTCCCCCTGATCTATATCAACCAGTAGAGGCACATGAAGTAAAGACAGACCACCGACCACAAAGCTTTATTCATCCAGTTATTAATGGGATGGGTGATGAACAAGATTGGGACAAAGCGGGCCGCCTGGAAGTAGGGGGAGCGCGGGGAACAATGCACAATAGCAGTGCTATCCAGCGTTTGTGGTATGGGGTAGACCATCTGAACTTTTATCTGCGGCTGGACTTCCAAACAGGTGTCCAACCAGGTCGGGATTTCCCACCGCATCTGAATTTGCTATGGTTCTATCCTGAGCGGACAATGCATAATAGCCCAATGCCTCTGGAGAATTTACCGGATGCACCGCCGATGAACTATATGTTTCATCATCAGCTAGAAATTAATTTGCTGACTCAATCAGTTCAGTTTCAAGAGGCTGGAGAGCATCTTGAATGGCATCCCCGTTTTAGTCGCGCTCAGGTGGCTATTGATCGTTGCTTGGAGGTAGCAGTACCGTGGGCAGATTTGCAAATGCCACCCGATTGTCCGCTACAGCTAATTTTGGTGCTGTCGGATGAAGGGGATTTCAAGAGTTATCTCCCTGAGAATGCCTTGATTCCGATTGAGGTGCCGTAGTGGGAATGGGATAGCACTACTTGCGTCAGTGGGAGTTCACTAACGCTAATCAAAGCTGGCGATCGCACCTACATCAGAACCAAGGAGCATGGTAGGGTGTTTGACAATGAGACAATGTTTGAGCAGGACATATAAGAATCCCGCTCCACCGTCTTCTCAGGGAGTGTCATTTAAAATTTGCCTTCTAGAGAATTCCGCTCGACATACTCTGACTTTTTCAGGAATTTACCACAACTATTCGGTGGATCAATTCTCGCAGTTCTCGTCAGTTTTCGTTTGATTGGCTGTTTGCCTAAAAGTAGGTTGAGTTTAATATCGGAAGAGATAAAGACAATGTTGATTTCTGAGCAAAAGCTCATTTCCAGTGCATTACTCTCAGGTATAACAACATTTCAACTTTTGTAGTTTAGTCTTCAGATGGTGCTAAGGAGTTGCCACAGTAGGAGCAGAAGTAATCGCCGATTTCAACCTTGCTGCCACACTGAGAACAGAAATTCTTGGTCAACTGCCCCTGCTTAGGTGCTGTCATCCGCAGTGGTTCCCCCATCCGCATCTCCATGCTACCCATCCGCATTTCCATATCACTAATCTGCATCGGTGGCATGGGCTTCATTGGTTTCATCGGCTGCATATCTGGCATAGCATTCCTTGACACCGCCTCGTCTACTTGCCGTAGTGGTAGCACGTCTGCATTACTCAACGAGGGTGCGCTATTGAGCCTAGTCATCCCATTTGCTTGCACTTGAATGAAGTACTGACCCTGTTCAGCCTCAATTTGTAACACCACACCGCTTGTTGTCCGAAATCCG
>JBGTCQ010000095.1:0-5249 GCA_041748755.1 Chroococcidiopsidaceae cyanobacterium | reverse complement strand
ATTGGTGCGCTGCCTACTTTGGAAGCACCGACTTTTTCAGACATCTACTAGTGCAACCGAAATGGTGAAAGTGCCGCAGGCGCTGTTGGAGTGTTGGACTGACCTACTGTGCTATGCCGCCTAATTGGATAAAGTCGAACTAATAGCTTCTCTCAAATCTGCAAGAGCACGGCGGAGTGGTTGCGATTCAAGCGCTAACGAAGACACTTTCTTAGATTCCAATGGACGCTCACTTTGAGCTTCAAACAATTCAGGTATACCAGCGCCAAATACTACCTGTTGACCAGTGTTGACATCTATAAGTGTGGTTATCTCAACATCGTATCCACACCCATGAATGTAGTTCAATGTATCTACAAAAATCCTGATAGTCTCTATTACATAGTTTTTTAATGACTGTAAGTCGGAACTTCCATTTAGATTCTTTACTGTGGCTGATATTTGAGAATTGCAAATTGAAATCATGATGTCAAACTGAAGCCCAGCCTCTACAGCATGCACTTTTTCTAAAAATATAGAAGTATTAGAGTTAACGTCACCAAGGTCTGGTACCAGTTTCCCAGTGAATACATAATCACTCATCGTTTCTGTGGGGTTTAGTAAAATGATTATTATCCATCAGAAACCGAACATTGTACGCAAGAACTGTCACCCCTCCCCTCTGCACCGATAAAAGCGATCGCTAGCAGCATCAAATATCGTGGGCGGTTGACTCTATCTAGCGCGATCAATTAAAGATTTTTCAAACTAGAGCAGTGGTGTATTTACAGCAGTTTTCACGTGAAACGCTATTAGTTACTTTTACAAGAATTCTCATAACCAAGTGCGATCGCGCACATCATGCTGTGCCTTTGAGCAGATCAGCATTTTTTAGTTTCGTCGTATCCAAAATTAATCAAGGGCTGAGTAAAGTATACTCAGCCCTTGATTCTTTAACTTCCAAATTTGTGAGGAACCCCGATTATTTCTTCGGGGCAATCAGCATCATCATGTTTTTCCCTTCTTTTTTGGGATATTGCTGCACTTCACCGAGTTGCTGCAAATCGGTTGCCATGCGGTTGAGCAGAGTTTCTGCCAGGTCACTGTGTTGAATCTCCCGACCCCGGAACATCACAGTTGCTTTCACCTTATCGCCATCTTTGAGAAAGCGTTCGGCTTGATTGACGCGCACTTGGTAGTCATGCTCCTCAATCTTATAGCGCATTTTGACTTCTTTAACGTCAGCGGTATGCTGTTTCTTCCGGGCTTCCCGCGCTTTCTTCTCCTGCTCAAATTTATATTTGCCGTAGTCCATAATCCGACAAACAGGCGGATCAGCCTTGTCACTGAGCAGCACTAGGTCCAGATCTTTCTCTTCTGCTAGTTGCAAAGCCTCTTGCGGGGTTAGAATTCCTAGCTGCGCTCCGTCAGTATCAATGACCCGAATTGTGGGAAAGCGAATTCGTTCGTTAATTTGGGGTAGATCGCGGGTTCTTCTTTTTTCAATCACAGGCATTAATAATCAATTGTCCTCTGCTTGTTAAAACCCTAGCTTTACTTGTGGCTTGAGCGATTATTTGACGGGGCATCATTTGCTTATATAAGGCTTGGTAGCCGTAAGTAAAGTTGCTCTTTGCCTTATTAATCGCTGGCAAACAGATGACGAGTGTTTGTACTTGCAATTCACTCTAGCAAATTTTCTTGCTGCTAAGGGGTGGTGAAATTCCTCCATCTTAATGGCAAAATTGACTAAAATAGAAAATAAGTTTGTAAATATTTCTAAATTGAAGGCAAGTGTGATTACACCCCAGCACTGGCAGCAACGGGTTGGCAGTCAAAGAGACTGGATTTGGCGCGGTTGGCAAACTCGCTACACTTACATCCGCCCGATGCAGCCAACATCCAAGACAACTCCGCTGATTCTGTTGCATGGGTTTGGCACATCAATTGGACACTGGCGGCAAAATTTAGCGGTTCTCGGCGAACATCACACTGTTTATGCCATAGATATGCTGGGTTTTGGCGCTTCAGAGAAAGCCTCAGTCAGCTATAAAGTAAACCTTTGGGTCGAGCAAGTCTACGACTTCTGGCTTACATTTATCCGGCAGCCTGTGGTTTTAGTCGGTAATTCAATTGGGTCACTAATTTCCTTAGCAGCCGCAGCAGCGCATCCAGATATGGTACAAGGTGTTGTCATGCTTAGTCTGCCTGATCCATCAGTGCGGGAGGAAATGATTCCTAAATTTTTACGTCCAGCTGTAGCAACGCTTGAAAACCTCGTTGCTTCCCCAATACTAATCAAAACTCTGTTTCGGGTAGTGCGTCGACCAGGGATGGTACGTCGCTGGGCTGGACTTGCCTACGCCAATTCCAAGGCTGTCACCGATGAACTAATAGATATCTTAGTCGGCCCCGCTCAAGACCGGGGTTCTGCTCAAGCCTTTTGTGCCATCCTTAAAGCTATGACCAGCACTCAATTCGGTCCTAGTGTCAAAGTAGTGCTACCAACCATAAAGATTCCCATGCTTCTGGTTTGGGGGCAACAAGACCGAATGGTTCCCCCAGCATTCGCCCATCAGTTTGCTTCATACAACCCTAATTTGCAACTTCTAAAGCTAGATAATGCAGGCCACTGTCCCCACGATGAATGCCCAGAGGAAGTGAATCAGGCAATTTTGGACTGGATTGACAAATGGTTAATCGTCACTAATGGCTCCATTGTGCCCTTGGTTGACTCAGTTGTGTAGTAAATACAGGCAACTATTTTCAAAGAACTTTAGCTACTTTGACCATCAACAAAAAAACCCTCCACTAGTATTTAGTAGAGAGTTATTGAAAATACCTTGTCTAGAAGCGGAGTTTTTAAATTCAGTTTGCGGATTTGAGAAAATTATTCTAACTGATGTCTACTTGGCTAGTTTCAACATCAATTGCACCATCAACTGCCTGCGCTACAGAAACCATTTTATTAAGAATTTGTTTGTGGGGAACTTTGCCTTTTAAAACTACAGTGCTACCTGTTTGAGCAACATAGAGCGTGTCGATATCATCTAAATCTGGGTCTTCATCGAACGCCAGTGCAACTCGCTTTGCCAGTCCACTTTGGTCATATTCTCCACTTAACCCCATGCGTTCTGGCGGAATTGACTCAGTAGCAGCAGTCTGAGCCGCTGGTTGAGCACTATAGGCTTGCTGTTGTCTGGGATTCACTTGGGCATTTTGAGGTTTTTCAAGTCCAAAAAGTCGTTTTAACCAACTCATAGGTGTTTTGTGCTAATAGCTCAATTTGCTTTGATTAAAACTGATTTACCCAACAAAAACATCTGCCTACGAAAAGATATGACGTTTTCTGCTTGATAAGCCTTGAGATATATTGTGGAGCTTTACGGTTAGCTAAAGCTTCTTAGAAGCAAAAAGTCCTGTGGCACTATCCTCTTAAAGTGGTATGTCTGACGCGAAGATTCTGTCCACCGACAGGCCGTGCTTTATTGGCAGCAACAATTGCATACTTTTA
Organism: Chroococcidiopsidaceae cyanobacterium; assembly: GCA_041748755.1. GTDB lineage: Bacteria > Cyanobacteriota > Cyanobacteriia > Cyanobacteriales > Chroococcidiopsidaceae > JAHHHE01. The sequence goes on along the minus strand of JBGTCQ010000095.1, from coordinate 1,756 downwards.
CTTTTTCTGTCAATTGAGTTGGATTTCAATCTCCCGACTACAATTTTTGACAGGTAAGCAGGGTTTAGTTCCTAGCAAAATATTTATTTAATCCTTTCAATCACTAGCGCTTGATAACTAAGAGAGGCGGCATACACGATAAAATACAAGCACTACGCGCTTGCATGCGGCACACTATGCGATGGAGGACAATCCCTTCGCGCTAACGCAGATGAGAACACCCTAGCCTCTGTTGGCAAAATGAAACATACTCTTTCGGTTTTGGTGGAAGATGAAGCAGGAGTTCTCACCCGCATTGCTGGTTTATTTGCGCGTCGCGGCTTCAACATTGAAAGTCTCGCCGTTGGTCCAGCTGAACAGGGGGGAGTCTCGCGAATTACAATGGTTGTTCCCGGCGATGACCGAGTAATTGAACAACTTACCAAACAACTCTACAAGCTAGTCAACGTCCTCAAGGTGCAGGACATTACTGAAATTCCTTGCGTAGAGCGAGAATTGATGCTGCTTAAGGTTAATGCTACCAGTTCCACTCGCTCGGAAATTGTGGAACTGTCCCAGATTTTCCGAGCGCGAGTAGTAGACGTAGCTGAGGATTCACTTACCCTAGAAGTGGTAGGCGATCCTGGGAAAATGGTTGCTATTGTGCAAGTATTGCAAAAATTTGGTCTATGTGAAGTTGCCCGTACTGGTAAGATTGCCCTGACTCGCGAATCGGGTGTAAATACAGAACTGCTAAAATCTTTAGAGGCAAAAGTTTAAATAAATTTGCTTATTCAGTGCTTGTGACCAAGATAATTTTACCGACTATCGACACAGCTTCGAGCAGGTGGTGAGCAATAGATGCCTGTTCTAAAGAAAAGATTTTGCTGAGATGAATTTACGGAACTAATAGCAATGCAGCTATATGGTTTACTCAACAAGATTGCAAAACTGTAGAGTAATCACTCACTGCCTAATTTTGGAGTATTCCCCTCTGAGCGCCCCTCTTATTATAAGTGCGTTAGCGTTCACTTAGCTTGCTTCCCGCAGGGTAGTCTAGCGCAGCGCGTCTAGCTTGCCGAAGGCATTGCCTTCGGTTATCATTTTCCCCATTAGTGAGTGCCTTGTTCTATACCTATCGCTTTTCTTGGCTTTGCTTCTTCAGAGTAAGTTTGCATTTAACTAAGATAAAAAGCTGTAGAACTTTTAGAGTTTCAAGGCTTTTTCTATTGGACTAATGTTCAAAAATTCTCTAGGGTGAAGCTGGTAACAGTTTTGATAAACTGCCCTGACTTACGCACTTACCTTCTCGTTTCCAAGACACTCAGCTGCTTAACCTGACTTGTCCAGTCTTTACCTGAAGACTTGCTGGATAAGGCGCTACGAGGTATCACGCGCAAAACTTCTTCCACTGTCGTCAATCCGCTTGTTACCTTTTCAATTGCCGCTACGCGGAATGAGGCAAAGTTGATTTCTTTAAGATATCGATGCAACTGAGTCATTGTGCCTTCGTAAATTAGCTCGCGCACCCGATCGTCAATGTCGAGCACCTCCACGATCGCCTCCCGCCCCAAGTAGCCAGATTTAAAACACATAGAGCAACCCCGACCCCGCTGCCATCCTTCTGGGCGAAACTGCTCCCGCTCCAAGCCGAGCACCCGCAAATCTGCCTCAGTAGGAGTATAGGATGCTGCACAGTGAGAACAGACGCGACGCACCAAGCGCTGAGCCACAATTCCCAGCAAAGCATCACTCAAAAGACCTGGATCAGGACCAA